>NZ_JANHDH010000004.1 GCF_026616195.1 Haloarchaeobius amylolyticus
CAGCGAAAGAACTGGAATTCGATGATGAAGACTCGGATGACGAGGAGTCGCGTGCGAAATGACAGGTGACGGGATTCCACCGAATCCGAGCGTCCTGAACACGACTGTCCTCTCGAATTTTGCGTATCTCGACCAGCTGTGGGTGGTTGCAGGACTCTCTGGAATCTGCGCAGTTCCAGTTGTCCGCGAGGAACTCGAAAATGGCGTTGCTGCTCATCCATATCTTCAGTCAGCGCTCGATACACTCGACGACGAAATCCCAGTCGCGACGATTTCGGATACGGTCGCAAACAGGGAGGCGGTTGTTAGTGGCCATCTCGACCCTGGTGAAGCACAGGCGTTCGCTCTCGCGGACGCACACGACGGCCGGTTGCTGACTGACGACGGAGATGCTCGGTCGTTTGCGAAAGACCAAGGCGTGACTGTCGTCGGGTCGGTTGGCGTTCTGTTGGCTGCAATCGATGCTGGGAAGATCGATGAAGCCACTGCTGACGAGTGGCTCTCGACGTGGATCGATGAGATCGGCTATTACGTTCCATACCGAACGATCTCAGAGTATCGATGACCATTTTTGTCGAAGTTCAAAACAACTGAAGAGCGGCAGCGCTGGGCTGATTCCTTTAAATAATCAGTTCGAGTTGGACGACTAACTGGAATAGGTGTCTCGACCCGAGTTTGAAGCGGGTCGAGTTCGTTGGTTCGGCTGAAATCGTGCATCCTGGCGGTCCTTTAGCCCGTGTAGTCTCAACTTCCCAGGCCCGAGATTTTGTATAGCGATATACAATATACATTCTACTGTAATGCGGAGTTCCGACGCTAAGAGACTCTAGACCCCCGAATTCTCCCGATGGCTCAAGTACAACAAGTGGTCCTGATTATGCCAATAATCACGACCACTTTGAAGTACCCCGACGCCGTCCGGTAAGCACGAATAATGCAATCGGCTCAGAACGGCGCTTCCCCCAGGGTAGAGCCGCCGAGACCGGTTTTCAAGTTTTTGTGGTTCCGCTCAGCTCCGTCGAAGAACAAGCGGAACCCAGCAGTTCGATATAGAACGAATGCCCTCAATCTATATGGAGATAGAGTGTGAACGGTACCATATGACCGAAGACGAATCGAACGCCAAGGGGCTGATGGAGCGCCAGACCACGGGTGAAGATCGAGTGCGGATGGCCGCCCGGCAGCTGTCGGAGCCGCGGACGGCAAACTGGATCGCCTCCGAAGCGGGCTGGTCACACGAGCCGACCAAGCGCGTCCTCGAACGACTCGTCGACGATGGTATCCTCCACCGTGACGAGAGCGGAACGCACACGACGTACTACCCTGATTACCGCCGCCAGGCGATGCAGGAAGCGATGCGCCTCCGGGATAGCGGGCACACTGTCGAGGAACTCACGGACCGGCTCGCCGATATGAAGGCGCAGATCCGCGACTGGGAGGACGAATTCGACGTCGAGTCACCGAACCAGCTTCGCGGAACGCTCGCCGAGGAGGGGCTCGACGCCGACGAAGAAGACCGCCGGCGTGAGATCGCCCGCGAGTGGGAACACCTCCAGCGTCGCATCGACATCGTCGGCTTCGCCATCCGCGAGTGGGACTTCCTCACTCCAACAAACGAGCCTGCCGAGGCCAGTAGCTGACGGATGTCGGTCCCGCATCCCGGTGGCGACCCGAACGCAAACCTCTACGCCCAGCTGAAGCGGGATGTTCTCGACCGCGTGCCACAGATCACGACGGTCGAGTTCGTTCCTGATGATATCGAGGCCAAGCAGTTGCGGGCCCGTTTTGATCCAGCCCGCCTTGCCCCTTCGACAGGGCCTGAGTCGCCGGAACTGTCCATCAAGTGGTATCGACAGGACCCACACGATTGGTTCCGTATCAACTACACCGACCCGAACACGGGATTTCACGCTGGCTGGCACCAGGACGAAGACCATCCAGATCTCGGACGAACGCATTTCCAGTACTCAGCCGACGATGAGGAAGATCGCTGGGGAATCACGTTCGAACACGAGACCCCTCGCTGGTCCTCTGGGAGATCATCGAAGCGCTCCTCGAGGATGTCCGTCCGACCTACCAGTACGGGAACGAGGACTCATGACACCACGAGAACGCACTGATCGGTCGCTTGCGAGCTCCTTTGAACGGTATCTCCAGGACAAGGGCAAGGGTCGTGGTGGCGACGGCGGGAACTATCGACGAAACGCTGCACGCGAGCTGGAGCGGTTTGCTGAGTGGGCCGCCGGCGAGCGCGGCGACGACGACTGGACCGGGATTGTTCCCGACGATGTCGACCGGGAGCCCGCTTTCGAGGACCTCGACGAACGCGTCTTCCGGGAGTACGCCCGGCATCTCAGTGGAGATCGCGGACTCAAGCAGAATACCGTACAAACCTATTATCGCTATATCTCCGCGTGGTGCGGCTGGTGCGTCAACGAGGGGTATCTCGAAGCGCACTACGCACAGCGGGCGAGTGCGATGGCGCCGCTCCCTGAAGACGACGGTCGCAAGCCCGGCGACCAGCAGGCCTGGACGTCCGAACAGCGCCACGCACTCACCCGTCACGTCGACGAGCGAGCCCGTGACGCTATCGAGACGTACACGACACTCCCGGAGGACACTGACCCCCTCGACAAGCAGCGAACGCACTACGCGGCGCTGAAGGTGACTCGCGACCGTGCTCTGGTGTTCGTCCTTGCGTACACCGCCGTTCGCGTCGGTGAGCTTCTCCGTGACCCGAACGACCCGCGCCGGCGCGGCGTCCGCTGGGAGGACCTCTCCCTTGACGACGGGAGTATGGACGTCTATCGGAAGAAACAGCAGTGGGACGCCGCTAGTCTCCCTGACCCGGTGATCTCGCCGCTGCGGAGCTATCGCAAGCTGATGGACCCACCGACGGAGCGCTGGCCGGTATTTCCGACTTTCGACCAACGGACGCTCGCAGGACTCGTCCAGGATGAACTCGCCGACCGAGGGAAACGTCCAGAGGAAATCACTGACCGTCGTGAGGCGTACGCTCGTGACCTCCTGCTGGCGCTCGATGAGGATATTCAGCCGCCGTCGATCACGACGGACGGCGCACGGTCGATTCTCCAGCGACTCTCTGAGGACGGAGAGATCGACATTGACCATCCGAAACACGACTATCTCGCGCCCCACGGTGGCCGGCGCGGGATGGGTGAGGTCCTTGTCAGAGCCTTTGGATATACCGTCGCTGCTCGATATCTGGATAACTCCGAAGAGATGGTTCGCGAGCGGTACTCTCACATTGAGGCCGGGGAACTCGGAGATGTGGCGACTGAGGCACTCGACGAAGTTGATTCAATTTCCAGAGAGGGCGACAATGTTTAGCAGGGTGTATACTACTTCAGGACATCCTTAGACAGAATCACAAAGGCGGTTTACGGCAGGACACTCCGTGTTTGGCAGGTAGCTTGAAGGTGACCCCCTCAGACATGTAGTGGTATGGCGCTTGATCACGAAAAACTATCTAATCTGAAATCAAACTTGGAAGAGATTGTAGATAAGGTGCCTGCAAGTGATAAAAACAGTGAGAAAATTGTAAATGAAGTCATGGACCGGCTCGGGTTCGTTGAGGAGATCGAAGAGTCTCGTCCGCCCCGACTCTATGTTTTCGGCAGATCTGGTGCTGGAAAATAGTCTCTGATCAATGCCTTAGCCAATCAGACTGTGACCGATGTTGGGGATATTAAGCCGACGACAGTGGAGTCTGAAATTTATGATATTTCATTCCCAGAACGATATGCTGACTGGCAGGTTGTCGACTCAAGAGGGCTATTTGAAAGCGTTAGTCCGGATGGAGACGTCCCCGCAGATACTGTGTCGATGATGGAACGAGATTTACGCGAATATCGACCTGATGTTCTGCTTCATGTTATTACTCCAGATCAGGCAAGAGCAGGAAAAGATGATTTCGAAGCTGTTGAGAAATTACGGAATCAATTGGGCCCACTTTTCCCGCCAGTTATCTATTGTGTGAATAAGGTGGACACGCACATGTCGCCGGGAGGTGACTGGCCGCCGGAGGATAATCTTTCGTTACAAGAGGATATCTACAGCACCCTGAATTTCGTGGCTGATGATCTTCTCGAAGAGCACGAGAAGGAGCCGTTTGATAGGGATAAGCCGTATCTGGGGTATCAGTTCAATTCGGAGACGCATATTGGAGCGGTTCCGGTCTGTCTCAAGGAGGGTTCGTATTGGAATGTCGATAACATCTCATGGCTGATCGGCGATTTTTTGCCAGCTGAAGCCAAGCTCCAGTTCTTTCAAGCACAACAGAGGGATGAACTGATGCGGCGGTGGGCACGCAGTAGAACCTGGGAGACGTCTGTTGGGGCAGCCGGAGTTGGTGCAGCGCCGATGCCCGTCGCCGACTTTGCGATTCTGACCGGGATTCAACTTCTTCTGGTCGCGTTCCTCGGTGCGGCATCGTGCCGTGACTTGGAGTGGTCAACGGTCTCCGACTATCTGAGTGCGATGGGAGCGTCAAGTGTAGCTGGCGTCGGTGCACGTGGATTGGCGAGAACCATGATTCAGGTAATTCCAGTTGGTGGAACCGCTATCTCTGCAGCTGTAGCATTCGGGACAACGTGGGCCATTGGCCGATCCGCCGAGGAGTATTTTTTCAATGACAACGTCGTCAAGCCTTCCGAATTTATGTCCGACGGAAAGGAACTCTTCCGGGAGCAATTCTCGAGAGAGAACTGAGTCAGAGTCCGTGTCTCTCCAGTTTCTTTCTGTATAGTCGGGATGTTTTTGAGAGGACGCTCAGCAAAGTCTCAGTACCTATAGCTCGAATCCCAGAGTATGCCCTACTGCCCGAATTGCGGGAGCCGGGTCAAAGCGGTTCATCATTACTGTGGCTCTTGTGGACAGGCATTATCGGAGATCGCTGAATCGGAGAGCGATCCACCGATGGCAGTCGATAGAGACGGATTCCTGTCAGTGCGTTCGCTTTCGTACGTCAATGAGCTACTGAACGGGGAACGAGAACTCGACCGTGATTCAGTCTCGTACACGCAGCTATCTCGAGAGGTGAGTGCTGCCTTTGCAGACTTCGCTCGACTCGCGATGGTCAACGACCTCGACCTTCTCCTTCTCTGGGCGGCGGGCTCAAACACAGGTGCATTGAGTATGTCCGTCGACGAAATGAACAGCAATCAGTTCCGAGACTGGCTCGCTGCGATTGGACTTGGGCGTACTCTTCGAATGTACGATGACGCGCTCCACACTGAGTTCGAGGACGAGTTCAACGACCGACTGCAGAAACTGATCGAGTTCGCCAACGAAGAACTGGACGACGAAGAGATCTCCAAGTAAGAGGCTTACAGTTGACTCGCTGGCCCGTATTCCTCGGACAACGCTGTTTTCAAATCGAAGTCATCCCCTTCTGAGATTTCCTCGATGACATCGTACACGAACTGGAGAGCCTGTCTCTCTGCATCCAGATGAGCGAGCTCCTTCTCTCGACACTGGATCTTCGAGAGAAGATGTGATTTGAATCGCACCCCGGAGTCCCTGAGTACGGGTTCAGATTGTCTACCGTCACTTCGCTGCGGAAGGCGTCCATCTGGACGCGGAATACGACCACCATCTAATTCTAACTCAACCCGCCTGACGTGCTTGCATGGGCTCGGAGTAGACGGGTTTTCCCCGTCGGGACAGTTGCACTGTCTGTCCAGGAGGTCGACTTCGTATCGCGCGCCTGATTCCGACTGGACTTCGTAGAGGCCACCCTGCCGGAGCAGCGCTACGTCCATATGTTCTTCACGAGCCCGCCGATCGCGGTCGTCGACTATCGGACTCTGTTCGCCTTCTTGGATTGAGGATGAGTCTGTGACTGCCATGTGGAGTGAGGTGGGAGAACGAATGCAACCGTTCGCTCCTCCACGCTCTTCAGAGCGATAAAATTCAGAGCCGGCGATATCGACAACAGCAGCAACGGTAGAACCATTAATAACGTTAGAAATCCCGAATAGAGAACATGGCCATCAATTCATGGAGAGGATTCCAAATATATCGAAACTTAGAAACTTTCTGGGTAACCGCTCACCAGTGCATCATCGAACGCACAGAGGTCGGCCTCATCTACGGCACAGTCGCCTAGTTTGTCAGGATCTGTCGAATAGTTTTGCTGTGACTTCACCCTCCATTCAGAGCCATCTGTGGTTGCGACGATGTTACCATGTACAGCAGTCCAAAACACTTCACAACCGTACCTCTTAGCATCATTCAAGAATTTCCTACTTGGGTGGTCATACCTCTTATCGTGGTACTCGTGTGCGCTAGAGACAAATATATAGTCGGGATCACAGTGTTCGAGCAGCGATGAATAATCCACTGTACCACTCCCATGATGAGGTGCGACCAGACAATCGATTCCTTTTGTTCTTGTATCGCTTGTGACCCAATCTACACCACGTTCTTCAATATCTCCAGGGAATAGGATCGTCTTCTCCTCATATGAAAATATGAGGCAGAGGCTGTTGTCATTTTTATTCACCGGTGAGGATGGGTTGGAAGGTGGAGAAACGGCGTACATCTTCGCATTGCTGTCTGGTAGTAAGTCCTCTGAATATGTGTTGGACAGCTTTCGAGGGCTGTAACCCGCAGCCATTACCTCGTCGAGCGTGTCAGCAATCCCTCGGCTAACTTGGTTCTTTGTTCTTATTTGGGTCGGAAAATATACGGACTGGATCGGTAGTTGCTCCAAAAGTTCGGTATGACCGAAATGGTCGATATCAGAGTGTGTCCCAAAGAGTTTCGGGATCTCAGTGCTAGCAGAGTTTATTTTGACAACTTCAGTTATATATTTCTTTAAATACTGCGTAGCTGATCTGGATATCCGTTTGCCTAGAGATCCTCCTTCAATATCAATTACTCCAACGTCGCCGTCAGGGCAAACAAATAGATTACTACTACCTAGTCCCACATTCAAAATATGCGCCTCAATTGTTTCACTCATTATTGACACCCCATTCTTGTGGTTCAAGAAAAATTTCCTCAAACTGAACCATCGTCTCATTTATCATTTGTTGAACTTCCTCTTTGCGTCCTGGATTAGTAATGAGGAGAACAGTTTCATCAGGCCCCAATACGAGATCAAACGTCTCGTTTAATCGAACGTTCCCCAATTCCTCTGCGGTAGTTCCACTCATTGATATTTCATCGACCGCCGATCCATCATCATACACGATCAGTCTGGGTGTTGGCTCATCAACTTCTTCGACTGTGGCCTCAAGATGGTAATTTGGTGTTCCCTCTTTTATTGTGGGGTATTCGTAGAATAGCGTAGCTCGGACAATAGAACGAGGGATGTTTGGGGATTGTTGAGAAATTACTTTTTCAGCTGCGACATCGGCCATTTGATACACTGAGGGGTCGCCTGAGATGGCGAAAATGTCTGACCCTACGGCTTCGTTGACTTGTGTTACAATCTCCCTTAGATTGGTGAAATCTATTTCCTCTACTAAAGAGAGTTGACGGTTATTCCTCTTCAAAGCATTTCGCGTCATTTCTCGAAGTCCGGAGAGATCTCCTGCAGGGACTGCAGTTGATTCATCGCCTCCGTAATCGATAATCAACACCCTTTGACCCCCTTGATGGATTTTCTCCAGATAGTTTTCTTCGACAAGTGCATTAAGAAGGTTGGTATATTGTAAAGAAGTATATAATTTTTCTGAATTACCTACGTACGCTCCGATATTGTGTGAATCTTGCGCCACTTCTTCTAATTTACTTCTCTTGAATTCGCTTGTCCCAATTAGGAACGCGATAGCTGCCGCGACTCGTTTCCTTCCTTCTGTGAGCTGTTCCCACTCTGTAGGCGTAGTATCTGAAGACATCTAATCAAATAACATTCATCAACCAGTGCTGTTGTTGAAGTACAAAGCTATTCAGATTAATACGGTATATTCTATAGACACTTTAGTGTATAGGTCACGTATATCATGATGAACTCCGTTTTAGGGACATAGGTGGCTTTCCAATGGGTAGGGATGTTCGGATTGATTCATCCGTGGTTAATATATCCCCTTCTTTTTTTGAGTTCTTGACTAATTCGAATAATCCTGTATGGGCCGGTATTCAATTTCAAAGCTCAGTCAGATCCCGCGAGCAACTTCTCACGGGAAGCGTTGATATTCGACCGGACTGCATCTCCGGTCACACCTCGGATTTCGGCCCACTGGGCGACAGTGAACCGCTCTGCTTCCTCGACGACGACGACCCAGTCGACAGCCTCGTGAAGCGAGAGTTCCCCGGCGATTAGTTCCGTGACTCGTTCGAGGAAGTCCTGGTCGTCCCAAGCGAGATTGACTTCTTCGAACAGGTGGTTCTCAGAGTCGTACGAGGCGACCATCTGGATGGCACCGTGCTGTTCGAGTTCTGCTCGAACGTGAGCAGGCAGGGAATCCAGTGCAGTCTCTGGTAACGGGTACGCTGGGACATCGTGGAGTGAGGCAACATCGAAGGGTGTGAGACTGCGGTGTGACTCGTCTCCGAATTTCATAGAGATTGCGAGGCGGATACCCCGACCCTTGAGGTCAGGGAGGAAGCCAACACTCGATGACACAACCCACGCACGATAGCATGGCCGACTCCCCACCATTCCTAATAAATACTTTCAAGTATATTCAACAGTACTAATGAAGCATGGAGGTCGTCCGCAACATCCAAGTAAAGCTCGACGTTCCCGAGGACGCCCATAGCGTTCTCGATGAGACGTTCGAGCAGTTCCGACAAGCGGCTCAGTACGTCGCAAACACTGGATGGAGCGACGACCCTACCCAGATCGAGGACACAAAGAACACGCTCCACGGCCAAACCTACGCTGACGTTCGGGAGCAAACCAGTCTGCAAGCCAGTCTCGTCCAATCCGCCCGCAACCTCGCCGCAGACGCACTCGGCAACTGCAAAGACCGTATTCTCGAGGACGGCAAGAAAGCCAGCAAGCCTGAGTTTCGTGGAAGCGTCGTCGTGTACAACGGGCGTACCATCACTTACCACGACGACCACGTCACCCTCGCCACCGTGGACGACCGCGTGACGGCCGAGTTCGTCATGCCCGAAGACGACGAGGGCACACCGTTCGCGGAGTATTGGACGCCAGAGTGGGAACGCAAGGAATCCACGCTCCACGAACGGGACGGCACGTACTACCTCCACGTCGCAGTCGAGAAAGAAGTCGAACCTTCGTCTGCTGATTCTGGCGACGAGCAGACCGAGAACGGAGTGGTTCTCGGCGTCGATTTAAACGTGGACGGCTACCTCGCTGTCACCAGTACGGGAGCATTCTATGGCAACGCAGACCACCTTAACCACAAGCGCGACGAGTACGAGCGTCGGCGCGGTAACCTGCAACAGACGGGCACTCGCTCCGCACACCTCACTATCAAGGGCATCGGCTCGCGGTTCGCACGGTGGAGCGCCGACTACCTCCACCGCGTGTCGAAGGCTATCGTCCGTGAAGCCGTAGAGAACGATTGCACTGCAATCGGGTTCGAGAACCTGAAACATATCCGCGAGCGTATCTCGAACGCCAGCAAGTTCCAGCAGTGGGCGTTCCGCGAACTCCAACAACACGTCGAATACAAAGCCGAAGAAGAAGGCATCGATGTGGATGACGTTTCGCCTGCCTATACGAGTCAGCGATGCAGTCACGGTAAGTGCGGATTCACGCACGAAGCCAACCGCGACGGTGATGAGTTCGAGTGTCTGAAGTGTGGGAAAGAACTGCACGCCGACTACAACGCCGCCCGGAATATCGGGTGGCGTCTTGTCCAGCACTGGCTCAAGTCTGGTGCTGGACGGGCCACCAGTCAACTGGCTCTGAAGTCAGGGACGCTGAACGCGAACGGTCGATTCCGACCTACTGCCCTTCGCAGTTAGAGCGAGAGTCCACTGACAAGCCTCAGGGCTTGACCCCGAGGCGGTTGACTAGGTAGCTCGTTTCCGTGGTAAGCTGATTCCGGCCATCGAGAAGTAGATCTGTGAGTTCGGGATACTCGCTTCGATCGACTGAGCCAGTTTTGAAGATTGTGACGAAGTCGCGACCACTGCCAGTTCCAGGTTGAGCTGCCATTGATATCCTCCGTTGTACGACTCAGATTCGTCGGGAACGAATATCAGTCTGCCTACAATCTCATCCCTTGGGCTCTATGTCCGTTTCCAACTCACGTAGCGTAGCTGCTCGCTCTGCGAGCATTCTGAGGACCCAGCGTCGTCTTTCATGCTGATTCTCGTAGGCCACGTACTGCTGGACGGTTGGGATATCGTGCATACAGGCGATTCCGCCTCGCATCAGTCGTTGCTGGTTGGTGCCCAGGAGCTTCTCCGGAGGCAGCGCATCTGTGATTCGCGTAGGTGCCAGTTGGCTCATTGGCCTCTCTCGCTGAGGTCGTGACAGTAACTGATGTCGAAAGGAACTCCCCCAAAGAAAGTTACCCCACGAATCGCATTCCGCCGACTTTGTGGGGTAACTATGACGTGCATCGAAGAGATGTGCGACGACCTCATGCAGACTATTCTCCGTCACCGCCTGTAGTGGACGAGCCGAAAAGCGGCTGAATTGCCGCTAGCCGTCCGTCCAGTGTACGCTGATCACGGCTTGTCGTTGCGAAGAGGGCCGTCTGATTACCCTCGGTGACGTTGCTACTGTTCTCTATTGGTCTCTCATCGACGAAGCCTCGGCAGCGAGGCATATCAATACGGCTTGACCGAGACGGTGCGAGTTCGATTCCGTGATCCGAGAGGGTTGATTCGACCGGGCTTTCGTCGACGGCGATTCCACTATTATCGAACACTGCCTGCCGAGAGACTGTTCGCTTCAGTGTCGATCGCCTGTCCGCTCGAACTGATTCGTTCTGAGTTTCTTTTTTGATTGCCATGACTTCGTGGAGAAGCCAGATTCTGTCCGACTCCTCCACTCTGTTTGGATCGATAAACCAGCGCGGATGCAAGCCTTGATCCAGTGATCTGATCTCCTGTTGAATCAGAATTCCTGGCGGGTATAGGCACCACCACGAGGTCCATCGCCTCGTATGAATTGTCCTTCGAGATGGACCTCCAGCGCGTCAGGACGTCCACCGTCGAAGCGGCCTGTGACCGAGAATGGTGCGAGCCACGGACCTCGTCCAGCTTTGTTCTCGTTCGTGTGGCAAGCATCGTTCGCGACGGGTTCGAGGTAGATCTCTCCCACCCGGCCGTTCATGAAGACGTGTTTAAGGCCGAATGTATCGCACTCCCACTCGAGATGGGCATTTCCTTCGACAGTGAATTGATCGCCAGCTACTGTCAGTGCTAATACGTCGTCCTCAACTTGGAGGTAATCACGAATCCATTCTGAGCCCATGTGTATAGTGACGTCGGCCAGCCGGAGAGCATCCTCGGGGTCCTCTATCCAGGGATGCTCATTCGTTGCCGGACTATCGATGGGTCCATCAACAATTTCATCCCCAAGAGTTGCGTCCGGTGACCCAGATGGACCACCGCTCCCTGACTCGGACTGAGGTCCTACCCCATCATCTCCTGAGATCGATGTCTCGTCTCTCCCTGGATCTCGATTCGAGGACGTACCCGTTTCTCGGTCAGTGGATGCATCCTGCCCAGATGGGTTGATGAAGTTGAGACAGCCGGAGAGAGCCGAAAGCACAGTGACTGTGCCAGCAGAGAGAACTCGACGCCGGCGCCAACTACCTATCTGATGAGATTCATCATCTTGAGACCAACTATCGAGGCCTGGCATAGCGATAATCGGAGGAAGGAACGTTAGCGGACAGGAAGTGACATCCTCCCCGCCGTGAACGGCGCGGCTTCCCGTACTGCAGTTGGGATATTTACCGGTCTACGACACGACTTGCTCTCTCGTGCAAAACGTCCCGCTCTCGCGGTCGAACAAGTGGGTCGATGGCTGTGCCACACAGCCGTTACTCCTATCCTCACCGTGAGGACTCGGAGTTATCTTCTGGCGCATATTCTCCGCCCCGTTACAATCCGCGTTCCCGACCAACCCGCATGACGAGCAGACGTACAGCCCACGTTCGACACGGTTCGACTTTGTGGCGTCACCACACCGCGAGCACGTTTTCGAGGTGTTCCACTCGTTTTCCTTCAGCACATCGACTCCTCGAATCTCGCCTTTGTATTCGAGGTACTGGTAGATGCGGTCGAACGCCCACGAGTGCAGTTTCTTGTTGCCGGTCTTGCCCCAATCGGATTCCCGTACGTCTTCAGGCCAACTCACCGCGAGCGTGCCGACACCACGTTCGATACACTCGGTGATGATGGTGTCCGTGAGAGTGTGGTAGAAGTGCGTCTCGCGGTCAGCGAGTTTCTGACGTGCCCACATCGACTTCTCTGATGGGCCGTTCTCACCTTCAGTGTCGTACTCGGCCTGCTTGAAGTAGTGCTTGTCTTGCTTGAGCGAGTTGCCCGGATACAGCACGTATTCATCAGGGAACGCGACCGTGGCGATGTTCTTGATGCCAAGGTCGATGCCTGCAACTTCGTCGCCTGCTGAAGCGTTCGTCTCGAGCTTGACTTTGCAGACGAAGTGCAGTTCCCACTCGTCACCGTTCCAGACGGCACGAACATTCTGTACGCTGTTGACTTCCGAAAGGTCAATATCAGGGCGGGTCTGGTACTCGCAGAGCAGAAAGTCTGACCAATACTCTTTGAGGTTCTTTCCCTTGCTGAGTCGGACGCGGTTGTTCTCAGGGTCGTGTTTGAATCCGTCTTCTTTGAACGTGACCGTACTACGTGGTCGTTGGTCACCGTGTTTGCGGTAGCCGGGCGGATTCGCCTCTGGGTCTCTCTGTCGCAGGTCGAACCACGACTGGAAAGCGTCAGAGAGTTCTTCAATGACTTTCTGACTAGATTGCGCGTTCAAGTCTTTCCAGCACGAATGGTTTTTCATATACGATTTCAGCACACCTTCGTTTGGGATTTCGCTGGTTGCATCCCAAATTCGGTCTGCTGTCCATCGTGCGACGTTCCAGATCTTCGAGGCGGAGTCTCCGAGCGAATCGAGGCCATCGCAGACCTGCCGGTGGTTCCGAATAGAACCAACATAAGTTCGAGTGACCTCAATCGCCATACATAGTCTGTGTAGACAAACCTACTTAATGATCAGGAGTAGCCTGAGATATCCAGCCTGTCATAGGCGGTGGTCTGTATAGGAGTTGTCGTATCCTCTCTCGAAGATTGATAGATTCAGTAGTTGCGGGATACGCAACTGTGCGGAGTCATTCACCGAATATCAAGACGCTGTCGCACTTTCGCTCGCACAGACTGCAGAAGTCGTCTGGTTCGTATGTCCAAGCGTTGGGGTTTAGGCGTTCGTGAATTCTGCGAGTGAGTGATTCAAGCTGCTACTGTTCCACTTGCCGATCTGAACGAGCTCGAACGTATCGAGGCGAGCGTCAAGTGCAGTGGCGAGCTGATCCCGAACTGCGGTAGGGAGACTGTCGACACGGATCGCAGTGAGGGCGTGCTGGGTGAGGAAGTAACTCGTTGCGAGGCTCGTCGGAGCGACGACGATGACGTGGGATCCATCGACATCGTCGAGCGCTAGTTGGGCATCTCGGTACTGGAGTACCGTCGCATCCAGTTCATCGACGGGGAAGAGACAGCCAGCAGCACCGTACTCGATACTCGCCCCTGCCGACTCAAAATGCCCTTTGAGCATAATCGAGTACAAATATATGTCTAATGGGCATTAACTTTGTGGTGCATGAGTGGCTAGATTCGCCACTATCGGGTCGTGCGCTCTCCCCCATTTTGACTATCTCTGCCTCCCCACCACCCAACATGCCCCGGGACCTCTACAACTGCACTGCGGCCGAACTCGCAACCCACTCTGTTGAACACCTTGATCAGGACACGCCACCAAGCGACGCCGCCGCGTGGCTTGATGAGAACGGCTACGACGCCGCTCCAGTCTACGCTGACGACGATCCAGTCGGATTCCTTCACGAAGACGACGTCACGACCGATGACGGCGGTGACAGCCTGGAGAATCAACTCACCCCGCTGACCATCGATTACATGATCAGCGGCGACACATCGTTCACAGACGTTCTTTCCGCACTCATCGAGCAACCCGTCTACTTCCTCGGCGGCCACAACCACGTCACCGGAATCCTCACCCGCGCCGATCTCAACACCGCCCCCGCACGCATCTACCTCTTCGACCGGATCACCTACCTCGAAGAACACCTCCGCGAACTCATCCTGGACAAGAAACCGGACTGGAAAAACACACCAGTCACTGCAGACGAACTCGACGACATCGAAGATCGGTACGAAGACGCACAAGCTGCCAACGTCGCCTTAGACGAACTCCACTACGCTCAATTCTCCACGATCGAAACGATCGCCACCAGCGTCGACACCTGCTGGCAAACCTGTGGCTTCTCCACGAAAGGCGGTGCAGACTCTCGACTCCACGAAGTCACTGAACTGCGCAACGACGTCGCACATGCTAATCTCCTAGTCGAGAACACGGACAGTAACGAGTTCCTTAGCAGTGGCCGTACCACAGAAAATCTCCACAATACTCTCGAGACCATCCACGACGTTCTCTCGAACCTCCAGGACGCAGGGTACGACCCAGGGAACGACAAAAGCAAGTAAACCAGACACTCTAACTACGATCACAATTTTGGCTGATCTATCAACCCTCTCAGCTAGTCTCTTGTCTCGACGAGGAAAATCTTGGACTCACGAACCGTCGAGCCCGATGCGGGACATCGAGTCCTCTATTTACTGGTAGAAAGATGGAGTCCTGGTCGCCGGCGACGACTGCTGCAAGCAATTCGTGCTTGCAGAGGACTCTCCAGGGTTGATCGTGCTTGTATGGACACGAACAGACAAGGCCATCTGACCAGGGGATGAACGGATACCGTCCCCCAGTCGTATACTCTCCCACGAGCAGTGGTGCCGGGAGTTCGATTCCGAACTCGCTTGGGCGTGCTGCCGCAGAGCTCTCACTGCAGGACAGGTCTGCTTCTCGAATGACGTCCTTCGCTGGGAGGTTGTGGGATCGGGCATACTTGGAAGGTGTTTGATCGTCATCTCCGAGGACAACCATCCCGACAAGTGTGTTCTGCCTGGTAAGGGCCTCAGCGTTTGGCTGTGCCCCGAGGACACCCTCTAAGAGCGTCCCGTACGACGATTCTTTCAGAACTTGGTACAGATTGAGCCAGGGAATCAGCTTCCTGTACCAGTTCGCACGGCGCTTGCGTTCAGAGTGAAGCGCTTTTCCCGGATCTGTCGCTGACCGACACTGCCGCAAGCGGTGAGTGAGAAACGCAGGTGCCTCACTGAGTGCTTGATCATCCTCGAAGAGATCGTAGTATCGCTCTTCTTCGTTGAACGTCCGACGGCACGTCTCTTCGGCGTATTTCAGACCGACTGGTTTCGTCTTCCCTGACTGTTTCCAGGGATCTGCGTTCTCAGGACTGCCCTTCCAAGAGTTGTAGTTCTCCAGTAATTGATCGCGGCGGATTGGACCGCCAGCCATGAAATCGAGCCGAATACGGTGTTCGACTGGTTCAACTGCCGGAGGATCAATTTCAACATCGTAGTCGTGTAGAGCGTCGGTTCCACTCATTGACCCTGGTGGTAGTCGAAGGGGCGGTAGCGTCGATGACGCGGCATGGATGTTTCTTCGTTGCATTCGTCTCACGGGCTGAACTGGACGCCGCCCTGTACCCCATTCGGGTGGATAAACCGAGGTGAGCGTGGAGTTCAGAAGCCGACGAGGAGGCTGGCGAACTGATCGAGTCGGTTGTCTAACTGGTCCCCATCGTAGATCGTCGCTTCCCGCTCGTAATATGCGGCGAGTTCTGAGGCATCAGCCGATAGCTTTCCTGTCTGAGTGTCAGTGGCGATCGTGAGAGCACAGATCGGTGCAGGAGAGGCGCGGATCTGTTCGATGACGTCGTCGACGCTACTGGGCTCTCCGTCGGTCACGGCCACAATAAGCGGTTCGTCGCGGTGGTCCTCGACGAGCTGACTTGCAAGTTTGAGTGCGTCTGCCAACGGCGTGCCCCCGCCACAGTCTGTGTCCAGTAGCGTCGCCTGGATGTGTCGCGTCTCGACTGAGAACGGCTTTACGAGCCGGGCTTGGCTGTCGATGAAATCGACGATCGCGACATCGATCCCCAGCCCTTCGGCGGCGACGGCGAACCGCGCTAGTGCCTTCGTTGCGACCTCGATCTTCGGGGGGTCGCCGTTCCGCATTGAGCCAGACCGGTCGAGAACCAACACTAGTGCATATCGTTTCTCACGCCCCGGCGTGTCGACCTTGCAGACCCGAGGGTCACCAATCAAAAGCCGATGTCCTGCAGTGGTATCGTAGCTGCCGGCGGTCAAGCCTCGCCGGACACCACGTTGACGGTCGAGACGGAGCTGTTTCTCGAGCGTGCCAGCAACCTGGGCAGCGCCGTCTTCGATGTCGGCCCATACCCCTGGAGATGCCGGGTCGTCATTGACTGGGACGATCTCCAATTCGTCGAGCTGGCCTGGGCCCCCAGCAGTGCCGCCGGCTGCTTGATCGTCTGAATTATCTCGGTCGAGTCGTCGGGCGAGGCCTTCCAGTTCGCGCTCTAGGGCGTCAGTGTCGATACCCTCTCGATCTGCTTCGTCGTGAGCCGCCCTCCGGTCCGCTTCGAGTGCCCCTTCGTAGGCGTCTTCCTCGTCAGCGGAATTCCGGTCGAGTGCCTCCGCGTGCGCTGGGACGGGATCGGCTGCCGAGTCTATCTCCTCGTGGGGTGAGGGACTCGTAACCGGTAGCTCTCTTCCGTTATGATCCTGTTCCAGACCTTCTCGAGAGTCGGTTGTCTCTCTCGTTTCGCGGTCGTTCTGAGAAGCGTCGGCAGCGTCGAAGTCTCCGATGGTCGACTGACGTGCAGCAATAGAATCGTCATCCCTCTTCTCCTCCGCTGGGGACTGTCCACGTTGCGGGGAATCGAGGTGTGATCCAGGTTGCTCAATGGTGCGAGCGAGTGCCCGCGCTCTCGTGTCTGTGGGGTTCGAGGTCTGCGACGGCTGGTCTTCATCGCCGTCGGTCGGGCTTGGTGTCTCGTCGGGGCCGGTAGCTGACGTATCGGTGCCATGAGAACCAGGGGCCTGAGGAGACGGTGGTGCTTGGAGCTCCTCGTCGAATGAATCCGGAGTAATCGAGGGCTGGCTGAGGACGTCCTGGAATGGATCGTCAGTTGCGCTCCTGTCGAGTTGCGGGTATTCGTCGGTTCCGGAAGATTCAGATTCTGAGGAGGGATTGGAGTCTACATCAGATTCCTCAGACTCGCCCTGATCTGGGGACTGTGTTGATCCTTCGGAGCGCTCCTCTAGGAGTGGGAAAATTGCTGACTGCCACGTCTCGACGACCAATTGGGCTCGCCGTACAGATGCCGTCTTGTCGTGGCTGTGGGTGATATCGTCTGGTTCTGCACTCCGGATTGCGAGGGCATCCCGCGCTAACGTTTGGAGTGACTCCTGAACAGTGTCGAATCCCGAGGCATCCGTCTCCGACGCGAAGAGTATACGCTCATCATCTTCGTCGAGAAGAACCTCTGTGATACCCGTCGGAAAGATTGCCCACTCGTAGAGGGCGCTCGTCACTGCATCCCAGAACGAGAAGAGGACTTGCTCGTCGGCAGGGATATCATCGGGAACCTGCGAGTGGATTCTACGGGTGAGTTCGAGGCGTATCTCGGCGTTGTCGCTGAAGTTTGCTCCCTCGATCGCTTCCTGTTCGATGGCACCGTCCTCGATGATATTGACGAGGTCGTGAACCTGCTGGCGATAGTCGGAATCAATCTCGGATTCGAGGAGTTCTGCGATGGGGGCGATGGCTGTTTTGAGAATATGGAGTAGTTCGTGAAAGGCGAGACCGAACTGGTGGGCGTGGTCGGCTGTCAGCTGATCGTTCACCGGAATTCGGTCTATCGGTGCTGGTTCCGTCGTCACTAGAATGAGGAATTCAGCGTCGACACTTTCGAGTAACTGTGCGGCCTGCTGCCGTTCAAAATCGGTCGCATCACTTCTTGCGAGCGCATCGGGTTCTGCAGGGAGGACCGCCGCGGTCTTGACGGCTGGCGTAAGAACGACTTCTACGTCGACACCTGAAGGCAGATGCCCGCAGATGAACGCCCGGAGCCTGTCGGCCCTACTAGCCGAGGTGCGAACGCGAGAGGCGGTATCGGGTGTGAGCCTCTCTAATTGAAGTATTGTATCGGCTGAATGAGTATCGGACATACGAATGCACGAGATGTTGTGCTCTCCTCAATCTCTTATGCGAGATAAACTGCTATAGAGAGTAGGTGCCTCAGAATTCACCGACCTGAAAGACTGAGAAATTAACGGGTCTGCTCTTCATCGAGTATCGGAGAGAGGGCTGTCAACCGTTTTAGATGAGGCACTTGTCGTGGGGTGAACCCGTGTTCTATCGTAGAAGGCAACAATCATCAATTCTGACTAAGCGAGTTCCTTTCGATTCTGTCCTGCCGGGAGGTCGAATTCGATGGTTTTGGCGGGCCTAGAAGACTGAATTCAAATTCACTTCCTCGCCACTTTTATACGGGTGGATACTCTATGACTCTCTGTTCCCCGATAGAAAACGACCCGGGAACCACGAGGTCGATCAATGAGTTCGTATTCGACGCCCCCGAGCACTTGTAGAGGCCAGCAAACACTGCACGATGTCGCTACTTCTCACCTGATCCGTCAGTTCCCTGCCGGTGTTATCCTACGTTACGAGGCCGACAATGACCGTCTGGAGGAGTTTATTCTCAGGAACACGCTCATCACCTACGTGATGTTCAACTTCTGTGACGCGATGGAACTTATCGGAGAGCATGGATCTCTGCACGCTTACCTTTCCGACTGGCAGATCCCCATAGTCACCGCGACCGAGAAGGACGAGATCCTCAAGAACCGAACGCGGGACGATATCCGCCATCTTCTAAAGCGAATCCAGCCTGCGGTCTACGTCCCGGACGCTGGGAAGGTCTACGGCAACGATCTGGAGTACAAGCAGCGTGGCGGCCTACAAGAATACCGAGTCCGAGTTGACTGGGTCGTCAACGAGATTGAACGGCAGGGGTGGGAAATCGAAGTTCTACCCCTCGCCAAGGCGATGGAGCCGTGGCAGTTCAAGGAGATGCTCCCATGGTATCGGGAGCATGATTTCCAGAACTTCGCCTTCTACGCACGACAGTACTACACTCACGGGAATCGATTCAACGCCCTTAGGAAGCACACGAACAATCTCGTGGACATCGTTGATCCCGAGAACGTCTTCATGATTGCTCTCCACGGCAAAACCCACTTGCGGAAGCTCCCGTCTCGGGTCAACGGTGCGAGTGGTCTCAAGCAGTTCATCGACAACTGCGACTACGACAACGAACAGTTCGAGCAGTGGCGGACTGACCTCGAAGCGAATTCCCTGAACGCAGGCGACGACCTCCTGGAGTATTAACAATGGGTAAGGGTCCTACTGGAACGAGCGAGAGCACCGACAACGAACCA
Source organism: Haloarchaeobius amylolyticus (assembly GCF_026616195.1). Lineage (NCBI taxonomy): Archaea > Methanobacteriati > Methanobacteriota > Halobacteria > Halobacteriales > Halorubellaceae > Haloarchaeobius > Haloarchaeobius amylolyticus. The sequence continues at coordinate 19,558 of NZ_JANHDH010000004.1, forward strand.
GAAGAGGAAGAACCCAAGGTCCACCCGGACCAGACGGACTTCGACGAACACGACACTCTCGAGAACGACGATCCCGACCAAGAGGAAACCCCAACGCCGCCCGCTGGAGGCGGCGGTGGTAGAGGTGGTGCAGGTGGTGGAGGAGGGCCTGGTGCCGCTCCTGTTACCCCCGGCGGTGAGGAGGCTCCTGAAACAGACGAACCCGAAGATGAGCCAGAAAAGAAGTCGCCCGAAGCGGACGAGCCGCCAGAGCCACCCGAGGAGACGGAGCAGTCCGAGGAGACGGATGACACCGAAGACGAAGAAGAGGACGAGGAGCCAGAGGAAAAGGAGGCGGAGATAATCGTCTACACCGACCCCTGGGACATCACGGGCTGGGGCAACGAACCGGATCTCCGTCGCCTGCAGGAGACGTTCGGAGACAAACTCACGATCGAGTACGACGTCCTCCCAGCTCGTACGATTGAAGAGTGGAAGGGCGACACCGAGATGCCCACCGTCGACGGCCCGGACCTTCCCGAATCCACGGCGGATTCATACCGGGCGCTCACCGCTGCTCAGGAGCAGGGTCTCGCCCGCGAGTACCTCCGACGACTCCGGATCGCAGCGTTATCTGAGGGCCGTGACATCGAGAGCGAGGACATCCTTGTCGAGCTCGCCGCAGAGGTCGGACTCGACGCCGGCCAACTCCGAGAGGATATGGCGAACGTCGATATCGAGGTCCCAGAACCCGTCGAGGAGACGCCCCATATGGAGGTCACGATTGCCGACATCCCGCACTTCTGGACTGAGAACATCGAATTCGGTCGGATCTTCGGACGAATGGTTGGTGAGGGTGTTCAGCCACAGCCGACGGGACGGATGATTCCTCAGTTCGTTGCCGAGTACGAACCGGTCACTACCGCCGAGGTGGCGGAGACCTTTGAGCTGGACCAAGTCCAAGCAGCCGAGGAACTCCGGCAGCGGGAGAACGTCGTGTCCCGCGACTTCGGATCCGGAACATTCTGGTTCCCAATCTAAGGACACCTGCACAGTATATGGCGAAGACTGATAGGGACACTCCGAGCTGAGTACTTACCAATAATTAGCCGGTTAGCGCACTTGTCTGGAGGGGGTAATCGATCGGTCGGATAATCGGTTTACTGCTGGGGCTCATCGCGATCTCGAGTGAACTCCATCGTTCCATACGTCGTTTTCTGGCTGCCGTCCTGCTCGGAGGCACGGGCAGGTCCAGTGTAGTAGTAGCCTGCCAGTCGGTCTATCGACTCGCGGTATGTGAGCCGCGCCGTCCCGTCGTATGGTCCTTCATCTTCTGACTGCTCGTCCACGTCTGCACCCTCGTTCTCGTACAGATAGGAGACCTTCGTGTGCAGCGTTCCCTCGGTCTGGAAGCTGGCTCCCGTGCTCACCGAGGGCGACCGTTCAGTCTCAAAGTGCACGATAATCTTGCTCCACGTCTGCTCGATATCCAGTGTGGCCGGCATCGGTTGGTAGCCGCCATCAGCGAGGTAGTCGTCTGGAATCTCGCCTTCGTAGTTGGATTTTATTTCTCCTTCCCAGTGTCCGGTGAGGTCGGGGACGGCTACTATGAAATTGGGCATCCAGGGCTTGTTCCACAGTCGACGATCGAACACTCGATGGATCAGGCCGAACACGACCCCGAACGCCAGACCAGGAATCAACAGTGGTGGCATCTCGAACGGGATTTGCTGGTAGAGCCACGGGAAAACGTAGACGTTCAGCACAAACACGATGACGAACGCGATGACGCCCAAGATTGCCAGCAACGTCGATCGGAACTCGTTATCGCTGGAATAGACGTGCATTCATCTGGTTGGACTCGGCGTTCTCCCAGTACGTTTCCAGGGCATCGACAAACAGCTTGGCGTGCCAGGTGTCCCACTTCGTAGACCCACTGCCGAAAAGGTCCGTTACTTTATTCTGGCACTTCCAATCGGAGTAGTCAGTTTCCTGCAAATAGTCCACGATCTTGACGAACCGCTCCTGAAGGTCATCGGTGTACCGGCCCGGTGGGACATTGTAGAGGAGACACTCGATGAAATAGGACGCGACGATGTCGTCGGTGATGTAGTCGTCCTCGACGACCTCCTTGCGAGTGTTCTTGAACATCCGCACGGTCTCCTTGAACCGATCATCGGTCTCGTCCTGCTTGTCTGCGCCGTGATTTCGGTGGCGCGTTGGGTAATTCACAACTGAGGAGTTCGATCCCGTAGGCCAGAAGATAATCCCCTCGTAGTAGCCCTGCGGGAAGTTGTAGTAGTGCTTGTACTTGACGCACACCACAACGTCAGCGTCGAGCGGGAGACCTGGAGCCGAGATCTCGATAGCATTCCCAGATGGATCGAAGGTACCCTCCGGGTAGGTGTTCTGGAGGACGCTCAGGACGTCGTCGCGGAACTCGTCGTACCCGTAGTCGAAGTCCTCGTCGTCGATATCTTCCTGGTCTTCCGGATCGAGGTCGTGGAGATTGAAGTACTCGAACTCGTCGAGGCGAACGACGATATCAACGTCACTCGAGTCGCGGATGATTGTGTTGTTCGCGTACGACCCTTGCAGAAAATCGTGGAATTCGACATCATCGAGTGTGCCGCTATCGTTGAGTGCGTTCCGGATCTTCGTATGTGTGTCCTGCGCGGACTGGAGGGCAGCCCGTTTTGGGTCGGTCCAGCTTTCGAGCGTGTCCTCATCGATCGCCATAGCAGCCTCCAAAAGAAACTGACATCGTTTCGAGGTTAGGCGCGATAATCACGACTCAAGATGCCTTCTACTGCTCCTTAACCGTTCGCAGAGCAAGGTGAAAGTGGAACCGGGAAGATTTTGACGTTTGGTCAGGAAGGGTCTGTAACTCCCTCTCCATGGCGATAGACTCAGGGACATTGGAATCGTGGGCGCAGTACGATAGCGGCCCTATTGATTCCGCAAAGCGCACCCACAACCGAATCCAGAACGAGCTGCAGGCCAGCGACACGCTCGCCGACGCGAATTTCGAGACGTATCTGCAGGGGTCGTACGCGAACTACACCATCGTCCGGGCGAGCAGCGATGTCGACATTGTGGTCCAGCTCAAAGATGTGTACTACGTCGACCTCTCCGGTCTCACGTCAGATGAACGGGACAAATGGCGGCGGCACTCCGGCGACCCGGATTACAGCTGGCAAGCGTTCCGAACCGATGTCGCCGACTTTCTGGAGTCTCGCTTCGGATCCCCGGCTGTCGACCCGGTCGGGAAAGCCATCGAGGTCGATACAAGCAAACTACCGCTCAACGCCGACGTGCTCGTCTGTGCGGATCACCGAGACTACTACAACTACCCGAACGGCTACCACTCGGGTATCGCGTTCTTCGACCTCACCAACACAAAAATAGTCAATTATCCGAAACAGCACATCAGTAAGGGGAGCACCAAGCAGTCGAGCACGAACGACCGGTTCAAGGAGACCGTCCGCATCTTCAAACGAGCACGGAACTATCTCGTTGACAACAATGCGCTAAATAAGGAGAACGTACCGTCGTACTTCATCGAGAACCTGCTTTACAACGTCCCGGACGGTCGATATACTTACGACAAGCAGGACCGCGTCAAGAAAATCCTTCGCTATCTCAATACGACAGACTACAGCGATTGGACGTGCCAAAACGGCATCACCGACATGTTTGGGTCGGGAACCGCTGAGTGGAACACGCGGTACGCGGACCAGTACGTCAACGCGATGGTCAAACTCTGCGACAACTGGTAACCCATGCACACATACTCTACAGACAACGACCTCCGGCCGAAAGTCTACGGTGTTCTGGCACTGCTCGCCTACGGGATTACGGTCCTCGTCGAGTTGGTGACCACGGCGCTTTCGACGGTCCTCCCATTTGCGGCAGGGTTCGTTGTCTCGTGGGGACTTGCATTCGCCATCATCTGGAAAATCCACGATCGATGGTTCTGGAAGACCCGTATTGCACGAGCACTCGGGTTCACTCGCGTCCCGAACCTCAACGGCAAATGGGAGGGATGGATCGTCACCTCGTACGAGGGAGACATAGACGACCAGGCGCTCCATCCGGATAACGATCCTACTGAGGACGGCCAGAAAATGAAAGCGTGGCTCGATATCGACCAGACGTGGCGGAAGATCAACGTCCACTTCGAGACTATCCAGACGCCGTCGGACAGTAACGGTGCAACGATGCTAACTGAGGAAGGGAAGTGGCCCAGCCTCAGCTACCAATACGAAAACCCAGGCTCTCCACTTGTTGAGGGGTTGGATATGCACTTCGGGACTGCGTCTCTGGAGTACCGCGACGATGGCAACAGGGAGACGCTTGAAGGGCTCTACTACACTGGCCCAGGACGCGATAACAATGGTCTGATGTACTTCGAGCAGGTCGATTGACCGGAACATCTTTGCGTTCCTGACAGCTAACGTGAGCTATGACCGAGACGAAGAAGTGCCCTACCTGTGATGGAAGTGGTGCTACAGCTGATCCGCAGACGGGATTTGGAAACTGTCCGAAGTGCGACGGGACTGGAACGGTTTCCCGAGGAATGCACGAAAATCTCACTCAGGGTCAGCGACAGGCTCTCGGGACCGGTGGTGGGGCTATTGCTGGCTTCGCAGCTGGCGGACCGGTAGGCGCAATAATTGGCGGAGGCCTCGGACTGATTTTCTCGACGGACGACGACGATGACGGTATTGGCGGCGCATGATTGAGAATTGATCTATTAGCTAACTGCCTCCGAATCGAGACCAACTAACATAGGAGCTGACAAGGGGACAATCCACGGGGGTCCCACCGCTGTACATCTTGGATACTTTCGGCACGACATGCTTGAATTCTCGCCCGGTCACTCCTTACAGATAGTCATTCAGTGTCTCGTAGGTGTCCTCCGGATACTGATTCGGCTCGGCGACCGCCCACACCTCGTTCTTGACCGCCGCCTTCGGTGAAGCACCGTCCTCAATGTGCTCACAGAGAATCGTCAGATTCCGAGTCGAGAGAGTTGGCCAGCTCTCGTTCTGCCGGCTCTGATGAGCGAACTGGACGATCTTCCTGAGCGTCCCGCGATCCACAACTTCGTGACTGGTATTCACCTGTGCATCCAGCGTGACGACCTCTTCCTCGACGTCCTGAATGTAGGGCTGCTCCAGCGCTCGGAACCGGCCACGAGTGGCCGAGTTCATCGGCTCGGAATCACGGTACTCCCTGGTCGGTGGGTTCATCGTAATCACAATTCGCGCAGACGGATGAGGTTCGACCAACTCACCGTGGGCCTTCACGAGGAGTTTCCCCTCATTGAGCAGGCGGTGTAGAGACATCGCGGCGCCGGCTCGCATCACTGGAAACTCATTGAGCACCAGCACCGACCCGTTCAGAAGCGCTTGCTTTGCGGGACCGTTCCGCGGTGCAATTAGCCCGTCCTCGGTGGGGGTGAGCGGTCCGAAGAGATCCTCCGTGTGGGTTGCCTCGTCACAGTCTACCGAGACGTAGCCCCGATTCGTCCGGTGACACAGGTACTTGACCAGATAGTTCTTCCCGGAGCCTCGAGGGCCAACAACCCGAACTGGAACCAGCCCACGAGCGAGTTTCTTCGCGAGGAGTTCGTCCAGCGGAAGTTGAAGCCGTGGTTCGGTCGGAGCTGCTGGCGGGACGACGTCGCCCGCTTCGTCGACTGGGAGGGCGTCATCACCGGCGTCAGGATGTGTCGCTGCCTTCGGTACGTCAGGATGGTCAGGGTTATCGAGGATGTGGAGGCCTGTTGGGACAGGATCCTGTGCATTCCGCCCGATATCGGACACATACTGTGCGTCGACGGCATCAGGCGATAAGCCATCCGTGCGGTAGCGGGGTTCCCCCACGGCCTCGTTGGCAGTCGTAATGTCGAGGACCTGAGCGACACCATGCTGCCCAGTTTCATCGAGTCGTCGAGAGTATCGGGCGTCAGCAACTCGCGCAAGCCACACACCGACCGGAACGTGCCGGGGAGCGGCCTGAAGAATCGCCTCTGCTCGGCTCTCTGTTAGCGTGCCAGTCAGATTCGCGAGGTCAGCAACTTCCGCGTCGACTAGCTCGGTGAACGTCGTGTAGCCTGCGTTTCTGAGTGCAGTCGCAATGCTTTCGGTGACGACATCGAGAATTTCGAAATCGTCACCCGCAGACGCGCCAGCGGGACCACCGAACGCTTCCGTAATCACGGGCGGTTCTGGACCCTGTGGAGAGACGCCGACGATTGTCGTGCTCCCACCAGACCCCCGGTCGAGCGTGAACGTCCCATCCGCTGCTCCAGCATCGAGGAGATCGGCGGCCTCTTGCTCACCGATATCGACGTAATCACAGACTCGAAGCGTAACGCGTTCGACCGGGACCGTCCCGCCCTCGCGCTTGAGGAGGCGATGCACCAGGTGCGAAAGGACGACGAGCGGTTCTGGCGAGTCGATCGTCGAGTCGGGTTCTGATGAAGACATAGTGCGTATGCGAGACTCTGTTAGGAGCCCCGTCGCCCGCTTTCGGGCTGATAAATACCAGCCTCAAGACGAGCCTTCGATGTCGTCGAGGCGGTGCTGAACCCGGTCGTGGAGTCGTTGGGCGGCCCCGTCAGTGAGATTCGCTTCAGTATCTACCTCGATGCCAGGAATATCGATGACGTCTTCGAGCGCGTCGCTGAGCGTCTGCTGACTGGCTGGCAGAACACGCTCTTCGGGTTCGTCGGTTTGCCGGTCGTGTTCTTTCATCGCCAGTTGAATCATCATCGCTGGTTTTCGAAGCAGTTCGCCAGCGACCTCGAGATACTCTTGATGGGTATTCGATGCCCAGGACCCCTCGTACTCATCGAGGAGTGCGATCAACAGGGAGAGCTGGAGATTGTACACGGTTGGTCGCGACGATGGAGACGCCAGCGTCGTGGCTCGGTCCGCAGCGGCCTCGGCGTACCTGTTGGCGACGCCCCAGTAGCGGTAGCAGGTAGCCGCATCGAACGGAAGGTCGTCGAAGTCGTAGGCGATGGCCCGCGTTCTTCGGATCGCCAAATCGACTCTCACCAGGCGGTCGGCGATGTCGTCATAGATCGCCTTCCACCACTCGTTGATCGGAACTCTGTCGTTCGCCCGTTCGTGGTCGGCGTCGGTGGCCCGACCGTAGTGACGGCGAGTGTACCGCTTGCCCGTGTCGGGGACGATAGTCCCGGTCTCGGGGAAGTAGAGGATCGGTTTCGCCCACAGCGTCTGTGTCCCCCGGAAATCGTAGCCGGTCTCGAATCCCCCATAGACGACGAGATCTGGCTCGGTTGCCCCAGAGACGCTGGTGACACCGTCGATATCCTCCTCTACCTCAGGCTCTTCACTTGCCGTGACGGTGTGTTCGAGACTGGGACAGACGACGAACATCTTGAGGAGTCCACCCCAGTCGCGGTAGCTTGCCCAGCCGAATGCCTCAGTCTCACCGCGCTGCTGGAGTGCTCCCACGATTGGAAGGTACGCCTCTTGCGGATTGATGATAGAGTATCGATCCGAGGCGATCTGCCAGCGGAACTTGACATCGAAGCCCAGCGCACACAGCGCCTTGCGGCGTTCGTCGACGATATCCTTGTGATCTCGGACACGAACCAACGGGTCGGACGACGAGTCTGTGGCGATCTCCGAGAGGGACTGACCGGTCGCCGTCTCCAGCGTATCGATATCCAGACCCTCGACATTGCGGAGAGCTTCGATGTTGATGGTCCCGTCGACGCCGACGAACTCGTTTGTGGCCCAGAGTTCTCCCGAACTCGCTTGTGGGAGGACGTTGAGAACGTCTTTCAGGGAACGAGGGTTCGGATCGAGACACCCCGTTTCTGGTGAAACGCCGTCTGGATACTCCGCGTCGTCTGCCGGCGTCAACCCTGCAAACGCGTGCGTTGCTTCCTGTTCTAGGAGGTCGAGGACCGAAATGGATGCAGCAACTGATTGGTGGTTATCCTCGCCTGAACGGGAGTTCGACGTGGAGTTCTCTCGCTCACGGCTCGCTTCTGACTGTGTATGTGTCGACATGGCGAATCAGATGGGAAACAGTCGAGGCCAGCCGTAGTGGACACTCGACGAGTCTTCCCCTCAACCCATTGAGGAGGGTAAAATGGGGCGGCGCTGTCTCATACAGCACTACCCCGAAACGGATGCCGATGAGTCTCCTGTCGCGCCTGTTTGCTCTTCATCATCGCTGGCATGCGCGTCATTCGGCGTAACTCAGATTGAGCTGAGATAGCGCAGATTGGCAAGCTGGCGAAAGCTATATTCGTGTAGGTCCCAGATTTAGATATAGGTAGAATGGTGCTGGAAGACATCCCTTCGATTGAGGAGCTGGCTGAGATTACTGGCCAGACCGAAGAGCAGCTCCAGAAAGATCGGGAAGCATCTACCCGGATGGCCCGGTCGAGTTCTGAGGAGCCTCGGCACCACGCAGACGACTAAATCCTTCTTCAATGAGCGGCTCTGGGTCTACAAACACTATTGACCAACTACTGGGTCATACAGATGGACCCTCGTCAGAAATCACAGACAGAGACTTGGTCCGTGCGCGGTCCTCAGCGTACATCGTCCACGGGAATTTCCGTGACTTGGCCGAGATGTGTGATGACATCGCGACCACAGGGCTGGTGAAAACCTCGAAAGAAGCCGACAATACTGATGTGGAAAATGAGGTGTATCGGAGAGTCCATAATTATGTCTCATCTCTCTATTCGTACAATGAACACATTCGAGAGATTCTCAATAGGCGTCTTGGCCAACACATAGGGAAGCGATATTTTCTGCCGGGAAAAGACAACAGGGCAGCTCCAGACTATACCAAACGGGGTGCGTTTCTGTGGGGACTACGAAACGATTTCCAACACGGTGACTACTGGTGCCTGTCTGTAGAGAAGGCGAATCAGGACCAAGACTACGCGTTCTACCATTTGCGCTTCGAAAAGCAGGATTTCAATGCGACACCAAAGGGAGGGATCGAAGACGCAGGTGGATATGTCGCTCATGCCCCGGATGGTGAATACGAGTATCCACTTCCGTATATCGCTCATTTCCATCGCAATCTGTTTAATGACTTTGAGAGTGACTTCGAATCCTGGTGCGATCAATGAGTTCTGAGGCGGTCGTGGTTTTCTAGACTGGTATGCCCATCGCAACAGCTAACGAGGCAATTATGACCTCAACCACCCATCTCGGCAGTCATGACTCGCGATACGCTCTGGGAGCCCGATGCATCCACAGATAGGACATTGCATTAGTGGAGTCGGCGGGAGCCTTTCCCACTCACAAAGAGCTGCGCGGATGTGTTCACGAGTATCCGGAGAATCCGACCGAGTAAGCGCCTGCACAAGGTGCATCCGAAGTCGCTCACGGGCCGTCATTCAACATCCAGTCGACGCACTCCCCACAAGTGTGGTCGGCATTGTCGAAGGAATTGCAGATATCTTCTTGAGGCTGCCTTGCCTGAGAGGTAGCTTTTCGCTTCATCGCAGGGCCGTCTGAAGCGGTATTGTACTTAAAGTCGTAGAAGAATAGCTCGCTCTGCTGTTCAATGTATATTTTTCGTCTAACCGCTCACCAGCATCTCCTGCTCATCGTCGTAGCGTGGGATGTACTCCTCACCGCCGAACCAGCGAATGAGAGTTGACCGAAGACTTCGAATTCTCTCCTCGGTCGACTCGCCAACGTGATCGACGGTTCTGAGCGTCGTGGCGTAGCAGGCCCAAGCCGCGAACTCGCCCATCGTCTCGAACTCCTCAGCGATGGCCCGCTTGGCGGCAGCGGACGTCAGTCGGCCATGTGTCGAAAGCCACTGCTCCGGCAGTGATTCGGCAGCAGGATCACGGTTCCCCAGTCGGATTTCCTGAAGTCGATGCAGGTTTCCCCTGGTGTTTCCCTTCTTCCAGAGGACTGCGTCGTATCGACGGACCAGGGCAAGTTCATCAGCGTAAGTGATCGAATCCAAGTCGATCGTTTCGATGTCGACGTCGTCCGGTTGGGGTGCGGTGTTCTCGGGATAGTCCCTATGGAGGTACTGTTCACGGAAGCTCAAATCTCGGAAGTCTTGCAGCCGTATCGACCACTCAGTACCGCTCAGTTCGCGTTTGACGAAGTTCTCTGCGAACAGATGATAGTCATCGATTGCGACTTCAACCCCGAAAGCGGAAGCAAGCAGGGCAATAGCGAGTTGGCAAGCGCGTTCTGGTGACGCGTCCGGCCCCCAATCGAACCCGCCCGGCGACACAGTATGCACCATCAGGTGTTTGTCAAGGAGATCGTCGCCAGCGTAGACGAGACAGCCCCCAAGTGTGCGTTCTCCGCGATACCGCCGCGCTCGGTACTTTGACTGTGAGTAGCTCGTTTTCATAGATCCTCAATCAATTATTTCAGATAAATGGCTCTGTTGAAGAGCTACGCCGCTGATACCTTTTTCAGGCCGTGCTGGATACAGGGGGCGCGTATCTCGCACCAGTGGGACGGATTAGGCCACCTCTTCGAGTATAGACACGCCACTGCCATCTTCTAACTCCCATTCTCACTCGTCTTCGACACGAACGCGGATGTCCTCGAACAGTTCTACGGTGCCCACCGAAAGCCCGATGGCAGTTTCTGCCTTCGACTGTGAGTTCCAGCGCCAGTGATTTTATCGCTTGGACTCCCACGGAGAGTATATAAACAAGCCTTTCAGGGTGAGGCAGCGCTGATAGGGGACCTCCACCCGGACTATGACCGATGACCAGTACGACGAAGTCTACGGCAGATCTCGACCGCGGCCACGCACGGGCACTCGCTACCCGACTTCGAGCAGTTCCTACCCTCGCATGGATTGCCGCGGCAGTCGGCGGCTTCATCGGGAGCATCCCGCTCGGCCTGATGATGCAGTACGGGAACCCCGAACCCTTGATCGCGCTCGCTCTGCCGATGATGTACGGCCTCTCCGGACCAGACCTGCTCGCTGGATGGACGATTCACCAGTTTCACGGCGTCGCACTCGCAGTGATGTACGTTGCCGCCGTCCAGTGGGAACCACTCACCGAGCGCGCCAAGACGCTCCGGGGGGCCGCTGTCCTCGCCGTTATCGTCGGCGTCGTCTCGACGGCGCTACTGTCGGTGCTGTTGATGCCGCTCTGGCTCGGTGCGGTCGGCTACCCGTTCACGCCACCGTTCCCCGACCTCACGATGCCCGAGAAGCTATGGAGTGTCCTCGGTCACGTCATCTACGCGCTCCCGGTGACGATCGGGTACGCGCTCGTGATGAGGCGGTGACGCTACTGTGGTTGCTGAGGACATCACCCTTGGCCTCCACATCCTCACCGAATTTGCGGCGCTGTTCACTGGGAAAAGCCTCTAGTTAGCTCCTTGACTGATGTGTGGCTCTCGGGTGCCTGGATTGGTCAGTGGAACTTTCGAAAATACGGTCATCTGATAAGTGCAGAGAAAACACGTTGTTCGATTTTCCGGAGATGCTCGCTCACAGTCGTGGTTGCGACACCGATCTGAGTCGCAATCTTCTCGTGAGTGGTTCCTCTCGGTGTTTCGTAGTATCCATCCTCAACTGCCAGGGTGAGTACCTCCACCTGTCGCTCAGTCAGTAGTGAGATGATCTCACTCTCCCCTGGCTTGCGCTCTCCCTTTCTGAGGAGTGTGAGTTCAATATCTGACGGGATTTCCGAGATGACACGATGAAGCGTTTGTTCATCTCCGCTCATCGTGATTTTGAGTCCGTCATCGGTATGTGTTATGGGTGTCTCGAACACGACTCCGTGTGACCGGCCAAGAGAGAAAAATTCACGAATCGGCTCAATTGGGCGACCATGGATGTACACGAGCCCACTTTCGTTCTCTGGCACATCACAGGAGATGACCTCTTCGTGGTCCGTGAGGTACGTTCTTACCTGGGTGAGGTCGCCTCGAAGATGGTAGAGCAGAACAATCGTCCCATCTTCGAGAATAGTAACGTGGTGAAGCGATTCACGGATTATCGACGGATCCGCTGCGAGTAATTGATTCGCCGGATGGAACCCGCCTTCGACCGTAATTTCCAGCGTAATCGACTTCATGATACTACTCCTATTGCCTTAGATATATAAATGAGCCTGTCTGAGTGAGGCAGCGCCGATATGCAAATTCCAGTCTAACGATAATTTGCCTCATGAAAAGACAAATCCTTGTTTGGAATCAGTTGCATACCGGACAGTTACGGAGAGCAGTATCCGTTCCCTTTGTAAGTAACAGTACAAGCGGGGGGATTTGAGATGGGTGTTCGAATCAACGATTTCGGGGGTATTCCCGCCACGTTACGTAGCCGCGACGCAATTCTCCCGGGGGTGATGACGCTGATTTTGGTTGCGACCTTTACGTATCTCTCCCCAGGGTTATCACTGATTGTCACGTTCGTTCCCGCGATTATTCTTGCGTATGTGTGCTATCTACTGACGAGCTATCAACGAATGCCCGACCCAAGTCGGGTGCTCCCCGTCTATCTGGTCGCATTTGCTGTTCAGTTCCTGCACTTCGCCGAGGAATTCTCGACTGAGTTCTACACTCGCTGGCCGGTCGAGGTCTTCAACGCCGCTCCGTTCGAGCTCACGACGTTCGTTCAGATCAATATGGTCTCGTACGCTGCGTTCGCTCTCGGTGCGGTCGCCATCTACCGTGGTATCAAGGGTCCGATGCTCATCGTCTGGTTCTTCACGCTCATGGGAGTCATCGGAAACGGCGTTCTCCATCCCGTTTATCCGATCCTCGCGACCGGTGAGTTCGGCTACTTCTCCGGACTTTACACGTCCGTCCTCTATCTGATCCTCGGCCCAATCCTGTTTTCCCGTCTGTGGGAGGTTCGAAGCGATAGAGGCAGTGCTGTGAACCATGAGGTCGAGACGAACAGCAAAACGGGGAGCAGTCAATGAGGGTCAACAGATGGGTGGCGGCTGGCATCGCAGGAAGTATCGGTATCTTCGTTGCAAATCTCGTCAGTCAGGTCCTGTTCTTCCAGCTAGGCGAGGAAATACTATTCCATTCCGACCAGCAGAGTGACAAACTGATCGCCGTCATGACGCAGATGGAACCGCTGCCAGTGATGGAAACGAATCCGGCGGTGTACATGACCATCTCGTTGTTCATCGGTGCACTTCACGGCGGTATTTTCGCGTACATTCGCGATTCGCTTCCGGAGAACACCATCAAGAGCGGACTGGCTTATGGCGGGATCCTCTGGGCGCTGATGGCCCTCTACTTCGAGTTTCATGCACCCTTCAACATGTTCGGTGAACCTCTCCCACTTCTGGGACTGGAACTGTTCTTCTGGGTCATCGTCGTTAGCGTGGAGGGTGTGATTATCAGTACACTCCATAATCGCTTTGGCAATTCGGGGATGCTCGACCGATGAGAGTCGAACTGGACCTGGCGTACCGGATCGGAGGCGACAGTGAGTGTGAACATACGAAACTGTCATACCTCGGTCAGATGGGCCTGACAGAGATGTATAAGTGCAACCGTTGTAGTGGCGTCCTTACGACCCGTGGATAGCAACGGAAATCAGCTGAAGAAAGTGATGATACGCATGTCGAAACATCCGATGACTATCAGTGAGAGAGACACCGTAGCGACGGTAAAACGTGATACAATAAAACGCCAAGAGGGTTAATGTTAGATGTCGAATGAGATAGACAATATGAACTTCGTTGATCTGAGTCACACGTTCGAGGATGGGATGCCCGGGTTCCGTCACGAGAACGATGACGGGACGCACACGGAGTATACTGCGGAAGTGTCTCCGTTCTTCTCCCACGAGGAGTCACGAGAGAAGTACGACGGCAAAGCCGCGTTCGAGGTCACCGAAATGCAGTTCCAGACCTCTATCGGGACGTACCTCGATTCACCGTACCATCGGCATCCGGAAGGGCGCGACATCGGTGAACTGGAAATAGGCGAACTGATACACCCAGGAACGGTGGTCGATGCCCGAGAACTTGATAGCGACAAGGAACTAACCATCGACGCACTTCCCAGCGAAGCCGACCTCGCAGGGACCGCCGTCCTGTTCAATTTTGGATGGGACAAATACTGGGGCTCAGAGCAGTACCGATCCTACCCATACATCTCTGAGGCCGTCATTGAGAGACTGATTGACGCAGACGTTTCTCTGGTCGGAGTGGACACGTTGAACGCCGACGACCACCATAATCCCGCCCGCCCGGCTCACACCCGTCTCCTCAAAGAGGAAATCTTCATCGTCGAGAATCTCCGCAACCTTGATTCTCTTGTCGGTGAGTCATTCCGATTCTTCGCTGTGCCGATCAAAGCCAAAGACACTGCTGCAATGCCCATTCGTGCGTTTGCCGAAGTCGATCAGTGAGGCAAGAAGACGGTATTCGCAATGTGTGGCAGGATCTAAGGTCTGTATCTCGCACGACATCTCTATTAGTTTCTAAGGATTTCAACAGAGGCTCATAAATCAAAGTTAGTAGTCGAATACAGGACCGTGCTAGCTTATTTATTCTCAAAGATTTTGACGCAACCTTCACATTGCTAATTCCTAACAAAGCGTGCTAATGACTTTACGACCAGACGAGATATTAGGTGAAAATGACGACCTACATTCCTTCGTATCTTCGAGCGTTGAGCCAAATACGCACGGGTACTCACTCTGGGGTTGACCAGAAGACGGATGACGTGGAGGCCGTCAGTTGCCCCAATATCGAGGCGTTAGAGTTTGAACAGCAGGAGACGGTCAATCTCTGGGTCAATAAGCAGGCCTACCACGGGAAGCAAGTGGTTACAAGCGATAGACAAACTCGTGTCGACAAAACGGTTGATCATCCGGAACGTCACTGGTGGATCATCGCCCACGGTCTATTAGAAAACACCGACCCCCCTCTCCGGGACCACGCAGATATCTTTGATTTTCTGATTGCTCTCAACCTAAGCACAGAGGATCCAGTATTCTTCTCCCAGAACCCCGGTCAAGTGACTGGAGGCGCATATTCTTACAATAGAGGAGCACTAGACTACCGAGACGACCTCTCGCCAGGAAACATCGCTACGGCATTACTCGGGTTGAACGAGATACCAGATAAAATCAAGATTACGGGCGACGTGATATCGGTCTACGAAGACGTGAGAGAATACAGGTCAAAGCAAATTGAGACAGATGCCGAGATGGATCTTCGTGTTGCCCTCCACATGTACGACGACGCACTATCCTCTGATATTTGGACAGCTATGACAAATTTGTATTTCGTCTGTGAGAACCTACTCTCCTCTGGGAGACGTGGCGATAAAGATCAGCGCATCGCGGACAGCACAATCCTGAGCGTGGATGACGCTGAGGCTTGGCGTGAAATGGTGAACAGAATCAAGCATCCCGACAAGGGAGAGAAAATTGAGGGACTACTTAACCAAGACGATCTGGAGGTTCCCACTTTGAGAAGAATGAGAACCGCTACAAATACCGTTCTTAAGGAATCCATGAACGAGACTACTACATAGATGCTATTTTCGATGGAACAACAGGACGGACATTGTCATCACTCCGTATCTCAATGCTAAAGGCTTGGAGGTGGTTTGGATTTTCGTCTGTCATAAGCGGACGATCTTCTTCATTTGACATCCTCCCAGTCCAAGCGACTGGGATTCCCCAAAGGGGAGTTTGAAGTTGCACGTTTCCTCGGACCACAGGTACGCTTTCGCGTGGGCCGTCGTTGGTTGCCACCGAATTGTGACCGACGGTGTGCGTTCCAGTGCGTACAGCCGTGTCAATACGGCCTTCCTCTCTGCATCCAGCAGACAATTGAGGCGGGGTTTTCAGCCCGCGAGGTAGCACGAATTTCGTCAGCTGAACTGTTACGTCGTGCATGGTTCTCCCTTTCTGCTCGCAATGTTCTCTGCGGCGTTCAAATCGGCGTGCCGACCACGACCACAGTTTGGACAGGAGAAATGGTCAGCGGACCGATTCCCAGTAGCTCCACACGCCGAACATCGTTGGCTGGTATACGATGGATCAACTTTCTCGACAGGGATTCCCTCCACTGCGGCTTTGTAGATGATGAACCGCTGGAGTTGGCCGAAGGGCCACGAATGAACTCCGGGCCACGGACACCGTTCTTGGATTCCGTCTAGGTTCTCAATTCGGAGTACTGGATCTTCGAATTGAGCCGTGAACTCAACGAGGCGTCGAGAGAGCGTGTGGTTCAAAGTCGTCATCCGACGATGTTCTTTCTTACCTACACGGTTGAGTGCGCGAAGCGCACCCGCTTCCTGCAGCGACTCGCGTAGGGAACGATACTTACGTCGAAGATATTTCGCCTCGCGACCAGAGACAAGGAGAGATTCATCCTCTGTGGGGGCGACAGCAGCGAGAATATGCCGCTCGCCGATATCGACCCCAACAGGAGTTTTCCCCTCCAATGGCTTCTCCTGAGTGACAGTGAATGAACAGTACCACTCGCTACCCCGGCGGTAGACCTGAAGAAGTGATTTCTTTAGTTCACCGGCTAGTAGCTGCTGGAGGACATCTTCGATTTCGTCATAGACAGCGATCGGCGTGTACCACCACCGCGAGATACACGGGAAACCGATTACGACGGTCCCATTCTCAGTCTGGTCAACTTCCCAGTTTTGGTTGTTAATCCCAAATGGAATGCTATTGTTGTACTGGACAGCACCATCCTTCGAATACTCCGATTTCGCTTCGCGGATCGCCTGAGACTGGATTACTGCATACAGACCATTCTCGATGCCAGCCGAAGTGATCGACTGTACCAACTCACCGCTTTCCCAGCCATCAATCAGCCACTGCTTGGTTTCTGCATAGAGGTGACTGGCTCGCTGCCATCCCCGGCGGCGGGCCCACGAAGGATTGTGAAATTTCGTCGTGATAGTCGATGTCGTCATCAAATCACTTCCTCCAGATGCGGTAGACCACTGATGTTTGACTCTTTCAGATGTGACCTCTGGTGGTACGGGGCCGCATAGAGCGAAATCATATATAAACCTGTGTTCAGGAAGGTCAGTAGAGGATTGGGGCCCCTGAAAGCTCCAACTACTCCGTCACGTTTCGATACGTGGAGCAAACATCCGGGTCATCAACCCTGCACCATCATTGAGGTCGTACGAGAGAACGATGGGGAACTCACTCCCAAACTCCATCGTCACACAGGCTCCCCTCGGAATAGTTCGCACAATCCGTTTCATGTAGTCGAGGCTGAACAGCGACGACGCATCGGCGAACCTGACCTGGTCGAGTTCCTCTTCATCAAGCTGGAAGTCGACAGCGTCAGTATCGCCTTCTGCTTCGATTGTGAGGACCTCATTGTCGGCATCCATCCGGAATCCGACGTGGTCGGCAACGAGGTCAGCGGCTTTGACCCCTTGCTGAAGGACGTCGCGGTCGAGCGTAGCGCTCGCTGGGAGTTTCAGCTCAGGGAGCTTCGGCTCTGCTCTGATGGTCGCTGGATCGAGGCAAGCCATTCGGAACTCGATGCCGTCGACGAAAACAACCAGCTTGCGTGTCTCTCTATCGAGACTGAACTGGACCAGATCGTCTTTCTTTGCGAGGTTCACGGGATCAGCGAAGCGGTCCAAGTCAAGACCAAGGACACCCGGACTAGCATCGTACGACTCGAATGCTGAGGCATTCAGAGTGAGATCGTCCATCGCGACGTTGGCGGGATCGACTGCACGGACGCGAATTCCGGATTCGTCGATCTTGAATCGGGCTTCGTCGACGTTCGCCCGAAGTGCTTTGAGGATAGCCTTTAGAGGACTTGCCTGGATGGTTGCTCGGAACGTCGACGGTGGCTCTGAAGCAATCTCATCCGTTGCTTCCTCCCCATCAGTATCGACATCTGCTTTTGATTCTGCCTCTGTCTTGGGTTCGAGCTCTCGGGCTTGCTCCAGCCAGTCTACAGCCTGTTCCACGCTGACGTTTGCAAACTCCGCGATTGTCTCGGAGTCAGCGGCTTCGAGAGCCTCGATCGTTTTGATTCCCTGTTCGCGCAGACGGGTCGCTTGTTCCGTGTCGAGACCAGAGATGTCGACGAAATCTGCTAGTTGTTCGGAGGGTTCCGCGACAGTCTCTGGCTGTGCGGACGCATCTGAACGGCTGTTTTCAGTCTGTTCTTCGTCAGAACGGTCTGTGGATGTTTCTATACTCATAGCGTTCTATGGTGCGATAGAGCGAAAGCACGAGTCCGACGGGCAATCGTTGAGTCAACTCGCCTTCCCCTCAGTCTCTTGAGGGAAGATAAATCTCGACTCGGGAATGCTAGCCGAGATATGGCACAGGACGCAGCAAAACCAGCAATCTGGTATTACTGGCTTCAGACAGTAGTCGCGTTGAGCTACAGAATCCTTGGTTCACTTACGAGACACCGTACTGCTCTTTGAGGGCAGTAAATTCTGATTCACTCGGGAGGACCACTGGGAGGTCGTCAGCAACCCCGAACTCTCCGTGAAGGGGTCGGTACATCGCGGCCACTGCGGTCTCCAAGTCGTACCACGTTGCCGTGTCTGTGAGGGTATCTTGGTCGATGTCCAGCTTCTCGATCAACAGCATCGAGTAACTGACGCGGCGAGAGCCACTATCGAGGACGAGGGTGTGACACACCACCTCCGATGGTGTGAGATCCTCGTCGGGGGCGTACCAGAATGCGGGTTCGCCAGCGAGGAAGAACTGCAGGCCGTACTCCTGGAATCGTGCGAGTCCAGTCACCCGCCAGTCAGCGGCCGACTCTAGTGCGGACGTATCCTCCGACGTTTGGACGCGAATGAGCGTCCGCTTCGGGTCGCACCATTCGACAGTCGCACTCGGAGCGAGTTCTCGAGCCCGGGAGCGATGTTCATGGGTAACGACTTCTCGTGCGAACGTTAGCAGTGGTGAGAGGTCTTCAACCAACGCATATTCGGGCCCAAATGGCGACAGCATCGCTCGGTGCTTGAGCGGTGACAACGCGTTGTAGACGCCCTGCCGGGTGATGTCAAGTCGATCTGCGATCTCAGTCACCCGGCGTGGTTCATCCAGAAACCAGCACACCTGTAGCGTAGCTGGCGAAAGGATCTCAATCCAGTCGACGTGGCCGAGCTTCGAACGGAGGTTTCGATACGACTCAACGACTGGATGGTTAGTCACTCGGACGAGACGTCGGTTCTTCGAACCACGGGTTTCGGTGAGCAAGCCGTCCTCGAGCAACTCATCGAGGACGTGGTAGATATGACCCTGAGAATATTCGGTTTCAGTCGCGAGTTCATCTGGCGTTGACTCACGGCCAGCGCTAAGCTCGTCTAGCAGTGCAAGGCCGGCCTTCGTCAGCATTTCTGTAAATAATAGAATCAGTTCGTATAAATGTGTTTTTGGGTTTCTGTTTACAGACTGCCTGTGTAACGTCTGCCCACCTGCGGACGAAGTCCTGCTACATCGAAACCGGTGGAAGCCAGTCACAGGACGGACAGAACGCTTCGTATACAGCCAGTGTTTCGTCGAACTCCCAACTCCCATCGTCACGGAAGAGTACGCCTGCTCGAACGATGGCGTGAACCGCCCCGTGACCACAGTTAGGGCATTCGTCACCAGGAGCCCATCCCGCCCGCTCGAAATCAATCGTCCACTCCGCGTCAGTGACCGGCGGCGACGACCGTTCACCGCAAGAAGTCATCCGTGTACCTCCATTCCTGAGTCCGCTGGGTGTTCGAGCATCGATTGGAGTTTCTTCCATTGCTCACGGAGCGTCATAGCGGAGACACTCGCGAGCTCGGCGAGACTCGTTTGGGTGACGTTCTCGTCAGCCTCACGAGCAGCCTCGTAGATGCAGGCAGCGGCAACGCCGGTTGGTCGACAGCCGTTCCCGAGACCGACTTCGGACGCTTCTCGGGCCAACTCCAGGGCGCGTTGGCGCACTTCTCGTGAGAGATCGAGGTCCGATGCGAATCGTGGGACATACTGAACGGGAGCCATCGGAACTGCCGGGAGATTCAGTTCGTGATTCAACACGCTGTACGCGTTGCTGACCCGCTCTCTGGAGACAGTCGACACCTCTCCGACCTCGTCGATTGTCCGAGGGAGTCCCGAACATCGACAGGCTGCATACACGCCGGCAGCCGCCATTGCTTCGATCGAGCGACCACGGATGAGGTCCTCGTTCGCAGCAGTCCGATAGAGGGCGCATGCCTGCGTACAGATGCTCTCGGGGAGATCAAGTGCACCGACGATCCGCCGGATTTCCGAGAGTCCATGCGCGAGGTTCTGCTCAGCTTTCCCTTCGAACCGAGCTTGGCGGTCCCATCGCCGAAGCCGGTGCAGTTTCCGACGTTTCGCGGCCGGAAGCTGTTGCCCTCGTGCATCCCGATATCGGCCGATCTCTGCAGAGATGCCCCAGTCGTGCCGGGCGTTCGTCACTGGCCCACCAACGCGACGTCGATCTTCGGCGTCGTATGGCGTCCATTCAGGTCCGTAGTCGATACAGTCCTCGTCGACGACGAGCCCACACTCAGGACAGTACCTCTCAGTACCGTCTCGTCTGAGCTTGACCGCAGAGCACTCAGGGGCACTGGTCGGTCGTAGAGAGTCGTTCGTGAGTCTCAACACCGTTCCTCTCGGGCTGTTCAGTGTGCTTCGTCGCGACGCTGGTTGAGTCTGTAGACATGGTTGATCGAAGGAAGGGCTCTGGGAGCGGATTACTCGGAGTCTGGGCCAGTCAGGTTGGGCGGAAGTTCCGGATTGAATTCGCGGTGGAATGCGCGGAGAACTTGATTCTGCCACGCTGCGTATTCGCCAGGAGTTGAGGCTTCGAACCGTGTCACACCGAGGTCGTATTTTCGCGCAAACGCTTCGAGATCGACTGCTTCGATACTCGTAATCGCGTCTGTCGTGGGATCTGGAGCAGCGGCTGCAGGAAGTGGTCGTTCCACCCACGCATCGAAGCACCCATCCACGGAGCTGATCACGAGGACGCCGTCGGTTGCTCCGACGAACAGGCTGGTCGAAATCCGAGCGAGATTTCGGTACAGATCCGACGGAACAACCAGGAGCAGGTTCTCGGCATCCACTGAGGATAGGTGGCTGTGTCCTCCAGACCGACCGTCGGTTCTCCACCGGTTCTCCGTGTCGAGCCAGCCTCCATGTCGTAACTTGTCGAGTGCGGCATCGAGGAACGTCTGGCTTCGGTACTGAATGTACCCGACTACGGTCGCATAGAAGCTCATCGATCCTCCACGGAGAACTCCGGAGTCAGTGGGGCCAAAGTACACGACCAACACCGATTCATCGAAGATAAAATCCGGATAGAAGGCTCAGTAGTGGACATCAGCAGGAACCACCCAGAACTCGTCATCACTGTTGTGTTCGAGATGCTGTTCGACCGCTGACCGAGAGCGAAGACCGGCGCCGTGTTGGTCGTAGATCCAGACGGACGGCCCGGCAAACTGGCCGAGTCGATAACAATCGAACCGAGTAAGATCGACGTCGTCCATCACGGACTTACAATCGAGAGACTCGAGTTTCATTCGCAGCTTGTCGAGTGTCTCACGGAACCACGCTTCTTGTGCCTCGACGGCGTCTTCGAGGAGTTGTCTCCCCGTCTCTGACTGCAGGGGTAGCGCTGGATCGAGGCCATCGTAGCGGGGATGGTCTCGATACCGAGCCGTCGATTCATCTAGGGTTTTGTAGTAGTCGAACGCCGTCGACGCTCCGTCACCGATTCCAATCAATCGGTCGAGTGCGTACCGAGCCGTACTAACTGCCTCTGAGCTATCGACCGCCGGAACGAGAACTCTGATAAGCATGTGCATTTCCTATTCCTCACCCCTTTCGGGGTCGATAAACTCGGGTGTCGAAGACGAAATCAATGTACGACAGGGAAAATTGCGAAACAAGGAGGGATATCGAGGATGAACTCCTTCCTGAGTGATCCGCCTTCGAGGAATTGACGGAGGAACGACGACGTACCTCTCTGGTAAGATCCACAATGCCGATAACTCAATCCGACATCCGAGATCTCTGTACCGACGCGGTGTTCGACCGCGGGCAGAACTACTACGCCGAGGGGCACATTCACGAGCAACGACGTGTCGACGACATCATCACCGCGACAGTCGAAGGATCGAAGCTGTACGACGTGACGCTCTCACTCGCCGAGCCCGATTTCGAGCCATCCTGTACGTGTCCATACGATGGGCCCGGGGAGTGCAAACACGTCGTTGCCGTACTCTTGTCGCTGAGCGACGATCTACCGGAAGATGAGGGAGAGCGTCTCGACGCCGTCTTCGAAGATATCGACACCACCGAGTTACAGGCATTTGTACGCGAGGAACTCGCTCGTGACGATGCGATGCTGGATCGGTTCTTCGCAACGTTCGATGCAACGTCAGGAAAATCTCACGAAGCGTATCGGGACGACGTCACCCAACTGTTCGAAGAACACACCAGAGAGTACCCTGTCGTCATCGATGCAATCGATTTCAGCCAACTCACGGATCTCGGGGAACGATACCAATATCGAGGCCGTTATCGCCAGGCAGCAGCGGTCTATCGTGGACTCGTGGCTGGAATCGACGACAACATCGAAATCGTCGATGGAGCCTACGACCACTATGCAAGGGTTTTCCGTGAGAGCTTAGACGCCTACGTCGACTGCGTCACAGCAGCTGACCTCTCCTCGACTGAGTACGACGCGTACGAACAGTTCATAGTCGAGAGAATCGAGTCTGGGTCACATATCCATCGCGAACAGTTCGAGCGAACGCTATCGACTCTGCAAGCCGCAATCGAAGAGTGAGGCACGGTTGGTGTTTCAGCCAACACGGGCGTAGGGGGAAGGCATAAGAGGAGCGATTAGAGTTCCTTCACCCACCCAATTTCCCCTGAACGCTTTTCGAATCCTTCTGTCTCTAAGATATGCTCCATAGCTGGGTGCGTAGCATTGTTCGTCGACACTTCACTACACCCCTCTGTCCGACTCAACTCAAGGAATTCATTGAGGGCTGCCCGGCCCACACCCTTGTCCTCCCAGTGTAGCTCCACAGTGAGATACTCTAACTCACCGGGGACACCTTCGATTGCACCCGCGTACTCACCGTCGACAAGAATATCGTATCCCAGCATCGCCTCGGTGAGCGAGAGAGCTTCTGGGTCAACGGTATTGACATCGTCCGCGGCAGTCATCGTATTCGATTAGTGAATAATCACTCTTCAATCTTGGAGCTTCGCAGCCATTCGGCCAGCCTCTTCGGCTTCCTCGCTCCGGGACAAATCGTATCTGGCGAGCGCTTCTTCGACCGCCTCATCGAGCTTCATTCGTACTCCTACGGCGCTGCAGCCGCTGTGTCTCCAGTTCCGGTTTGGAACGAGAGGGTGATGACGAGTTTATCGAACCAGACGACAGGACGCTTGCTCTGGCCGACTTCCTCGAAGAAGATGATTCCCAGCTGTGCAAGTCGCCTGAGTTCCTCGTGGACATTTGTGACGTCACGGTCCACAACTCGGGCAGTTTCGTTGATGCTGGAGGGGGCCTCCTGACGAACAGCCTCGAGGAGTTCGAGCGTACGCGGCGGCAGCGTCTCCATGAGATCGTCGTAGCTTGTGAACGAGAGCGTCGGTGTCGTATCCACTGAATCGCCGTGTTCCAGTGACTCGATGTCGTCAGTGACGTCGTCGTGGAACTCGTCGGACGATTTGACCGTCACAACGAGGGTCGACGCAGCCCGAAGCTGTTCGCGTTCCATCGGATGCAGCGGTGGCGTTAATTCAGCCATTGCGCTCACTCGGGTCTCCGATAGGGGAGCGTCGTCACGTCGAAAGCGTCGTAATGTCGGTCGTACGTGAGGATGTGGTCGATCTCTAACTCGGCCATGTGTGACGCGACGATGAAATCAGTCAGGGATGCATCGAGGTCGGTCCACTCAATAAACGTGTCCGTTGCATCACTGAAGACCTCCGGAGTAACTGATTCGAGTTGATAGAGATCACTCTTATCGAGCGTCGTCAGAAACGTCGCGGCGTTTCGCATCGACGCCTGTTTTTTGAGGCGGGTCGCAGCCTCGTCGACGATATGGTCGTTCACGACCAGTCGTCGATAGGGGAGATCGCCGTCGCGGACAAAATCCATGAATGCACGTGAGACGGGATGCATCTGATCCTGCGGATTAAACAGCGCATAGAGGAACTTCGGGCCACAGACGACTTGGTGACGAATCGAACCCGGTCGAAAGTGTTCAGCGGTCACCGTGCCAATCGGTGTCTCAACTGATTCTGCCATCAGAGTTAGGAGTTCGAGGAGGGGTCCTCAGCGAGAACGAACGATTCATCGTTGCCGTGCCACTCCTCAACGAGATCGTCTTCTTCTCTGGCGTCTGTCTGTGCTGTCCGTGGAAGCGACGAATCATCGAGTTCATCGAGAACTGTAAAGGCTGCATCGTTCGGATCGGCCTGTTGCTGGCGTTCGACCCACTCGATCAACGCCTCGTGACTGGCTTCTTTAAGCGATAGTCCGTGTTCCTCAGCGAACTCTCGAAATCGCTCGTACTCCTCCTCGTTCAACTCAGTTTGGACGTGTTTGGTATCGTGGCTACTCATGTTGACCCTCCTGAGGTTGTGTGGATGTAGCGTCTCATGAAGCATAAGATGTTCGCATGTAGTAGTTCATGAAATAGGGCTCGACCAGGGCCCTTCACACCTTGAAAACGGTATCGAGAGCAGTCGAAAACCGAGCGTCGAAGTTAGAGGCGGCGTAGCCGTCGATCAACACATACTGGAGAGCGATCTCGGGGGGCTCATCCAAGAATTCGATTAATGCGATACGTCGGCGATTGGAACCATCTGGCTCTGTTGGGATCCTTAGCCGCTGACAGCTTATTGAGGCCGTGCTAAATACAGAGACTGTATGCAGGACAGTATCCTCGTTTCTTGCAGACATACCCTTCTGAATCAGGTGCTCATGAGATGTGCAACTCCTCATCAGCAACCACAACCGGCACTACCCCCAAGAGAACCTTTATCCATCAGCCAACCACAAGGAAGGACAATAGCCGACCGTGACACATCACAAGAGAGGGATACGGATATGGAGATAGAGCAGGGTAGTTACACGCTTGAGCAACTCTGTCAGGAGGTCATAGACCACACTGAAAGCGCGTTTGAGCAGTACCACGTCAAGCATCTCAAGTTCTACTTCTACATCGCAGACGAGGACTGGAATTCGAACTTCCCAGACAGGTACGAAACACAGGATTACGGGGAGATGACGAAGGTTTCTGCCGAGTATACGAATCGGTTCGGAGCGGAAGATCGCGCGGACTTCTTCATCGGCCCATACGGCGACGAGAGCGAGATCATCACAATCCTGACTGCAGAGACGCAGGAGGCTATCGATCAAGCTCTCCTCCCCATGCTAGGCCGGAGGGACGACATCTCTCTCATGCCAATCATGCTGGAAGACTTCCAGCGCATGAACGAACTCGTTCTGGAGCACAACGATGTCCGAATTACCGAATTCAAGTCCAAGCGAGTTCCCGACCTGGCGGAGGCCGAGATCCGACCTAGCGTACAGCGCTCTATTGAGTACAAAGGTCGGGATGGGAAGGAAGCAATTGAGGAACTCCGAAGCGGGTACGGTGTCGTACCCGTCCGAATCCAGTACGAGCATCAGAACCTCTCCCTGAAAATCGACTCCCGTGGGAAGTTCACGCTGAAGAAAATAAACTCGAAAAACTTTGATCTCCTCTTT
The DNA here is from genome assembly GCF_026616195.1 of Haloarchaeobius amylolyticus. Taxonomy (NCBI): domain Archaea; kingdom Methanobacteriati; phylum Methanobacteriota; class Halobacteria; order Halobacteriales; family Halorubellaceae; genus Haloarchaeobius; species Haloarchaeobius amylolyticus. The sequence continues at coordinate 45,281 of NZ_JANHDH010000004.1, forward strand.
GAGCTTGTCGAAGAAGTCATCGAGAACGTTCTGGAACTGAAGGACATCACTCAAGAGATCCGATTTACCGAGGAGGAGGTGGAATCGGGAAATTTGTCGATTACGGTGCCCAAAGTTGAAGCGGGTGAAGTCACCTTCGACCGTGAATTCACTCGCGTACTAGCGGAGGATTTTGTCGAGGGCACCAGAAATCGCGACCGGGTCGACTTCAGTTTCACAGATGTGACAATGCAGGCCGGTTCACTCGACTTCTCCGCTCAGGTAGTCGACGAGAATCGGAACTCGTTCTTCAACATCAGCGCCACTGCGGACGAGATGCGGATCGTCCCCGAGACGAACTGCTCGTTTCCTTCCCTGATCGAGTTCTACTTCTGTGTGTTGCAGCTCGTCGACGGGAACGCCGAGCTGGACCTGCACAATTCTCAGACTGCTTCATAGATGGTCAATATCGAGCCTCCCTCCGACCTACCGGACCATCACACGAGTGAATTCAGAAGTGCATATCGAGAGTGCATAATACCCAAGAACAGGGATTTCGACCGCGAAGGCTACAAGGATGACCTTGAGAACTTCATCGACCAGGAGCGAGAGCACAGGAGACTGATTAATTTCTGTGTCTTCCCGTTCGTGCAGTCTGCACCGGAGGGGTACCAATTCGTCCGTGCCGATCCACTAGAGGAGTGTGGAGTCAAGAATTTCGACTTCCTCCTGCACGACTTAGAGGGGAAGGTCATCTTTGGAGAAGCAAAGGCCAGCCTCCCAACAAATGTTGGCAGTGAGATTAACGATCTCCTTGAGCAGCGAGAGACGGTCGAGGCGTGGCAAGACTATATCGAGGAGAACTACCTCGGACAAGAGATGGTGTTCGCAGAGTATGTGCTAGCGACGTACGATAACTACGCAACTACCGCATCTCGGAAAATGTTGGCGAGAGGCGAGGATGTGAAGGTCTGGGGCGTGAACAGAACGGAGAAAGAACTCAATCTCAAGAAGAGTCTGCCAGACGAAACCCCTGATAATCTCCCGGGTGACGACCCCATCGCCGAACTCTCTAAGCTAGCCAAACACTCCATTGGTCCACTCAACTCGGTACTAGAGAATTGTAGGACTGCGACGGGAGCAGTTAGCGTTCTACCCGAATCGGCAGACATTGACCAGCTCCGGGTGATCACTCGCGCCTATTCCTCAAGAGGGAGAGACACGTTCATCGATCGCACAGACATCAGACGTGAGATCAAGGCGGGTGCGCGGAATTATGGATCTGAGCGGATTGATGAGATCACCAACCAATTGATCGAATTGGGACAGGAGGTCGGCCTACTCAAGGACTGGAGAGACGGTCCTGCGGATTACCGAGTTGTCTCTCAGTACACTTCCAGAAAGGGTATCGAGAAGACGCTGAAGAAGAAGTGGAAAGAACACAAAGTCAAAGAGAGGTACAGCAAGATGCAGGAGGCATGCCGAGAGTACGCTCGGGAAGAGGTAGGTAAGCAGACGCAGCTGAGTGAGTTCTGAGACTCTTCAACTACTCTACCCTCCTGCTCTCCCTCGCTTGTGCCTTCACAATCAACTCGCCGCGGTAGTGGTTTAGGAACGTATCGACTCTTGGGCTTCGTCGACGCGCTCAACCACGGAGAAATGAGCACCGCGGGATTTGTACTGACCGATCTGATTCGGTGAGGCCGTGTGCCGAGTGACTGACCGATACGTGCTCTGGCTCTCGTACGACAATCATGTCAGAATCACATTCCTTTAACAGGACTATTAATCCAGTCTATGTTATCTACCTACTCGTCGCTAGACTTGAATTCGACACGGTCGCGTGAAAGCAGCGGATCTTCACCATTCCGAAGCGGCGGCTCACCGAGCGTTTCTGGGTCGATACCAGACCCATCCAGGAACGCTTCAAGCGAACTCATAGAAGTATCTTCGTCGCCAGTCATCGAATATACCTCGTGCCATCTCGTAGTGGCTGGTTCCATATTAATGAATTTGTTCTGGGGACTCGGTTCTAATCTCGGAGAGTGTTACCCCACATATTACGACAACAAGTGGTTTGTGGGGTAACATCAGTATCAATTCGAGGACACAGATCCGCTGTGGAAACGAGAACGAGAGTGTGGGGAAACTGTGGGGGTTTCCTGGAAAAACACCGATACTGGCCGCTCAGTCGGCGATATACCTATGCTCCGCTACGCAGTGTAGAGTGTGAGGCTGACTAGAGCCTCACGAACGGAATTGGTGTATTCCAATGAACAGTAGCAACACTGAGGATAAGAACCTATCGGCGACGATAGAGGCGACGAAGCAGACGAACGAACGACATGGGACCGCAACGACGCGGACTGAAGACGGTCGCTCGCCCTACTTCCGGACCTACCGGGAGGACCAGGAGCAGCGCCGCTCCACCACTGAGCCAACGACGAGAACTCGGCTGGTCGCAAGACTGGCAGGACTCCTCTGGACGCTCATGGACGCCCCATCCGACGCTGACTCCCGAAACGACCCCGAGGTCACGACGGACCAGCACGAAGACGGTGACGCCTACACGGAGCGGACCGCAGCGAAGACCGACTTCGGGACGCGTGCAGAACCCGTCGATGGACTGTACGGGTACACGTCTGATGGCTACCCCATCGTCCCAGAACGAGGACAGCTCATGAGAGCCCGAACGAACGCGAACGGCCAGCCCGCTGACGCGCTCATCGAGCCCGATTCAGCAGGCGATCTCGCATCGTGGCACCCTGGTAACGCCAGCTCAAAATTCGTCGATCCGACCGGCGAACAAGTCGTTGGTGTCGCCAGTGGCCTCGACGAATCCGCCGGCCGCACGACTGCACACACGCCGTCGACGCCCACTTCGAAGGCTGTCGACCACCGAGTGACGACCACTAGCCGCCACTCGAGCTCGGCTCCACTCGGCTCAGCCGAAAGCCGACTGCAAGCGTACGACCGACCGGACGACGCAGAGACCCACGACCACGCTGAGCGGACGGAGACAACCACGGGACTCGAGACCGCCGACCTGGAGGTCTTGCTCCCCGATGGCGAATACGTCCGTCTCGGTGACCTGGTCACCGAGCCCGAGCAGTTCGCAGGCAGCTCTCTGGAGTCCATCGAGCGATCACTCGCATTGGAGGCCGAGAAACGGAAAGTCACGGATGGCATCTGCCACCCTGGCGAGCTGAGCGACGACGTCGAGCTAGTCGGTCACGCGAAGTGGCTGAACAACCGATTCGACGAACTCGCAGCGACCCGGCCCACTGCGGCTGAACTCGCCGAGGCCCGAGAGAAACGAGCGAAGCAGGCCCACAAGGACCGCCTTCGTCCGTTGCTCGAGCTGGACCCTGACGAACACGAGGAAGTCTGTGCGATGGCGCACCGACTCCTGAGTGACGACTTCGAGAAGGTCTACGAGGTGCGCAAGAGTCCGCTGACGCTCGCACTCGCGCTCGCGAAGCGTGTCAACCGCGACGTCGAGCCGACGAATGCGCTGCTCAGACAGGCCGAAGACGAAGCGAACGATCCCCAGAACGTCCAGAAGATCGGCAACGTCCGATATATGTCGACTGCACAGACGAAGGGGAGGTTCTCCACGCAGGGTCGTGTTTCGATCCTCTTCGAGAACACTCACCCCGGAATCAAGCAGGCCGGCGTGCTTCAGGACGAGACCGGGACGATCCGTTTTGCAATTTGGGCGAAAAGCGAGTGGGATGAGACGCGACCAACGCCGGATCCAACGGATTTCGGCGGTCGAACGCTCATCCGATCACACCGCTTCCCTGAACTGCAGGTCGGAGACGTTGTCCGTGTTGATAATGTCGTGAAAGGATGGTACGGCAACGAAGCCACCTTCGAGACTCGTCGGGACAGCGAACTCACAATTCTGGAACGTACCAGTGACGAATCAAAGCGTGACGTACCTACGTCCGATGCTGTGACGACTCAGAAGTCGAGACAGCACAGACATCGTCAGCGAACTGGCCCTAAGACGATTGGCAAACCAGTGCCGAAGAATCCCATTGCGTACTGGCGGGGTTCTGAGAGCTGGGTGTTCCCGGTGACGGACTGGACACCTGACTGGTGGCTCGCACAGGAAAACGTTGAGAGCGTTGGAACGTCTGATGCGGAGACGATGACTGGCAGGAAGGTAACCACTGAACCGTAACGAACTGTAGCAACCAGAGTCCCCTACGGACTCAGAAATCTAACCCCTCTTTCCGAACACCTGAACGGGAGCAATTGTAGACAAGCAGTTACCCCACCTAAACAGATACACTGCAATTTGTGGGGTAACGGTTGAGTTGGTAGCACGCTTTCCTGTCTTATCTAGATGGACTCCTCAGGGACGAGCGTGACATCCTCCTCGCCGTAAACGGAGAGGCTTCCCGTACGCAGTTGGGATATTTGCTGGTCTACGACATGAATTGCTCTCTCGTACGAAACGTCCCGCTCTCGCGGTCGAACAACTGTGTCGATGGCTGTGCCACACAGCCGTTACTCCTATCCTCGCCGTGAGGACTCGGAGTTATCTTCTGGCGCATATTCTCCGCCCCGTTACAATCCGCGTTCCCGACCAATTCGCACGACGAGCAGACGTACAAGCCACGTTCTACACGGTTTGATTTCGTATCGTCACCGCATCGTGAGCACGTCTTACTGGTATCCCACTCGTTCTCCTTCAGCACCGCAACACCACGAATCTCCCCCTTGTACGCGAGGTACTGGTAGATGCGGTCGAACGCCCACGAGTGCAGTTTCTTGTTGCCGGTCTTACCCCAATCCGACTCTCGCACATCTTCTGGCCAACTCACCGCGAGCGTGCCTACACCGCGTTCGACACACTCCGTGATGATGGTGTCTGTGAGAACGTGGTAGAAGTGCCTCTCACGCTCTGTGAGTTTCTTGCGTGCCCACATCGACTTCTCTGACGGGCCATTCTCACCCTCTGTATCGTACTCGGCTCGCTTGAAGTAGTGCTTGTCTTGCTTGAGCGAGTTGCCGGGATACAGGACGTATTCGTCGGGAAATGCGACTGTAGCGATGTTCTTGATGCCAAGGTCGATGCCTGCAACTTCGTCGCCTGGTGAGTCGTTCGTTTCGAGTTCGACTTTACAGACGAAGTGCAGCTCCCATTCGTCGCCGTTCCAGACTGCTCGGACGTTCTGCACCGAGTTGACTTCTGAGAGGTCAACATCCGGGCGAGTCTGGTACTCACAGAGCAGGAAGTCCGAGAAGTGATCTTTCAGATTCGAGCCTTTCGAGAGGCGAACGCGGTTGTTCTCGGTATCGTGTTTGAATCCGTCTTCTTTGAATGTGACCGTGCTCCGTGGTCGTTTGTCACCGTGTTTGCGGTAACCGGGCGGATTCGCCGCGTCGTCTTTCTGTCGCAGGCCGAACCATGACTGAAAAGCGTCGGAAAGTTCTTCGATGACTTTCTGACTGGATTGTGCGTTCAAATCTTTCCAGCACGCCTGGTTCTTCATATACGATTTCAGCACGCCCTCATCTGGTATTTCGCCAGTTGCATTCCAAATTTGGTCGGCTGTCCATCGTGCGACGTTCCAAATTTTGGAGGCGGAATCTCCGAGCGAATCGAGGCCGCCACAGACCTGCCGGTGGTTCTGGATAGAACCAACATAGGTTCGAGTGGCCTCAATCGCCATACATAGCCTATGTCGGTAATATTACTTAATGACTCGCATTACCGGTGAATATCCGGGCTGATATCAACGGTAGTTGGCGTCAAGGTTGTCGGATTCACTCCCGTGGTAAACGTCGGATTTTTCTGCTCGAAAAAAGATAGACTGAGTTTGTAAAGAGCATCATATAGCTGAGGGGGAGGAGAAGTAACAGATTCTGAACGACTGCGACTATTCTTCGCTGTCGTGAGAGTTGCCTTCCGCAATAGCGACGACAGCCTCTCGGAGATCATCGAGGCTTGCACCGTATTCGTCCTGTGCCTGAGCACCGAACGGGGCCTCCTCAGCCTCGAATGCCTCGATTCGGTCACTGGTCTGAGCCGCCGCTTCAGCAACCCACGCTTCTCGAGTCGACTCATCGACCTCGGTGATCGACTCTGACACGAATTGAAACCCAACGGCCAAACCTATACGGGGATAGCAAAGAGAATGATTGTCAATGATCCCTGACCCGGTTCTTTTCTCCATCGTATACGACTCAGGAACGGAGATTTTCAGCAGGTTCCGAAAAGGAAGAACATTTCGCAAGGCCGTTGCTGACGCAGCGGAGGCGACTGCGGCTGATACCCCCGGAATCTCTTCAGACGATCTTCTCGATATTTTTCAGGCTGAACTTGACGAAGAAGCGACGGCTTCTGCAGATACTGATGAGATACTCTCAGACCTTGCTTATGCGCTAAAGGTGCGAGCGAATACGACCGAAGATGTCGATTTCGAGGCGACAATCGAACGGTTCCTTGTTCATCTCGAAGAAAACCTCGTTGCTGGGGGACAGACCCACGAGATCTACCAAATCCTCTACGAATACGTCCGCCACACAAACACCCTCACAGAAACGCTGGTCGAAGAGATTGAGCAACGCCATGAGCGATACTACGATGATCTCGACGCGTTGTCACGGTGGAGCAATCGAATGGCCCCGTCCGAGACGGCGTACCAAATTCCAGAAATCGACCAACACGTCGCGGTTTCAGGCGTTTCGACAGTTGAGTCTGAACTATCTGCTGGAGAAAACGTTATTCTTACCGGGCCTGCAGGTGTCGGGAAAACGGGTGTGCTGGCAGAGCAATACGCCACACTGGCGGACGAGCATCCGGTCTACTTCATTGATGCACGTGAATTCGGTCAGTTCGAGGCAATCTCCGATGTCGAAGCGGAGTTCGGCATCACGAACAGCCTCCGAGATCTGTTTCAGGAGGTCGCTGACCGGAACGGTCGTTGTACGGTGGTGGTTGATCAGCTCGATAACATCCGAATAGAAACTGCAGCCACCGTATTCCAACATCTACTCCTCGACTTGAGCGAGATGGACCAGGTTGGCGTCCTCTGTGCATGCCGGACATGGGATCTGGAACAACCGGAATATCAGCGTTTGAATGAGGCGTCTCAGTTCACCCAGATTGAGCTTGAACCCCTGGACGAGGCCAAGGTGTCATCGCTACTGTCAGAACTCGGTGTGGACTCTGAGGAGCAACCACCGGCACTACTTGACCTGTGTCAGCGACTACTGAACCTGACGCTACTCGCTGACGTGATAGCAGCCGACGCTGCCATCGATCCTAGTTCGCTTACTACGGAAACCGCACTGTGGGACGCATACCGGGAGTCGCTTGACACTGAGGGGAGCGGCCCGTCGGGTACCATCCCAACGAGCTGGGAGGACAGCCCGGTCGACCGCTGTGTATACCACGCACGGTCTTCCCTCCGTGATCGGACGACCACGTTCGAAATCGAAGAACGAAATCCCGGTGACGGACGGCTGCGAAGCAGGGGGACGATCGTCAATGACTGGCGCCGCCGATATCGGTTCAAACACGACCAATTACAATCGTATTTCTACGCGTGGGACGCGGTTTGTGGGGATTTCTCCGTTGAAAACGTTCTTGAGGACGGCATCGATGAACGCGTCGCAGCGGATGTCTTCGACTGGATGTTTCGTATGTATCTAGCGGACGCCAGCAGGAGTACCTCATTCATTAGGGATGGGCTCGGTTCAGATTCCGATCTCGGGTTCTACGCAAAGTCGATCCTCGCGGAATCAGCACGGGACCTCGGTCCGAAACAGTTGCCAGACGAAACTTCCCGGGCACTCCTAGACTCCTTGAACACAGACCAGAACCTCACACGAGAGTTCTATCGAAATCTCTCGTCGCCTGCATGGGCGAGATACTTGGTCGACAATGAACGAGTCTCGGAATTTGGTAGCCATTCCGCAGCGTATGTCTCCGAACTCGCCGGGACACACCCAGAACTCGTGATTGATGCACTAGCGACGTATGACACGCCCGATCGTTCTCAGTTACACCCCTACCTCTCCGTCGTCGATTCCTTGCCACCCACCCAACTTACCGGACTGACGTCTCTGATAGTGAAATACCTCGCCGATTTGGATCGAGAGACATCGAAGCGAATGCATTCGAATCTTTCGACACTGGTAGGTGCGTTAATCCGCGAGAGCCAAGCAGACGCCACGCTGGAGTTGCTTTCCGCTCTCCTTGAATCGGCAGTAAGCGAGACAACCGAGGTTGAACGAGGGGAATATTCAGGAACGAGGACAGAGGTTCACTGTCGGCTCCGGCCGAGGTCGGTCCAATCGTTGTTCGACGAGTACGGTGACGAGTTAGTCGCAACCTGTGGGATGGACCTTCTCGACGTCCTTGACGAACAATTCCGGAGCTGTCTGGACCGGGTTGTCTCGCAGTCAGCAGATGAGCTTCCGCCGGAACGCCTCCTCCGTCGTCGGTTAGTTGCCAACCGACTCAATCCCACGAAGATAGAGGTAGTCTTCGTCCAAGTGATCGAAGACGTTCTGGGATCGCTGCTCGTTCACGACGCGTCAGCTGGGTCTGCATGGGTGCGTCGCTACTTAGAGGACGACGGAATCTTCAAGCAAATGGCGATAAGCGTCCTCGCGCGGCATCCCGAACGAGCGCCGGAACTCGTTAGCGAGGTTCTGACAACCGCTAAAAACGTTGTCGACCACGAGATCTCAACGGAATACATCTCCCTGCTGGATAGCGGGTTCGGTGTCATTTCAGAGGTGGATCAAAAGACCGTCCTCAAGCACATCGACGAGGCACCCGACGAAGAGGACATTCGCGAGCGGTTGTCCGATCGGCGCGAGTTCGATTCCACGGACGAACTCGACCGGATGGTCGACGCTCAGATCGATCGTTGGAAACTGAAACGGCTATATCACGTTCGTGATGCAGTGTCGAACTCACGGCAGACAGACATTCAGTCGTTAATTGATGAGTATGGTGAGATCGAATACCAAGCCGGGACCGGCTACCACTTTCCATTCCAATGGGGAGACGACGATGACGGCACCCCATTCGATCCTTCCGAATTAGACGCTGATGCGTTCATCTCTGCTTGTAGGGAGCACGCGGTCCCGCATCATTTTGAAGAAGAGTCAAAAGAGGACACGGATGAACTCCGCGCACTACTCAACGAGGAGCTCCATGACCGTCTCCGCAATGACCCGGCGACGTATCTTCCACACCTTCCCGAAATAGTCCGTGCGGGTGACGACGAGTTCGTCAATACAGCCTTCGAGGCAGTAAAGTCTCTGATCACGAATACCGACTACCGTGACACCACGATCGAAGCGTGGGGTTCGATCCTCGAAGCACTTGCTATGGTCACTGACATCGGGACCGACGAGCGACTGTGGCCCCGGGATACGCGACGGACCGCTGCAGAACTTGTTCAGACGATCATCTCACATACACGGAGCTCGCTCCCGGTCGCCGAATACGAGGAGGTTCTGTCGGAAGTCCTCATGCGGCAGCTCCAAGATCCAGACCCTGAGCGAACAGACGCGGGGTGGAATCAGTCGATTGCGCCACAGAATCCCATCTTCGTCAAAGGGGTTCGGCCGACTGGCGTCGTTGCAACGACATACTTCTTCGCCTCGCTAAACACTGATACCTCGGGAACTCACCAAGACTTGTGGGACCGGATAATAGCGCTGTTTGAAGACTCTGCACGACCAGTCCGTTTTGCCCTCGGAATGCGACTACCGCTACTATTCTACCTCAACGACTCGTTAGTTCGAGCACATATGGATGCGCTCTTTCCCGAAGACAGCTCTCCCGAGGCAATTCGACGCTTTACTTCGGCTTGGGAGGGATATCTCACAATTACTCGTCTATCACAAGACCTGTTCGCCGATCTGCGTTCAAAGTATGAACGAGCGATTGATTTCTATACAGCTGACAGGCCGGACGCTGTCAAGGAAGATGAAAACGGCATTAGCGCATATTTGGTCGACAACACTGCCGATACCTACGATGAGCGGACGTACGAACGAGTGTGCTCGCACCTCGCAAGTGCATATGCACAAGAATTCATTGAGGCTTCTGACCCACTCATTGAGAGGGCATTTGCTTTACGCGTCGCTGAATTAGATGGTGAAAACATCAAGTCAGCCGATCTCGCATTCGCCCGGACGTTCACTGACCTACTGAACAATACAGATAACCGTGAGTTTGAGACGATGTGTTGGGAGCGGGCAATCGAGTTCTGGGAGATACGGCTTGAATACCACGATACACCAGCGTGCGAAGGATTTCGGGGGTACGCCGAACTGTTAGAGCATGCCCCGCCATCGGCGAGCGTAACAGAAATCACAGACCACCTCGTTCGGAGCGCCCCTTGTCTATCCTCATCGTTCCCGTTCCAGCAGGTAATCGAATTCTTGGCAAACGAGGTGAATTCCAGTCCGACCTCCGCAGCTATAGACGATGCAACCAGTGTACTCGTCGCGCTCGTTGACCAATGGGATACTTCGTTCACCTATCCAGCGAGCGACGACCGTTGGACTATCGTGAAAGTAGCAGCGGCAAACGGCAATGATCAAGCAATAAAGCTCGCCGAGCGTTTCTATGAATCTGGCGAGTCAGAGTATCGCCGAATAATCGACCAGCACAAGACAGCCGACTCAGAAACTTCGTGATCTTAGGGTCTGACGCAAGCCCCAGAATATACACATCTGGTACTGGCCAGCGTAGACGTGACATCTATCCCACCTAATCGTGGGATCCCCTCGCGCGAGGATTGACCGTATTCGATCCTCCGGAGGTGGCGTTCCCCTCACAGGTACTCCAGTTCGTGCGCTCCTCGTTGGGGTTTGTCTGCCGTAGCGGCGGGGCGGGTGTGATAGGCCGCCATTCGTGATTGTCCCACGTAAGTCGCACGGGCCGTGCCATCGGCCGTGTGATGTCGGTTTGTTGTTTCAGAAACGATTCAGAGGCGCTCAGATCCGCGTGGCCCTCAAATCCACACGTGCAGGTGATTGTATCCTCGTGACGCATGGTACGTTCGGTAGACCCACAGGCCGGACAGATCTGACTCGTCCACGCCTCCGAGCGTTCCTCGATCTCGATACCGTATTCCTCTGCAGCGCAACTGAGCCGATCGGTAAACGTCCGAAACGCCCAGAAGCTGTGTGTCTTCGTGTTCACCTCCACCGACCAGTGGGCTTCGAGGATATCAGTGAGGTCACCCACATAGATTTTAGCAACACCTTGTTCGTAGAGACGTTCCACGAGATCCCTAATGAGGGTCCGCTGAGCGTGATCGCGTTGGCGTGTCCGTCGGCGATATAGCCGACGAATCCGTTTACTACTGTGCTGGTCGTCAGCTAACAGTGATTGTAATCGGCCGATTTCTTCCGTGGTCGCCCGGTACCGTTCGAAGAGCGCCCGTCCCCCGTACAGATATCGCTGCCCGGTGGTCGTCGTACAGGCGACAAGCGTGTTCGCACCGATGTCCAGTGCCGCTGATTCGTCTCCCATCGGTGTGTCCAAGTACGTCTCGTCGACAGTGACTGACTGATAGGCTCTAAAGCGGGCCTTCACTTCATCGTACTCAAGAACCAATCGGCCCTGCTTATTGTAGTCGGTCCACCGCGGAGCGCCACGGATTTCGAGTCGGAACCGGTCACGGCGATCAAGTCCGTACTCCGATTTCAGCTCCTGGCCGACCAGTACGTCTAGCCGGGATCGGTCACCCCACTCAATGGTGTACGAATCGGTACGAATGGTCGTCCGAAGTTCTCGGCCGTCCTCCCGGTTTCCCCAGAACCCAGGCTTGCTAGGGGCTTCGCCCTTCTTTCTGAGCGCGAAGTACGACCGCCACGCCATCGCGTTCTGTCGCTCTATTTGTTGGACGGTCGCTGCACCAAGAACACCGGCGTAGCGCTCGCCGTAGTTACTAAGATCCCAGATGTCGCGATCGGGGTCGGCGTAGCGGTGGCGGCGTTCGTAGTTGATTTCGTTCCAGAGTGCAGCAGAGGCGTCCAACAGCCGGAACAAGAGTTCCTCGTCGGCATCGGACATTGGGACGACATCGAACGTGTTGGTCCGCCTCATCGGAGGTTACTCTCCTCGTTTTCTGTTATAAAGGTGTGTATGAGACCACAGAGAAACCGAATTTGTGGTACGGTCCGGACAACCGTGTAAGCGACGTTCATCGCTCATGCAACCTGGGTGAACAGAGATGGTCACAAATCCGTTCAGGAAGGCCAACGCGTCCACAATTCGGACACTCCATCAGCGGAGTTCCCGGAAGCTTTCTACACTCTTCTAGAGCCGCTTCGAGATGGCGTCGTACATCGGTTGACTCCGCGCGAGTCAAGGCTTGTGCGAGATGCATTGCGAGACGTTCTCGGGCGGTCGTACCGTCAGTGGGGCCTCTATTCTCAGTCATCTCTCCACCCAATTAGCTTCGATAAACTTCACACGGTCCCAGACACCGACGAGGAGGAGAATCGTGGGTCGCTACTTGTCTCCATGGTCGTCAAGCGAACTGACGACCTCGACGAGTTCGTCTACGTTATCATCGTATGCCTCCTCTGCCTCATCGGTGAACGGCGACTCACCCACCTCATAAGCGTCGAGTCGGGCGCGAGTGTGTGCGACCGCCTCATCGAGCCACGCGTCTCGCGTCTCCGCATCGACGGAAATGATGTGTTCAGGTTCAACTGCGACATTCGTTCGGTCACCGGACTCGTACGCCCGGTGCTTGCCAATGACGGCGACGTACGATGGCGTCTCTGCGTTCCGTAGCGTGTCCATCGCGTCTGGTTGATATTGCCCCGCGTAGACGAATACAGGCTCGGAGCCAGCGTAGACACGTCCTTGCCAGTACTCACTGTCCGACCCGACATCCCGAACTTCAGTGAGCGTCCCAACAATCAACACACGGTTGAGCGCCGCACCCATCGGAGAGAGTCCGAAGACTGGCGCTCGCTCGTCATCCGACTCCTGAAACGTCTGTGTCGAAGCGTTCAATTCCTGTGCGAGGACTCGGCGAGCAGGCTGTCGAGCAGTCAGGGCAGGCTCAAGTACGTCGTCACTGAGGTCGCTCTCGTCGGAACATCGCTCCGCGTTGTCCACGAGGAAGTACGTCCCGAAGACGCTGCCAGTAAGGCGGAACCGGCGACCCAGAAGCTGGTCGCTGATCTCGTCGGCGACGACATCGGTCGAGAGTGCGTCCATCGCCATCGTCGTCGCATCATCCAACGAGATGCCGGTGACCGCTTCCGTCGCTTCCTCGTTGAACAGCACGCTGACCGACCGCTCACCGTCGTCGAGGATCGCCTTGATTCGGAGGTCGAAGTCGCCGTCTCGCTGCCCGTGTTCGGCACACCGGCCGTTCCGGAGAACGCGAGTGCAGTCGTCCTGTCCACAGCGCTTGATGAGGCCCGATCCTTCCTGAACGTCGACGATGCTCCCGACGACTTCGATCGTGCCGTCGCTGACCTCGACGGACTGGTCTGTCTCGCTGATCGAGGTAGCGGAGTTGCAACTCACCGAGAACCGGCCCTGGTACTCGTCGGTGACGACGCTCTCGAATTCGTAGGTGCCACCCTCTTCGAGTTCGGGCAGGTCGGCGCTGGCCCATACGACGAACTTGAGTCGGCCGGACTCGTCGCCCAGCAGTCCGACTTGGGCTATCTTCTCGCTCCGGGGCTCCCACAGTTCGACGACTTCGGCGACGACGTCGACCCACTTGTCGGCTTCATCGATGCTGTTGAGCATCGTTCGAGTGGCTTTCTGGGGACGTCCGCCGTAGCCCGCCAGTTTGGCGAGGTCATCAGTGAGATCGTCTCGGTCGAGGTCGGCATCGGTGCAGGCCTTCCGAACGATGGTTCGAACAGCCTCGTCCATCGGAACTCGGTAGGCGCACATCCGCTCCAGTTGGTCCTCTATATCGAGCTGGTCGAGGGCGAACGTCGGGTCGCTTCCGCCGGCAACTCGGGATTCGTCGAACGCCGCGAATGCGTCGCTGATGGTCTGGATACGATCCTGCAGGTCTGGGGCAACAGTGCTGGACATCGTTGTTCTCCGAGGAGGCATTGGAGAGAGCATTCGAGACACACCGATTCGCTATCAGGGTGTGTTTTCGTCGCTCACTCTCTGATTCTCCTCATCCCCTTGGGTATGATAAATCCCAGAATCAGTCGCCAGCAGGCCATGAAGTCTGAGAGCAGCCAGAGAGAAGTAGTCCTGCGGAAGCACGCGGAAAGTGACAATACAGTCGTGCGAGATACAGAGGATGAGTTCAGCACGATAGCAGCGAGATACGAGTTGATTTTACCTCTTAGCTGCCAGCAGTTTCAACAGCAACAGCACAAGGATAATTTCTGCAACTGCCGCTCCAATTCCAGCCAGGTCAATATTGAGTTGTGCAGACCCGGTGATGGCGGGAAGGCTCACAATCCTAGTAGTGATCCAAACTGTAACGATCAGGGCATTGAGTAAGATACCGATACCTAGAGTCCATTTACCTGGTCTAAACAGTAGGCTCACTCCGAGCAGTCCCTGGCTCATCCCTACAAAGAGGAAGAACAAGCCGGGCAAGAGTGTCACTACAAATGCTTCTGGGAGTATCCACAAGTGTATTGCTTGGGACGTGAACGCGAGCCCTGCTGCGAGGTAGCGAACAGTTGTGATTTTAGCCGATGCTGATTGATCATGGCGGTTCCGATTTACGATGCCCATTCAGACCACCTCGAAATTTGCCATCATCATCATGTCCTCGTGTTCCAGGTTGTGGCAGTGGAAGACGTACTTGCCGCGATAGGGGGTGAACTTGGCGACCACCCGTACGTTGCCGCCGTCCAGGAAGACAGTATCTTTCCACCCGGCATCGTAGGGACCGGGTGGGCCGCCATCACGGGATATGACCTTGAAGTGAACGAGATGCATGTGGATTGGGTGAGCTGGGTCGGCGTCAAACTCCCAGATTTCAGTGGAACCGAGGCGAGGGTTTGCATCAATTCTCTCTGGGTCGTACCCGTTGCCGTTGATTGTTGACATCCCGCCAAGCACACCTGCGAGGAAAAAGAATCGTCGGGTCACTTCCGCATCCTCGGGACTTGGGAACTCGAGTTCTGGCGCGAGTTGAGCTGGAATTTCGCTCTCCTCCTTCTCTTCACGGACGACTTCAAACCGCATTACATCGGACACCCGCCCAGTTCCACGTCGGTTAACGAGAGTCACCTCCGATCCCACCGAGTATTGTGAGAAGTCGACGACGACATCGAACCGTTCTGCGGGGGAGATGAGGAGTTTGTCATGGCGGATCGGTTCCGAGAGCAGGCCGCCGTCACTGCCTACTTGGACGAAGGAGTTCCCTTCCGACGGTGAGGGTTCAATGGCGAGTTCGTACGTTCGCGCGTTCGACGCGTTCAGAATGCGGAAGCGGTACTTCGTGTTAGAAACCTCCATCCGCGGCCACGGCGCACCGTTGACGAGAATCGTATCCCCGAAGACTCCGGTGTGGGGCCCGAAACTCGTTGAGGCGAGTACGCCATGCTCGCCCATGAGTGACGGATCAACCGATGGATAGTACATCTCTCCGTCGTCGGTGAACGTCCGATCTGCGATCATAAGCGGTACCTCCTTCTCCCCGTCGGGAAGCGGAAGCTCATCCTCGATGCCGTCGCGGATGATATAGAAGCCTGCCAACCCTTTGTAGACCTGTGGCCCGGTGAAATCCATCCGGTGGTCGTGATACCACAGCGTCGCTGCCCGTTGCTGGTTCGGATATGTGTACTCCTTGGAACCGTGTGAAATGCCGGCGACGGTGCCGGAGATATGCCCTGGGAGGTCTTCCACTGAGAGATCGGGCGGGAGGATGAGATCCGTAGGGAACCCGTCACTTTCTGGGGGTGTTACCCCACCATGCAAGTGCGTAGAAACAGGGACGGGGAGTTCGTTCCGGTGCTCGATTACTACTTCCCGGCCGCTTCTCGCCTCGATGGTCGGGCCCGGGAAGAGACCATTGTATCCCCAAACCGTGGTTTCGTATCCTGGGAGGATTTCGACTGTCCCCTCTTGTTGTGTGATTTCGTAGTAGTCCGTCGTCTCGTCGGTTCGACTCGGTTCAAGAACTGGAGGCACAGGAAGTGGGGCCTCGAACTGTTCTACACGAGGACTCGTCACAGTGGCGGATTCAACGAGACGGCCAACAGGTCCTGCAGTCCTTCCAAGAGGGATTCCAAGTCCCACACCGGCCATCAGACCTAGTTTCGAGAACTTTCTTCGGCTGAACTTCATTTCTCAGCCCAAGGAAAGGCCCGATCAGCGGTCAAGCTTCACGTAAACATGTTGCCCTCGATGCCTCCACCTCTACCCATACACGGTGGGGAACACCAGGTGAAGACTGAGTTTTCGATAATGAGAAGGTGAACATGTGTACGTCAAGCCTGATTCATCGACACGGACTCTTCCTATGTGATGACGTCAGTAACTGACCTACAGTGGAAACAGATCGTCGTTGGTGGCATCGCACCCTACGTTATCTCGACAGGGTTGCTCATTGCAGGAATCGTCGTATACACGTTCGTCGTTGCGTTCGGAACGGGAGGAGAGCCCGCCCCTAATGCATTACAGCAGTTCAACACAGTTTCGGGTACGATACTCTTCCCCATCGCGACGATCTTACTGACTGTCGTCGCATCGGGCTGGGTTGCTCGTCAAGCAGACCCTGATGCAGTAACGTCCCACGGCATTGCAGTAGGTATCCTTGCGGGGATCGTGGGCCTAGCCTTTGGAGCCCTCGATCCGATGATGTTCTTGCGCTTCGTCGTCATCGTTGGTGCGGGATTACTCGGGGCGAGGCTATTTTCTGCCTCTTAGGATTGGTAACTCAGCTATGAATAATTCGATCGACTCCCTTAATGAGGACATCGGATTCGTCCTGGTTCATGGGGCAGGGTTTGATGTGTGGATCTGGGAGAACGTAGCTCCGCTTATCGAGGCCCCAACGCTATCGGCTTCGTTCCCTGCCCGGAAGGCAGACCAATCTGCGCGAGACAGTCTTCGATTGGTCGGTTACACGGGTGCGATCCTTGAACAAGTAGATGAGTGGGACGTTCGACGCGTTGTTCTCGTCGGACATTCTGTTGGTGGGACGGTTTGCGTTGAGCTCGCCGACTGCCTCTCTGAACGAGTTGTAGGTCTTGTCGGTGTGTGTGCGGGAATCCCAGCTCCCGGCCAGTCTTTCCTCTCCAGTTTCCCGTTGCATCAACGAATCGTTCAGAAGTTCATACTACGCTTTAGCGGAACGAGGCCTCCGGAAAGTGTCATCCGACTCTCACTCTGTGCAGAATTGAGCGACACACAAACAGACTACATCGTCTCTGAATTCATCCCGGAATCACGTCATCTCTTTACCGATGCGGTGAAAGGAGAAATCCCAGAGATACCAACCAGATACATTCGAACGCGCTCCGATAAGTCGATCTCCGCTAACCAGCAGGACAAGATAGTTGATGCTATGGGTGCTGACGATGTTGTCACGCTTGACACGGGCCACCTGCCGATGCTGAGCAGTCCTGCCGAGTTGGCGTCTGCGCTTACTGACTTCGCAGATCAAATTCGGTGACAATAAAATCTGCTACGAGGGTTCGCTAAACGAGCCTCCACAGGCTTCGCCTAGCGGCTCAGGATACTCTTCTATTGTTACCTGGGAAAGAAATAATTTCACATTGACGTTTACAGATGCTCGTAAGACGAGACAGTTACTCTTGGACCCACACCGGATCATCTTCGTAAACATGTTCATCTGAATACTGATGCAAAAACGCGTACAGATATCTGCTGATGAGCTGCTTAACGAAACTCAAGAGAGACGCTGTGAGACACGGTTCCAGATCGGGAACCCAACTACCCAAGCTTGTCATCAGCGGGGGACTACAATGAGCCAATCTGGACCGAATCAAAAGGCTTTGATCATCGGCTGCGGGGTCGCCGGACCGGTCCTCGCGCTGTACCTCCAGCGAATCGGGATCACGCCAGTGATATACGAAGGACGACCAGAGCCACAAGACGACGCGGGATTCTTCCTCAACCTCGCTGAGAACGGAACGGATGTTCTGGAGACGCTCGGAATCAGGGAGGAAGTCCTCAGCGAGGGCCACGAATCGAACCGACTAGTCTTCCAGAACCACAAGCAAAACGAGCTCGGTGAAAATCACTCTGAGACGGTGCTGATCAAGCGAGGACTCCTGACCAAAGGTCTCCGCGAAGCGGCGACAGATCAGGGTATCACTGTGAAGTTTGGCAAGCGTCTCACGGACGTCCAGATTCCACACAATGACATGGTTATCGCGTATTTCGACGATGGCACAGAAGTCCACGGAGATCTCCTCATCGGCTGTGATGGAATTCATTCACAAACTCGGCGCTCCATTCTCCCCAACGCACCCGATCCCGAATATACGGGAATCATAGACTCCGGGGCGTTCACCAGAAATGACTCGATTCCACCGTCGGATGGAGTGATGAAGATGACGTTTGGTGTGGACGGGTTCTTCGGCTATCAGAAGGTTCCGACGGGCGAAATCTACTGGTTCGAGAATCACGAACGCGAGAAGGCTCCAGATCGGGCGGAACTGGACGCGATTTCGCAATCGGAGTGGAGAGAGAAGCTACTCCGACTCCACGAGGACGACCACGACGAAGTAACTGAAATCATTCGCTCAACTGACAGTGAAATCGGCAAGTGGCCAGTGTACGATCTGCCGTCGCTCCCGACCTGGCACAAAAAGACGGTTTGTCTGATCGGCGACGCCGCTCACGCGACTTCTCCGCACGTCGGTCAGGGAGCTTCACTTGCTATGGAGGACGCCGTCGTCTTGGCAAAGTGCCTGCGAGACGTTGAAGAGGTCCCGCAAGCATTCGAGACGTTCGAGTCCCTGCGACGGGACCGCGTCGAGGAGATCGTTGAGATATCTCGGGAGACTGGGAACCAGAAGGCACCATCCAATCTTGTCACTCGAAAAATTCGAGACCTCGTGCTCCCGTTCTTCCTGAAGCGAGGAGTAGAGAAGTTCGAAAAAATCTACTCGTACAGAGTAGACTGGAGCGAACCAGTATGAGAGACATCATTGAGGATGAATGTGTACAGACGGGTCACCAATTCAATACTCAATATGGTAGTCGGACGAAATCGAAACAGTATCCGACGAACCTCTCGGTCGCCCTTGGCGGAGCGAGTCTCGTATGTTTGGGAGTTGCCTCTCTCGCCAGTACATTGGTCGCATACACGAACCCCGTGAATCCGCTCGGCCTACTGCTACTTGCTACCGCTTTCTTCGTCTCTGCAGGCCTTCTTGGCGCACTCAGTCTCGTGTGGTATCTCGCACGAAGGGTGGCGTCGCGTGTGACAACGGTAATCAGAAAAGGCCGGTGTCAGCTCGCCACGTGGCTTGAGCGACGCGAAGCGAGATATGTGGTGCTTCGGGTCATATGCCTCTCATCGTTGATCGCCCCGGCCGATAAGAGAACTCCGGAGGAGCGGCTGACCGAGTCGCTCACAGAGGTCCGAACCCGATACGTGGACGGACGACTAACCGAGCGTGAGTTTGAAGAAGAACTGTCGAGGCTGCTCGAAGTGGAACAGAAGATGTAGTCGTAGATGATCGATATAGCGTCGTTCTGTGGAAACGCCGTAAGCTGGAATTCTGAGGATCTGAACTACCGACGGACAGATGTGGGCTATTCCGGAACGAGGAAGCGTTTGATGTCGTCGATTTCTGCCCGTAGCGCACCTTCGAATGCAGTGGGGATGTTATCGAATGGAGTAACGTCGACGTGAGCGTGCGTTCTCGTGGTGTCGAGTTTCCATGTTCCGATTACTGTGCCGTCAGCAACTACGGTTGGTCGGATGATTCCCCCACCAGGCCATACGTGCGCTTCGTTCACGGCTGAGATGGCGAATTCACGGGTTTCGTATCCAAGTAAGTACGACTCGAACGCGGGCAGTAAACGGAGATAGTGATCGATCTCACTGGGGCAGTCCTCTTCGAAGACGCGTAACGGTTTTTGACTCTCGCTGACGGCCGTCGTTTCGTCTTCGATTGCCGCCCAGCCAGCGCACATCAATCATCGGCAACTTAGACCACGAGGCGAAGTCATCAATCGTAGCGGGTTGGTATGCGGAGAGATATCGTCGATCAAGGATTTCAAGGCTGGGCCCTCGATCCGGGAAGTCGTCGATACCTACCCACTCTTCGAGTAGTCCGTACGCCTCTCGACCATCTTTTGGGGAAACTTCACAGAAGACACCTCTCAAGGCGCCCTGGCGGATGAGGTGATGCGGTGCCTGTCCGTCTGGATCGAACTCGAGGTCCGCATTCTGGAGAACATCAACGATCTCGAAGCGAGTTAGGTGACCGTATTCGTGTATGGCATTTTTGATGACCTCGATTGCCTCCTCACATGTTGCGGCGTTGAATCCAAGATCATCGAGCCGAGACCGACTCCGAGCGGAGAATACTGGACCGAAGGCAGATAGCATCCACGGCACATCATTGGTGGAAACGAGATGCATTGTACCCCGCACACACCATGTTCGTAGGACGGTTCGTTCCTCAATACGTGCTCTCTCGACCGCAGTTAGTGTCAGTCCCGAACTTCGCGCTCTCACACCCAGAGCGGCGGACAATGGCTGTTGTGCCTGGAGACCACAAACGTTCTCGGTAACTTGTTCCACGCGCTGTGCAGCAGCCTCTGGAACGAGCGACTGTGAGCGAAGACGCGCACGTCTGACTTCGGCAGGCGAATAGTTGTATTGCATAGTGTTTGTTGACGACCCGACTTCACTTCGTGCAAATACCTACCGTAGGATACTGACCGATGCTACCAGTCGACTTTGACGTATGGATTCGTATCAGGGCGACCACTAGAGAGAAACAACTCAAAACTATCTAATTCAACTGTCCACGACCAAATCGTCTCGATGTCTGTCAATCCACCAGTATCCGAACAGACACAGACACCTGTGTCAGGGTCTGATAGCATTTCCTGCAGTTCGTCGAGTGAGAACTGAGGCAAGACTGCGTCTATCCGGTTGTGAATGGCTGCCAGCCGCGACTGGCTTTCTGTATGGCCGTCGTCTTCGGGTTGGTGTCGGGCCATGCACGACGATTGGAAGTGATTCGTCGCCACCCCGACTGTCTCAGGATACCAGCTAGTCACTTCTTCGGGACTCGCCTCAACGACGGCTATCGACCCAGTGCGATCGGCCAGTAAGAAATTCGTGTTCCGTGAATGCGGGACTCCCTCTAAGAATTGTACCCCCTCGAAGACGGTCTTACATGTTTCCAACACGGCTCGTGTTGCGAGCGTGAACATCAATCCTGGCCTGAGCCCACGGTGAGGGACGAAGCTGTGGCCCACCGCGAGCCCGACTTCGTTGATACCGTCGTGACGACCAGTCCAGTGGTCCGAACATCCCACATGGGAAAGTCCTTCAGAAGGCCGTGTTCGGTACAACGTAGCAAAGTCGGCGAATTCCGTCGAAAAATCGTAATTCCTCCCGAATAGGGGGCTGCCGCCGTTGACATCACCTGCGAATGCGACGACTGAACATCCGGCATCCAACCCGAGTGCAATCGGAATTGCTGCAATGCTGTCGAAATCCCATTCTCCTATCTCGGCGATACTGCGAAGTTCGTCAATAACCGCAGGGAAGGCTTCCTCAATTATAGGGAGACTATTGTTTACGAATTGTCGCTGGGCAGGAGAGGCTGACGGGGGCGTGAATCCGGCCTTTTCAAGCATCTGTCCGTACTGTCGGCCCATCTCGGTGGGCGTTCCTGAAAGCGTGACTACCTCCATTACAGGTCTACCAGAAGAGGACGTCTAAGAGTAGAATGAATATGCGGGTGAAGATGTTCACTACGTTCTCATGTTTATTTACTCAGCGGCTGCCTCTTCGAACAGAAGAATTTCGTTTCCTTCCGAATCGACGAAAATGGCTTCGATTCCACGATCTGATTCCTCTGGTTCGGTCGTGAAATGGACACCACGGTCCAAGAGCGTTTGGTAGATCCCCTTACAATCACTGACCTCAAGGCCGAGCATGGGGTTGTGACCGATCAGCTCCGAATACCGTTCCTGATCGATGCCACCGAACCAATCTGGTGATCGAAGAATCAGTTGCGTCTGGTATTCTCCGGGTGGGGCGACCGTCAACCACCGATCTTCTCCCATCGGGACATCTTCAGTTTTCACGAAACCCAGAGTCTCTGTGTAGAATCGGAGAGCCTCCTCTTGATCCGCTACAATCAACGAGCAGTGACTTATCATAGAGATACAACTCTCATCTGTTGGGTCCATTGGCTGTGTTCACCGACTCATATGACTCAGGGGGAAGAGAAAGCAGTTCAGGTGAACATGTTTCTATGCCAATTTACTGTAGAAGAGACGGGCTCTGGATTAGTGACGGGGAGACAGAGACTGCTTCCTACGAAGTGACGAACAGAGTACATCAGAAGCAGAGAAACAGATGACCAAAAAAAAAACTGCAAGGGGATCACCAAACCAACTCGTGCGTTACTCGCTCACAGCGATTGCTCCTTTCATTCCCGCCGACCGGTGGGGCTCACAGACGTATGTGTAGACACCGCCGTCGTCGAAGGTGTGTTCAAACGTATAACCGCTTGAAGACGAGAATTCTGACTGAAACTCGCCGCTCTGTGCGACGACGTTGTGGGTACCTCCACTTCCGGTCCATTCCCAAACGATGGTTGTGCCAGACGAAACCATTATCGCAGGGGGGTCGAAGGCCAGTCCCTGGCTCCCCGCACCGACACGTATAGTTACGCTCTCCTGGCCTCGCCTGTCCACGGTTCCGCTGTAGTTGCTTACATCGTTGAACCAACCATCGTAGTCAGGACCTGGTTCAACGTACGTCTCGTCAGGATTCCTTGCTGCATCAGCATCCTCATCTGAATCACCCAAACATCCCGCAAAGGCTGCAGAGAAGCCTGTCACACCGAGTATTCGAATGACGTTACGACGGGAGTATATGTTGAATTTTTCACTCATAATTTTCGTTGGGACTGCTGTCGATCCGAGGTCTGGTCGATACATCAGATTCGAACAGGCGATACCAGGGATTGGCTTTCCACCGTTCAAGCTCTGGTTTTTGTTGATTTGACATCTTTTTGTGCATGGTATGTAGTCTCCTCAAGAGTGGCTCCTAGACGTGACTTCTTCCCACGCGTGTCGGATAGTGACCGTCGAGAGCCAGAATATCACAACCGCATTGACGGGATGAACAGCTCCTACGAGCGACCCAAAGCGATGGGCAGTGCTGAACTGTACGAAGTACAAGAGAAAGATGACGACTGGAAGTACTTTGTGAATACGAGACAGTCGTCCGATGAACGCGAGTACAACCAACAACAGGAGGAAGACCGGTAGGACGTTACCGAACGAGACGTGGGTACTCCATCGGGCCGAGTCGACGAACACTGCCATACCGGCAATGTAGACCTGAATGAGGATGCTTGCTGTGAGGAGTACGGCTGCTCCGAGGTAACTGTATGTAGCCCATCGGATACGCGGCGAAGCGTCGGTTTTCTTGTCGAAGTTCTCAATCAGTGCTGAGTATGTCACAGTAAGGGACTTCGCGCTAAATTGGATGAAAATTCTCGTGAACATGTTGTCCTGAGAGTGGTGTCAGACCTTTCGTGACTCATTGAATGAAAGCCCAGAACCCAGCACAGAGAAGAAAAGTAAACATGTTCACCTCCATCTCCATTACCTCACGAAGCCAAGCAAGACCATGCCACGTGTACGTCTTAAAGTCGGGCCGATGCCGGATATGAGAGCTGTTGCCCGAGAATTTCCAGACACAGTCATTCGATTTCTGGCGAATTACCCGACTAAGATAGGCGTCTGTAGTGTCTTGGAAATCCGAACTGGCGATCCAGACCGTTTTATTCGAGAAGCACTGGAACATTGGGAGGCGGATACCATCGAAATACTACACCAGGATGAGGACACAATCGTTCTAACCTTTGAAGGCCAACCACCTGAGGGATACTTTGTTTCCAAAGATATCGGGTACCATCCGACGACTCCCGTTGTCGCCCGTGACGGCTACCTCTTCATCGAATTCGTGATGCCAGAGTCAAAGATGGCAGATTTGTGGGAGGCGCTTGACGAGCGCGACATCGAATATGAGGTTCTTTCAATCACCGATGGATACAACGTCCTCGATTCGCTTACTGCTCGGCAACGAGAGATCCTCACAGTCGCCATCAAACGTGGCTACTATGATAACCCTCGTGAGTGTTCGTTGACTGATCTTGCTGAAGAACTTGGGGTGAACAAATCGGCTGTTAGTGGTATTCTACATAGAGCTGAAGGTGTAATCATTAAAGATGCTATCGGAGATTTGCATGATGAACAGTGAAGTAAAGCGTTGGGTGATGTGAAAAAATAATTCACTGTGAAATACGCGCGCTCTACTCACCACGGCCGCAGGAAGTTACCAACAGTAAAACTGCTTTTTGAGAAGCCCAATGAATCACCTCTCACCCAAGCGTGAAAGCAGTTCGTCGGTCCTGTCTTTGGCCTCGTCACGAGAGACGCCTTCGTCGGCGTAGCGCTCAATGACGCGAGCACGGATCTGACCCTGGTCCAGCGTATCACGAGGTTCGATGTACCCGTTCTCTTCGAGGTACGTTTCCAGCTTGTCCGCTTTCCCGCTACGGAAACGGTTTACCTCGCCATTGTGCAGAGCTCCGACGATCTGTCTTCCATCCCCATTGACCGATTTGGCAAGGGCAGAGACCTCGTCGATGAAGTTACCGCTCACAGCGCCAGAGGCTTCGAGAACCTCTCGATCAACGGGCTCGCCACGACCAACCTTCCAAGCGTCGACGAACTCGCTCAGCGCCGCAGCATTCTCCTCTACTATCGTTATCTGGTCGGAACCAACGGAGGAGAGGTCTCCGTTGCCCCACTGGAGCAGGTTGTTCAGCTGTCCCCAGTGCCCGATTCCGAGCTCCAGGAGTTGATGGAGGGTTTCGACATCGTCGACCACGTACCACAGGTGCGCTGTCCCGACGCCTCGGTGCGGATTGAACGAGTCCACCGCGAGTTCGTCCCCATACGAGGCGTGGTCGTGACTGTCGGGACTGGGTGCCTTCGGAGTGAACGATTCAACAGATTCCAGTTCGGGAATGTGGACCGAATCGTCGACATCGCGAACCGTTGCAAGGTCGATGATTTCGTGGGTGACGCCGTTCGTGCGCTCCAGTGCAGCAGTCCACTTCGCCACTTCGTCGCCCTGTGCGGTGAAATAGAAGACCTGCCGACCGTTCCGAGCGAGTTCGATCGTCGACTCGATGATGGTCTTCGCCCTGCGGTCGTCGGTGTTTGCGAGTGTCTCGTCGAGGAGGAGCGGAATCCGAACGCCCTGTTCCTGCTGTTCGACGAAAGCTATTCGGACGGCGAGCAAGACCTGGACCCGCGTCCCGCTTGAAAGCTCGTCGAGCGCGAGTCCCTTCTGTTTGGATTCGTCGAACGCACGGAACTCGGCTTCGTTCTCGTCGAAGTCCAATCGATATCGGCCGCGAGTGATCGTCGTCAGGATTTCACGAGCACGCTCGAAGACGTCAGGGCGGCTCGTCTCCATCGTCGCCTCCTGAACGTGATCCACCAGGACGTCGCCAACCATCGCAGCACAGTCGTCCTCGAGTTGGTCTTTCAGTTCATCGAGCGCCCGGTCACGCTCCGCGAGCGCCGTTTCAACTTGGTCGTCTGACTTCGCCTGCCTGATCTCTGCCTTGATATCGGCAATCCGTGACTGCAGGTCGTCGAAATCCTCGGCAGTTCGTTCCGCCTCACGGACCTCTTCTCTGAGGTCAGCAATCTCCTGCTCCTTGAGGTCCGGTTCGAATTCTGGGTAGCTTTCGAGTTCTTCGGCCTCCGTGTTCGCCCTGATTTCGGCCTCTCGTACAGCCTCCGCAGCCGAGTCGTATGCTTCGACCTGCTCACAGAGTTCCTCCAACTGATCGTGGTCATCGGAGTTGAGCTCCAGATCTGCAAAGATTTCGTCGCGTTCGTCCTCCAGCCCATCTATCTTCTCGGTCGCTTCCTGAATCGTCTCAGTAGCCTGGTCGAGGTCCCGCTGTGCGGTTTCGCGTTGCTGTTCGCGGTTCTCGAGGTTCCGGATTGCCTCGGTCGCCTCGCCGGAACTCTGGACGTCGTCGTAGCCGTAGGGGTCGAGCTTCGCTTGGAAGTCTTCACGGGCGGTCTCGATCTGCTCGTCGACGGTTCCGATGCGCTCTTGAATTCCTTCAACTTCGTCGTGGGGGCACTGTCTAGATAAGCCAGTTTGAGAAGCGAGCAAGTCCTAGAGTTAGTGATTCATGCTACTCTCAGACTTGCTCAAACAGAGTTTAGACACGGCTACGCTTGAATGTTGGCAGCGAGAGAGGACGGCAACGCCCGTCAGGGCGTTCGCCGTCCGACTCCACTCAGCAGGACTTTCACTCAGAGAAACACAAGCAGTTCTTCGATTAATCGGTGTAGAACGGTCGTTTCAGGCTATATTTCAGTGGGTGCATCGACTTTCTGATAGCCTTTCAGACCCGCCGAAGGCGAAGCCGAGGCGGGTCGCAGTCGACGAGACCGCTATCAAAATCAATGGTGAATGGTCTTGGCTGTATGCTGCAATAGACCTCGACACAAAATTGATTCTTGACGCTACGTTGTTCAAGCGTCACGGCACGAATCCAGCAGCTGCATTCCTGTTTGGGCTCGCTGAGAAACACGATCTCTCAGACGCTGTGTTTCTAGTCGACCAGTTCGGCTATCGGACTGCCCTTGCTCGGTTAGGACTGAACGGTCGGGTCGACTACACCGACCGAAACCTCATCGAAAAGTGGTTTCAGACACTGAAGATACGAGTTGACCGTTTCCACAACTCATGGGTGGGCAGTCGGCTGAGCGTTCGCCGATGGATTGCGATGTTCGTACATTACTATAACGTTCAGCGACCGCATCAGTCGCTCGATGGACGAACGCCAGCTCAGGAAATTAACTAGACGGTGCCCCATAGAGAAATATATCTTAATTTTGATAATTGGTCGGGCCACTTGCAAAATCGATGTTGAGTGTTCCACCGAGAGATGGAACTAATTCTGGGTCAGTTCTGGAGATTCGGAACAATATGAGATGTTATATCAAATCCACTTTTGTGGTTCTCTTGTCAGATTCTTCGTTTTGGTGCCTTCTGCTTGCGGGCGCGCTCTGGAGAAGCCGCCTGGGATCGAGTGTCGTATCCTGCCACTGCCGAGTTGCAGAGTCACGGGCAAGATCCGCATTCTGATTAGGAGTAGATGAGAGTACTCTCATCTCACGAACCGACAGCGGAACGCTGGGAAACTTCCTGCCAACGATTCCGGAAGTGTACTCTGTTTGTTCGTCTGGACGTAACACACAGCCTCAGGGTGAGACGAGACGCCCCCCGATGACCCCGGCATATATGTCAGCCCGCCCGCTTGACGTACTCGACTATGGACATCGAGGAGGGAGATATCCTGACGTACGAGCGAACCTTCACCGAGGAGGACATCAGACAGTTCGCCGATGTGTCCGGGGATATGGGTGCACACCACGTCGAACGTGACGACGAGGGTCGATTGATGGCCCAGGGTTTGCTCACCGCGACGCTCCCGACAAAAATCGGTGGCGAGCTGAACTACGTCGCGCGGACGCTCGACTTCGAGTTCGTCAAGCCAGTCTATGCAGGCGACACCGTGACCTGCGACGTGGAGATCACTCGCCTGGAGCCCGGAGAGAAGCGGACGAGGCTCGCGTCGAAGTACGTCTGCCGGAACGGAGATGGCGACGCTGTGCTCAGGGGTGAATCGGATGGGATGATACCGGGGAAAGCTGCCGACTGACGGGCTGGCGCAGACTGCTCAGCTGTCCTCGGCTCCGAGTGTCGACGACACGGCCGCGCGTTCGGCCCGCCGGAGCACGTCGCTGACCGTCGACGGCGTCACGTCGAAATCCGCTGCGAGATCCGCCAGCGAGCACTCTCGGGGAGAGTTGTAGTAGCCACGGTCGTAGGCAGCAGCCAACAGCTCGCGCTGACGGTCGGTCAGCCCGGGTCGACCTTTGCTCTCTGTCCGCAGGGTCAAAATCTCGACGCTTCCACCCGCCTTCTCAAGCTCAGCACAGAGCGCACCAAGTGATTCCTTCGCTGTAGTGAGTTCGATGTGTGCCAGCCCATCCCGAATCTCGATGGGGTACAGCGGTGGGACGCCGGCACGTTCCGCGGCACTGTATAGACGCGACCGGATTCTGTAGGAGACGAGCAGCCGCGTCGGCGTCTCGACAACCTCATCGAAGGCTGTGACCTCGGGGTCGGTTCGGCCTGCCTCACGGACATCGTCTGCAGCGATACCTTCGATTTCGAGTAGTGTGACGACGTCCGATTTGGCCGCGACCATCGACAGCACCGTGACCGTTGCGTCCCCATACCGGCGAGAAAGCCGGGCGACCCATAGCGTGTTGGGAAGGTCGACCCGGAGCCGTGCATAGGCCATACCGTCGGATGAGCGGGAGGAGTGAAGATCGTTTCGGGGTCACGGCTCCGGCAATGACGCGACGAACGCGGTGAACGCTTCGCCATCGTACAGCGGTGAACCATGCCCGAACAGCACGGTATCCGGTTCGAGAGCGGCAACCTTGCGGGCTGAATCGCGATTCATCACGGGATCGCTGGTGAAGAGTCCCGGTGGTTCGTGAAGCCCCTGACGAGTCGTCAGAAGGTGCATGTTCACGAGCACATCCCCGAGGACCAACGTGCCGTCGCGCTCACGCCAGAAGGAGACGTGGCCATCGCTATGGCCCGGAGTCTCGACTACCTCGAAGCCAGCAACAATGTCACCCTCGACGAGGGCACGGTCGACAGAGTGGCCAGGGCCGACCCAGAGATGCTGTTGGAGCCAGCCAATCGGACTGGCCGGCATTCGAGAGTAGACCGCGCCGCTCTCTGCGGTCTCGACCTCGGGCTCAGGAACCAAGAATGGGATGTCGAAGGCACGGCATACAGCTGCTGACGCCCCCTGATGATCAGGGTGGACATGGGTGAGTGCATGGGCAGTCACTTCATGATTGGAAAGTGCCCGAATGAGTGTGCGTTCCGCCCACTTCGTCCGGGCATCTACGAGGACATCGTCGACGAGATATGCGTTGATGCCGTCTCTCACACCTCCGAGAGAGTAGACACCCTCAGCGACTTCTTTCATCGAAGACTCACTGGGAAGCGAGCGTGATGGGTTCTCATGGCTATAGCGTCGGAACTGTTCATATTCCCGCAGACGTCCGTCGTGTATCTCAACGTTCTGCGCTACACGTTCGATTGCTTAAGTACTGGTCGCGAGAGAACGGTATCGGTCTCACTGCAGAAGTGCGCTTGGACGCGCTCGTGCGACCAACATGGTGGTGAAACACCTACATCCATCTCAGACGAACGAAGGTCGAACGCTGCTGCAGCCAATGTCAGCCGGTCCGGGAATTGCCGGTTCGGGACATCATTCGAAGTAGACTACATGAACAGCAACCACGTATCTGATGACCGAGAATGACAGGACGACGGAGGATTATCGGTAACCGGTTTACTCTGGTGGCAGCCCTGGCAGTTTGCTGTACCACCATTTCCGCAGTCCTACTCACACCGACGCTCCCAAATCAAGTAGCAATCCACCTGTCGGCGGACGGAACACCCGGGAACACGGTACCTCGTTCCGTCGCCGTGGCGTTAATCCCGGTTACAATGCTCGGCACCTGGGGCGTCCTCCGCGGCGTCGAACGACTCGACCCACCTGACAACCCACGTACCATGGACGTCATCATCTGTAGCACGATGCTCCTCTTTAGCGGTATTCACATCGTGATATTAGCGGTCAACCTGGGCTACGCCGTCCCGATGGCGCTGGTATTCCTCGGGATCGGTTTCTGGGCCAGTTTCGTGGTCGGCTACACGATCATCCACGAGGAGGGAGATTGATTATCGTCGACACTGATTCGGGCGAGAAGCATAGGGAAAGACCCAGAAAAGGTCTCCTTGAGCCCAGTTTCCAACGTCTCCGAAACAGCTATAATGTGTAAAGCTACTTTTACAGTAAAGCACGCTTTACATCTGGCGTGCCAGATACCGATGCAACACCACCAACCCAGCTACAAATTGAACCCGCGCATGACTCATCCGTCACCTCAAATCCACCCTGTCCACACTTTGGCTCACAGCAGTCAACGCACATCTTTCAGATCCGAACTCACCGAAAGGATTCGACTACAGCAATCACCGACTGGGGAATGTGCCCAATGACGGGTCGGATGTCGGTGACCACTGTCTATCTGGAAGCCATGCACAGGCACGCTGAAACAGCGACCGGCAAGAGGGAGGGAGCATGAGCAACGAATCCACCCCGGGGGCGAATGCAACGAAGACTGACTCTAGTCACTCTCATGGCCGACCAGCACCGGTCAATTCGCTGCCTCGAAGCACCCCCTGGACCCGGCAAGCGCGTGCGTTCGCGACGCGAACACTACGGGAACTGTTCCGAAACCGGGCCGCCCTCGTCTGGGGGTTGGCTGCACCGGTGTTCTTTTTCCTTGTCTTCGGTGTCGCACTGGGTGACCCAGGGATCCAGCGCGGTACGAACGCAGTCGTCTTCGGTGTATTCGGGTCGTTCAGTGTCTCGCTCGTTATCTTTGCCACTGCTCTTACAGCCGACCTGAAGGCAAAACGGTACCGTAAGCTCCGTTCGCTGCCAATCTCCCCATCCGCAGATGTGGTTGGCCGATTCCTCGGTGGGCTTTCTCTTTCAATCGTCTCATTCGTTGTCGTCCTTCTCGTTGGAGTCGCCACTGGTGGCACGCTCTCAATCCAATCTGCGATCTCTGTCCCAGTCGTACTACTGAGCCTGCTCCTGTTCTGTTTACTTGCGATGGGAGCAGCTGTCGTGGTGGCGTCGTTCCTCGACGACGGCGAATACGTCGTCGGCGTCACGAACATGTTGACGCTGGCGCTGTTCTTCTTGACCGGGTACAACGGTCTACTGCCAGGAATGGCACCGGGACCGATAGGCGATTTCGTCAACGTACTCCCCAATTCCCTGGCTTCACGGCTCGCTGTGTACCATCTCGTTCCAGTCGGTAGTGGCATGGAAACGCCGCTTGTCCCACCTGCACTGCCAACTGGATGGGTTCCAGTCCTCATTCTCGTTGGCTATGCAGTGCTTGGGGTAGCCGCTGGCTCTCTCGCGATGCGTCGTCGAATCTACGAAGGAGAGGGAGGTGAGTGATATGCCAGAAGAATCTGTTCAACGAGCGGGGAAAAAAGCTGAGACACCTATTGTTACTGCCAGTGACCTCGGGAAACGGTTCGAAAGCAGTGATTGGATATTCGAGAATCTGGATATCGAAATCCACCCTGGCGAGACAACAATTCTCATGGGGACGAACGGTGTCGGGAAGAGTATACTGCTCTCATGCCTTGCTGGCGGACTTCTCCCGACAACAGGTTCAGTCACTGTCTTTGGCAAACAGCCAGCTGAGGCACAATCGCAGCTGACTCTGCTCCTCCAGGATGGCCTCGCTGTCGAAGAACTCTCGGGGCGAGAGAACGCTGAGTTTTACTCGAAGCTGCATCCCGCGGCGACGGACGCATGGAGAGAGATCGCTGACCAACTGGAGTTAGAGGGGATGGACCGGCGAGTCAGGGAGTATTCTGGTGGAATGGCACAGAAGCTTGAGTTGGCCCTTACCCTCTCTGTCGACGTGCCACTGTACTTCCTCGACGAGCCGACGTCTGAACTGGACCCCACGGCTGTCGAGCGGTTCCACGGACTGCTCGAAGAGCTAGTTACGGAGGGAAAGACCGTTGTTCTATCCAGCCACTCACCTCGTGACCTCAGGGCCGCCGACAGGGTTATTTTCGTCTCAAGCACCGGTATTGTTGCCGATGGAGACCCATCATGGCTTCACGAAGCTGTCCCTCCCGTCGTGGTTGTCGAGGGACATACTGAGCAACTAGAGGAGGTCCTCCGTGGTGGTCGATTGTTCGACACCGATGCAGGTCGTCGAGGATTCCTTGCCGATGATGTCGACCCTGAAGAAGTCACGGACAGGGAATCGGTTGTTGGAGTTGAATCACCGAAATCGCCGGACATGTTCAACTATTACGCACACATCCACTGAGAACGGCCAACCGACTTTCGCCTCCTAGTGAGAGAGGCACCCGTCGACGAATCTGGTTCGTGTTGTCGGCTCTGGTCCTGGTTTTGAAATTTCGAGCGTTTCAGATGGTCAGGAGGGGTGACGAGGTAAGAATTAAGTAGCCGTGAAATTACGTAACCATATGGTTACGAATACGCCAGACCAACTCTTCACACACATCGACCTCATCAGTATCATCGTTCCGGACCAGGACGAAGCTCTGGAATGGTTCACTGAAACGCTCGATTTCGAACTCCGGCAGGACAATCCGATGCCTGAGGGGGGACGGTGGGTAATGATCGGAGTGCCAGGGCAAGAGAACCTAAACGTCGTGCTCCAGCCACCCGAATGGGGACCAGGTGGAGATGACCCCGAAGACCGTGCGGCACTAATCGGGACTGATATGCTCACGATGCACACCAATGACATCGAAAGCACTGTGGCCACCCTCCGAGAACGTGGGGTCAACATTACGAGCGAACCAGCGGAGGTCCCTTGGGGGACCTATGCGCTCTTCGAAGACCCGTTCGGAAACACCCATCAGGTCATCGAGCCTCCTGCGTAACCGATGGCTATCGACCTCGACATCTTCGAGTCACAAATCGAACACGAGACGGTGTACGAGCACCCGCCCGAAAGAGTCTGGCAAGCGCTGACTGAGAGCGATCTTCTCGCAGCGTGGCTTATGGAGAATGATCTGGACGAGATGGTCGAAGGCGAAACCTTCCAGTTCGAAGACGACCCCGTACCGCTCCTCTGGGACGGTACTGTCGAATGCGAGGTACTGGAGGTGACTCCACCTGAGCGATTGAAAATTTCGTGGGATGGGGGTGGCATGAACCCGGAGACCACTGTTACGTGGGAGCTGGAATCGGTCGATGGGGGAACGCGTCTCAGGCTAGCACATGAAGGACTCGATGGACTCCGGGGGCTCATCATGAAGACGGGACTCCGCGGTGGCTGGCAATCGATGCACGAGAAGCATCTGCCTGAATTGTTAGATAGAGTCGCTGCAGGCGAGACGCCCGGAAAAACGAACGATTGTAGTAGCCACCGCACCTCTCGTGACTGATGACGGCGGATTCGACGAGTCCGGAAGCGATCAGAGACGACGTATTCCACGCGCTTGCCGCAGAGCCACGCCGCCGACTCCTGCTCCTGCTCGCCACCGACGAGGCCGCCGTGGGCGAACTCGCCGCGGAATTCGATATTAGCCGCCCTGCAATCTCGGAACATCTGGCAGTGCTGAAGCGGGCGGGTCTCGTCTCCGCCAGGAAGGAAGGCAGACGACGAATCTACAGCCTCGAGGCAGACTCGTTGGCAGCAGCACTCTCCTGGTTTGTCGAACTGGATGAGTTCTGGGCAGGGCATCTTGAAGAGGTCGGTTCCAACCTCAACGGCGAACAGTGAGTACCGACGATGGTTACATAGCCATCACTTTCGAGGGCAGAGATGGTACTCTACATGCAATTCCAATCAAATGTGTAGAATTTCAACAGAGCCACTGTAACCGATTACAGGAACGACTTTTCATCCTCCTCCACCTCCTCTCGGTATGAACACTCACACCCTCCGGAGGGCAGATATCGCCTCTCTTGGTGTTATTATGCTTTCGCTCATTGGCGGGTCCCTCGCACTTCCTGCACTCCCAGGTGAGGTTACTGTCCAGTGGTCGGTCAACGGGTCCCCGAACACCGTCCTCCCCGCACTACCGGCAGTTCTATTACTACCCACCATCGCTCTACTCGCATTCGCATATCTCCGCGGTGGTGTACTCCTATCGGGCCGACGTACCGAGATTGGACCCAGAACCGGCTTCGCGGTTTTCATCGGTCTGGCCTACCTGCAGGGGGCACTCATCGCGCTCAACCTCGGTGTGTCGGTGAATCCGGTAGCTGCCGTTGCTCCAGCAGTGCTTGTCATCCTCGTAGCGACGTACGCTGAACGTGCGGGCTTCGTCCAGGGAGCATGACGGACGAATCCATCAGAGGTGCCAGTGATGAGTGAAGATCCTGAACCCGGCCAGTCACTCAATGCCGGCGTCACCGAGGCGGCGGTCGAACTACTCGCGAACCCGACCAGACTCCGTATCGTGGACGCTCTCGGGAAGCAACAGACGACCCGTCGTGAGTCGCAAGCAGTCGGGTTCGCCGAACTTCAACGATTGGCCGGTGCAGAGGATTCTGGAAACTTTGCGTACCACTTGAACAGACTCAGTGGGGCCCTCGTCGTCCAGACGGATGCGGGCTATCGACTCAGTGATGCCGGGTCACAGGTTTCGAGCATTCTCCACTCGCCACTCCTGCAGTCGGAAGATTCCGTGGAGGTAGAGACTGATTACGAGTGTGGGGTCTGCGGTGCCACAATCGTTGCGCGGACCACCGACGGTTGTATCGAGTTCCACTGCGGATCCGGCCATGGCTTCCGAACAGAGAGTGTCCCCGGCCCTGTGCTAGAAGAGAGCGTGGAGAGGGCCCTCAAACTGGCGCTCGGGCAAATATACACCGACCTCGAAACCATGACTCGAGGGCACTGTCCACGCTGTAATAACCAGATGAGATGGGGGACCGAGGCGATCAGTACCGAACTCGGTTCTCACCTTATCTCGGCAGAATGTAGCGCCTGTGCGATGGTCTGTGGGAGCCCCGTTACCACGTGGGCACTCGTCGACTGGGACATCCGGTCACGGCTCCATCTCGCAGGAATCGATCTCCTCGAGACACCTCTCTGGGACATCCGGGACCTGCCAGTCGAGGGACCGACCCGAGTCGGTGGTGACGAGGACACACCACCAGAGGAGACTCGCTTCAGACTCCGTTTCGAGGTCGGGGACGCAACGTTTACAGTCGAGATAGACGGGACCGCAACCGTTCTGTCTCTCAGAGACGAATAGGTCAAGGAGCGAGGCTCATCTGGTGACGACCCATGCGTTCAGATTGTCGATGACTCGCTCGTCGGCATGCTCCTTGCTCGGATATTCAGCGGACGGGCACTGTCTCTCACTGGGGCAGAAGAGAGGGTTCAGTGACGGACCCTGGAGGAGTTCCGCGAGGCTGTACGCTATCCGGGGAGCGGTTCATCCGACACAGCACCGACCCGTTCGTCGAGGGTAGTCAGAACCACGGAGTCGAGTCGGAATTCTTCGCCGGGGCTGAGGTCACCATACCGTTTCTTACCCTTCATCTGGAAATCATCGGGATCAGCCGAGACGCGGCTGGTAACGCCTCCATCATCGAAACCTCCTCACGCGGCTCGTTGCCGATCGAGACGACAACAGGAATCTGCTCTCCGTGAAATCGTACTCGCAATCTAGGGGCACCAACTGAAAATACAAAACAGAAATATTTTTGCTGTTTGGAAATGCACCTACTGGCAGGAGAGACGACCGAAAATGAACGTAGAGAAGACACTCGCGAAGCTGTTTGGCCTCGAGGGCGACAACTGGCTCCATCACGCAAACCCGAAGAGCGTATACTCTCGGTTTCCGGTCCTCGCTATGATCGCTGCGTCCGTCTGGAGTCGCATCTGGATAGGCGAGTACTTCCTCGTCCCACTGGCTCTGACGTTCGTCTGGACATTTCTCAACCCACACCTGTTCGACCGCCCTGCGTCGCTGGAAAGTTGGGCTGCACGTGGAGTGTTAGGTGAACGGATCTGGAAAGACCGGGCTGAATACGAAATTCCCGACGGGTTCCCGGTGAAGATACAGACCCTGAACGCCCTCAATTTTGTCGGCATGGTACCGTACCTCTACGGACTGTACGTGCTAGATTTCTGGATGATGGTTGCGGGCTTTTCGGTGGCGTTTCTGAGCAAGCTCTGGTTCTTCGACCGGATGGTGTGGCTTTACGAGGAGCTGCGCCACCTCGAAGAGGTCCGTGAATGGACCGCATAGCGTGAAGTAAGAACCGGGATACTCCTGTCTGGGTTAGCGAACCCGTCAACGTTGGCTCCACGAAAGTTGCTGGACCTGCTCGACCTCAGCCCAGAGTCATTCGGTGAGCTAATGCGCGGGGTCAGTTCGACCAGATAGATGTGGCCCAGTCGTCGAGATCCGCGACTACCTCTTCGGCGACGTGACCGAGGGTCTGGTACTCCGCTGGTGATCCTGGTCCTTCACCGGGCATGAACAGGTGGTTCAACCCGTCGTATCGTTCGAATTGGACGTTTTCTTGTCCCGATAACTCCTGCTCCCACCGGTCGATATCAGCCGCAGTTACCTGATAGTCGCGAGTCCCCCAAGCGACCAGGATGGGGACCGAGAGCGACCGGGCGGTTTCAAACGCGTCGTAGGCAGCGAGACTCTCCCAGTAGGCACGGCCTCCACCGAGAACTATCTCGTCGTCGCCGATATCGAGCTTGCGGATGCGGTTTACGGCTGCCGCGACGGCGTCCAACTGCGCCTGTTCATCCTCGGTGACCGTGCCGTCAAGTTCGACGAGATAGCGGGTCTGTTCGAGGACGAGCTCGGCGAGCGGGCGCCCCGGCGGGGCCAACATGATGACTCCTGCGGCACCTTCGATACGGTCGGCCACACGGGGGGCGAGTTTTGCGCCCAGGCTGTGCCCGACGATGATAGTGCGCTCGTTATCGAACCCTGGCATCGAACGAGTACGTTCGACTGCCGCGAGTGCGTCCGTAGTGTACTCGTCGTCGATTGTGAACGCTGTCGGGTCGACCTCACAGACGGCGGTTCGTTTGGTGAACCGAAGCGAGGACGTAGATTTGGTCGCAAGCCCGTATGCAAGGTCACGGTATGGTCGGTTCGGGCCAATCGAGCCGTCGAGGTCTGTCGGTCCGGACCCACCAAGGAACACCGCACTCGGCGGGGGCGTTGCACCCGGCTCTTCGAGCGCTTTCTCGGGGACAGTTGTTTCGGCAGGAAGGGTACAGCTGGCACCATTGTCGACGCTCAACTCAGAGGTCACGATAGCTTGGGCATCGACGTAGGTAGGCGGGCTCCAGGTCGCGTCACCGACAGGGACGAGCCGGAAGCCGAGGACGCGTGCCTGTTCGTCGAATATAACGAGCAGGCCCTGCTGGCCCTGTGCGAACCTTGAGGTGATGAGCACCGCAGTTCGTGACTGGACTGTCGTCCGGTTGCTCCCTTCGATACCAACGAATGCACCCTGCTGACGGATGAGTTCGGCCCAGATGGATTCGAGTTGGGCGGCGTCCACCTGGCTCGCCACATCCGGTGCGAACAGCTCGACCGCTCCTTCGTACTCGCCTGATGCGAGTCGGCTCACGAGTGTGCGAGCGACCTCGGCGAATGGCGGTTCTGTAGTGGTCGTCTTCGTCGTTGGCTCGGTTGTTGGCTGGGTCGTAGCGGCACCCGTCGTCGCAGTCTGATTCGGTGTCGAATCGTCGTTGCCGTCGGTACAACCTGCGAGGCCGATGACGGCACCCATTGCGATGCCACCGAGGAACTGTCGTCGCGTTCGAGCCCGGGTTGACGATCGGGAGGACTCAGTTCGAGGCATCTCCCTCGTAATAGATTGTCGCTGTCGGTCGGGAGTTGCTGTCGATTGCAAGGGACCAGTGTTTCAGTCCGGGTGAGCGGGACACCATACGCCAGCGTGGTCGTGACGACCCTAAGCCGTTTCCTGTAATCGGGGACACCTACGTTTGTTGCCAATTTTTCGAAAACGAGTCGTCTGTGATTACCGCAACGAGTTACAGTAATGCAGTCGACTGAAGTATATTTCTCCTGATATTTATCGTCTCGAGACTGCAACCGTGTTCTATGCGACAGTTACTCTCCAATCGAACCTTCGTCCGGCTGTTCGCTGGACGACTCGTCACGAACGCCGGCGACAGCCTTGCGGCGGTCGCAACGATGTGGCTCATCCACGAACTCGGCGGCTCGCCAGCGCTGACAGGGATCGCTGGTGCCTTGACCCTCGCTCCGAGCACCATCCAATTCGTCTTCGGGCCGCTGGTCGACCGGCTCCCCCTCCGTCGCGTCCTGTTATCGACACAGATCGCCCAATTAGTCGTGGTGCTCACGGTCCCAGTCGCATGGTCCCTGGGCGTCCTCTCGGTCTGGCTGGTTATGGCTATCGGCCCGCTCACAGCGCTGCTCAACCAGCCGGTGTACCCGGCGCAGAGCGCGGCACTTCCCCGCATCGTCGAGGCGGAGGACCTCACCGATGCGAACTCGGCGTTCGCATTCGCGCTCCAGGGATCAGATTCCGTACTGAATGCTATTGCGGGTGTTATTATCGCCGCTGTCGGTGGTATCGCAATCTTCGTCGTCGACGCAGTAACCTTCGCAATCGCCGCATTACTTTTCGCCAGACTCACGCTAGACGGAACAGTAGCCGATGCCGACCCGGACGGTACAGCAGCCACGGCTGTCAGCACCGACGGCGGGGCGGATGAGCAAACCGACGACTCGGCTCTCGACACTGATGGAGCCGAAGGGACCGATGAGGGGTCCCTAACCGCGTCAGTGTCTTCCTACTGGTCAGATCTTATCGAGGGGTTTTCGTTCGTACGGGGTACTGTCCTTCTCCACCTCGCATTCATCCCGACAATCGTCAACTTCCACGGAGGAATGAGCCTCGCGCTCATGCCCGCCTTCGCTGACACGCTCGGCGGTGCCACCGCCTATGGGACGTTGCTCGCTGTGATGGCCGGCGGCGGGCTGGTCGGGTCGCTCATCGCGAGCCCCGTTGATGGGGTTCGGTACGGGCTACTTGCCCCGACAGCACTTGCTATCAGTGGACTCGCGCTGCTTTGTGCGATACTCGTCCCGGGGCTGGTGCCGACTGCGGTGCTATTCTGTGTTGGAGTTCTGCCCATCGGCGTGCTGAATGTCCTGTCAAGTGCACTCATCCAGTCCGCGGTTCCCGAGGGGATGGTCGGCCGTGTTACCGCGCTCATGGTCTCCACCTCATCGATGGCAGCCCCGCTTGGTGCCGTCATCGGCGGGTCTCTCGCTGGGGTCTTCGGCGTAATCCCAGTCTTTGCCGCCGGGTCGCTCACGTTCTTCTTGGCCGCGCTGCACCACCTGATCGTTCCGTCCGTCCGAAAACTCCCCCCGGTTGCTGAGACACCGCGCATCACGAAGGAGTGACAGTTCGCTTACTGCAATGGGTTTCGGCGAGCGCTTTTCCCCTGCCACGCCGTTCGAACGGTATGGCTGTAGAAGACGACGGCACCGCTCGGGACGACCACACCACAGAAACGACACCTGAGATGGCCCCCGAGGAGGCGTTTGCCCTCGTGGGGCACGAGATGCGCTTTGCCATCCTTCGGGCGCTCTGGGACGCAGGCGAGGAGAGCCTCTCCTTCTCTGAACTCCGAACTGCCGTCGGGAACCCTGACGCTGGGAATTTCAACTATCACCTCCGCAAGCTACTTGGCCCGTTCGTGCAGAAACTTGAGAGCGAGGATGGCGGCTACGAACTCACCGTCGCCGCTGGATACGTCATGGGCGCCATCGAATCCGGAGGCTACCATCGGAGCGAGTCCGTCGGGCCCGTCCGGGTGGACGCTACATGCCCCGAGTGCGAAGGTGTCGTTGAGGCCCAGTACGAGGATGACAAGGGCCGTGTGGCGTGTGTCGACTGTGACCACCGGATGTTCAACGCGCCGATGCCACCAGGTGCGGTCGCACCCACCGACGCTGACGGCCTTGCGGAACTGTTCAACCGCTGGATCAGGGCCGTCGTCAGGCGCGTCAGTGCCCACATCTGCCCGGTGTGTGCGGGGCGGGTTAACGGCAGACTCGTCCTCGACGACGAGAACCCAGTCGGAGAGTTCCGCTGTGAGCAGTGTGATCGAACGGTGACCGCCGGTATCGCGGCGTGGCTCATCGAACACCCTGCACTCGTCCAGTTCTCGATGAACCACGAGGTTGATCCACGCAAAGCCCCGCTCTGGTCGACCCACTGGCAGCAAGCCGTCGAGACGGTCGTCGTGGAAACCGAGCCTCCCCTGGCCGTCGTCAGCATTACCATCGACGGGGACACCCTCGAGATCGTCGTGGATGACACAATGACAGTCGTCGAGACTCGCCGGCACTGGCAGTGATTCTCGGTGGCGAAGGGCAGTTCGACCGGGCTGTGCAGAAATTTCGGTTGCGCGTGACTTATCCAGATGCGACACCAGACGTCATTCACGATCGCACGTCAGCGTCGCCGGTAGACAGTAAGAACCAGTCGACAATCCGGTTTGTCGCCCGTCGGAGCGTGACGCTTGCAGTCGACTTGTCGACCTCAAGGGTCGCAGCGACATCAGCGAGCGTCGACTCGCGCGGAACCTCGTAGTACCCGTGGTGCAGCGCGGTCTCGAGAAACTCCCGTTGCCGAGGTGTGAGGACGTCTCCTGATGAGTCGCTGTGCACGACAGAGAGAAGGTCGTATTTGAGCGGACTCTCCTCGAGTCTGTCCCCGAGCGCATCGAACTGGTCTCTCGTTGCAGTGATATTGAACTCCATCACGCCGTTCTGGACGGTCAGCGGGAATTCGGGAGGAAGCGAGGTTTCTCCAAGGAACGTGAATAAGCCCTGTTCGGTGGTCTCATATTTCGTCAGCCCGCGTCCACCGTCGATGTATAGGCTTTCGAAGGAGACGATACTGTCGTGCGCTTCAAGATCATCCATTGCAGCATCGGGGTTCGGGCCGATTATTTCCCCAAGTTCGAGCGTTCGCTCTTCCAGTGGCGCGCCGGCAAGGAGTCTGAACGTAGTCTCAGGATGCATCTGCGAGAGGTCAGCAATCCAGATCTCGGCCGGGACCTCCATCCCGAATCGTGCCCTAATCATCTCTTGCCTCCAGAGAACTCGGGTCTGCTATCGATGTCAGCATTGCTACGATGTTTCATCGTCACCAAGGTTAACTATTGGTTCGAAATCGACGGGAAGCCGGCATATACTCCGAGGCCAGTACTCAAAGATTGAATCCGTTGTCGTCCGCCTTGCAGCTCCGTGACCGGGGTTTCAGTATTCAATGGTCGTCGTACCTCGGTACCAGATGGCAAGCGAGTACGCTGCACCCACGAAGACGACGAGGATGAGTGCGAGGAGGACTGCGAACGCGAGGTAGCCAAACAGCGGGTTCGCATAGGGTAGAATCACGTCTCCCGGCGGTTCCACTGCCCACGGGCTGAGGTGGAAGAACACGAGCATCCCACCACCAACTAGCATCACAAGCGACCAGTAGCGTTCGCCAGTCAGACCAGTGAGCGACCCGACGAATCCCGTAATCACGAGCGGATATATGAGAAGGCTGTACGTGAACGGGTTCACCGACGAGGTGATCGGCCACCCGACGTGGTTCCCCCGGATCACGTGGTCAATGTGGTGTGCAAGTCCCAGTAGGGTCGCGGCTGCAAAGATGACGTACGCGAGCGGCGGGAGGTTTCCGCTGAATCGTGACTCACCTGACGACTGTGATTCTGACATACCAGGTAGCAACACGTGGAGTACCCTCCCGGTTTATCCAACATGTTGGATTCGATTCTGAGCGGACTGCCAGTGCGTTCAACTGATTGCTCCGAGACCTCCGAAGGACCTCCACCCAAGCAACACGAGCCTCGGCAGTAAGGGGAAGAGCAGTCATCTCGCCCCGAGCCCAAGTCCGGATAGACGGTCGCAGACTGTAGCCGACTGCGTCCTAGCACTCAGCGATGACTAAGACTCTTGCCTGAACGACATCGGTTCTATCCCGATATCGTCGCGCTCACCGATAAACGAGGGTTAGGAACATCGCCACTTCACCGGCAAGCGTCGAGAGACTCAGGACCCAGAGGACAATCGCGTCGGAGATGCTGCCAGTGGACAGGAGGATTGCACTCAAGGGCGTCGGCAGGACGGCAAGCAGGAAGATACCGACAGCGAGCGACGCCATCGTGGGCGACCGATACCGTACCGCGGCTCTCAGTGCCTGGCCGGTGACGAACATCCCTATCGTAACGACGATGCTCACTCCGGCGAGAGCGATCGGTGACGGGCCGAACAGATTCCCGACTAGAGACGTGAGGAGGCCAATTGCGAGGGCTGCACTGACGACGGCAAGATCTGATCGAGTGATGTCGCGAACTAGTCGACCCGCCCTTGGGCGTGGATTGCCGTACATCGCGTAGAGGATGGCGAGTAGACCAGCCAACTGGAAGATCGACGGCGCAAGTTCACGGATGGCCGGAGAGATCGTGCCAGAAACGTAGAAACGGAATGGGAGCGGTGCCACCGCCACGAGGACGAGACCGACGACGAGTGCTCGCAGCGCTGAATCAGCCTGCCGACGGTATCGGTAGACAGCCAGACCCGCGGTGACGAGTGCGAGCAGGAACGAAATACCGAGAACAGCGATTATCACCATTGCTTGCCACTCGGCAATCGAGATGTTAGGGTCTGACTGCATCGTGGCAACGTTCTCGGTGAGGTGCAGGGGTGTCATGATCTCTTCAGGCGCTCGGTCAGGCGGTTCAGACGAGCGACCGCGTCGTCCTCGAACTCTTTTCGAACGAGTTCGATATGGAACCCATCCTCGTCCAGTTCGATAGAAACACGGTCCAGGCGTGCACGGTACATGTTGAAGTGGTGCCCATTCGGGTCGAGTTCCTGCGTCTCCGCGAGGAGGTCTAATTCGACCAGCTCCCTGATTCGCCGGTAGACGGTCGATCGAGACGAATCTGAGAAGGCAACGATGTCATCAGCGGACTGTGCTCTGCCGGCAGTCAATACGAGGACCTCTCTGGAGCACTGGTCCTCGAGGGCACCCACGACGGATACCATCTCTTCTGGCACGCTTTCGTCGGCATCCGCAGTGCGTTCTCCCCGTCCGCGAGAACCATCGGCCGTGCCGTCGTCACCGTCTCTCCCCATCGATCGTCGTCTCCGTCGTACAGGAGGACTCGTTGCCCGAGATAGATAACAATCCCGGGAGTCGACGGTGACAGATACTCCGTAAACGCAGTCCGCCATGCTCGGCGCAACTCCGTCGTCGAAAAGCTAGCTGGACATACTCACTCATCTGTGTCCTCTTTCCGTCGAGCGGAGAATGAACCCTCGTACCAGTGGCTGGCGTGGAGACTGAGGGAAAGTTTCAAGGGGTCGTTCCAGCGTGGCTGTGCCATCGATGTGAACCGCGAACAGTTCGGGAGAAACTTGGGTCACACGTGGTTGAATGGTTGTATTCGTTCTACGTCGAATTCATCCGTTAGGAATCAAAGAACTAATCGTTCTTGAATTCTTTTTGTGCATATGCAATCAGGAGCGTGTCAGTCAGGGCCCCGCTCATCGCAGGATATCCTCGAGAGGGCCTCCGACGATGGGTGACCAACAACACCAGATCGAAGGACGTGTCGAACCAGGGTTCGAACCAGTCAAAGAAGCCTTCGAGAAGAATTTCGAGGACCGTGACGAACTCGGAGCCGCCTGCGCCGTCAGCTATCAGGGAGAACTCGTCGTCGACATCTGGGGTGGATATAAAGACGTTGAACGGACCGATCCATGGACTGAGGACACGCTCGTACTCGTCTTCTCGACCACTAAAGGCATTGCCGCAGCGACAATCGCACACGCCCGGGCCGCTGGCCACATCTCTTACGATGCCCGTGTGGCTGAGCTCTGGCCTGCATTTGGCACCAACGGGAAGGAGGACATCACTGTCCGGCAGTTACTCGGCCATCAGGCAGGGCTCGCAGCGGTCAATCAGACCCTCACTGCGGATCGCCTGGAAGACAGAGAATGGCTCATGGAAACTCTCGCGCGCAAGCGCCCTGACTGGACGCCGGGCGCTCGGCACGGCTACCACGCCTGGACCTTGGGCTGGTACGAGAGCGAACTCCTCCGGCGATGTGACCCCCAGAGCCGGGCACTTCCGGAGTACTTCAGCGCCGAACTCGCCGACCCGCTGGATCTCGAATTCTACATCGGGATTCCAGACGAAATCGACGAGGGCCGAATCGCCGCTATCCAGGGGTTCGGAGCACGTGACCTGGTCGGTAATCTTACCGGGTTCCCCTGGAAGATGCTCCTTGCACTGGCGAACCCCCGCTCGATGGTGTCGAAGTCGATGAGTCCGTTCGACGTGTCGTCGCCCGCTGAACTGAACGACCCGCCGTACCGGTATCTCCAGATACCCGCTGGGAACGGTATCGGTGCTGTCCGCGACATCGCCCGCCTCTACGGCGCCCTCGCCACCGAGGCTGGCCCACCAGGATTCGACACGTCGACGATTGATGCGCTTGCGCAACCGGGTAATCCGCCGGCAGAGGGACCGCAAGACGTGATATTGAAGACTGAGACAGCGTACTCACTTGGCTTCTGGAAGCCATTCGAGGGATTCGACTTCGGGACTCCCGCAGCATTTGGTGCGCCCGGTGCCGGCGGATCGTTCGCATTTGCCGATCCAGCCAGAGAACTCGGGTTCGCATACGCGCCAAACCGGATGGGAGTCAGAGTCTGGGACGACCCCCGTGAGGTGGCACTCCGTGACGCCGTCAGTCTCTGTCTCGACGAACTTTGAAGGG
Organism: Haloarchaeobius amylolyticus; assembly: GCF_026616195.1. Taxonomy (NCBI): domain Archaea; kingdom Methanobacteriati; phylum Methanobacteriota; class Halobacteria; order Halobacteriales; family Halorubellaceae; genus Haloarchaeobius; species Haloarchaeobius amylolyticus. Next base: position 90,021 of record NZ_JANHDH010000004.1, read on the forward strand.
GCAGTCGCATCTGGTTCAAAGGTCGCTGGGGGGTGCCCTACTTCACTTCAGTTGCAGTGACCCCTCTTGCGAACGCCTCGATTATGTAATCGCGGACCGCTGAATACCGCTCTTCGCCGATGTCGTCTCTGTGGAGGGCGACGTACGGTATCGCAGCGATAGCGGCGGCGACGGTTTCGGAATCGGGCCCCCAGATTCGCCCGGTTTCGAAAAACGGCTCGACGAACGTCTCGATGTACCCGATGTCGGCTTGCCGTTCCGCCTCACGTTCTGCAGGGGATTGGGACGACCTGAGCCGTCCGAGCTCGTCGTCAACGATGAGTTGGCGGATGAGCGGGTTCGACTCGATCTCGTCGACAATGTAGTTCAGAAGTTCAATCGTCATCCTGTATGGGTCGTCGATTTCGGGGATTCCCGCGGCACGCATCTCGTGGTAGACGTCTTCAGCAACCCGCTGAAGTACTGCGAGATAGAGTTCTTCCTTCGATTCAAAGAACTGATAAAACGTACTTGTGCCTATCCCGACCTCGTCGGTGAGTTCCGTGACCGTCGTCTTCGCGAGCCCGAAGCGCGCAAACAGCGTTTCACCAGCGTCCATGAGATCAGCCCTGATCTGTTCGCGTTCCTCGTCGGAGAAGCCTCTCATCTATGACCCTACGAATGGATATCTCCTATATTTTTGTGTTTCGGACCAACTGAAACGAGGGGGTCTGAGAGTTTCGGTCACCTGCAACCATGTGGCTTTCACAGCCCTCGGTGAGAGGGCCGTGTTAGCGTGAAGTTGAGAGCTGGCCGGGTCTGCAGGAAGACATTGGATCCACGTTATCCGGCGCTAAGTGCCACGATTGCGAGAATCGCGACGTTGTAGAAACCGTGTGCTACAATCGGTACGAACAGCGTCCCCGTGTATTCGTAGAGCGCTCCGAGTGCGAGAGAGATCCCGAATACGATACCAATCGACACGACGGCACCAGGGCCGGTATAGGCAGCGACGAGATGTGGGACAGCGAAGACGACGCCACCGAGGACGACTGCCGCGATGGGCCCGAACACTTCACGAAGCCGACCTTGAACAACACCGCGGAAGAGGATCTCCTCGCCAGGGGCGACAAACAGGATGCTGGTCACGGCCGCGACAACGTAGAGGCGAGGGTCGGATTCAGCGGCTGCGGTGAGAGTGTTCTCCCCAGTAGAAATATCGAGTGCAGCAACTGTCTGATGGAGGACTGCGCCGACACCAAGTACGACAAAGAACCCCATGATGGCGAACCGAGCGTCCGTCCACGTCGGTCGTCGAAATCGTACGAGTGGCCCTGCACCACGGGACCGGCGGTACTGCAAGTAGCCGAGCGAGACGCCGGTGAAGACACCGAAATTCACAAGCATCTTGTCGAGGACGTGGTCTACGAGAATCGGCTCAGACAGCGGGTCGAACGCGGCAACTGCCGTATCCACAGCCTCGGCCACACCCATCGCGAGGGTGACCGCGAGCGAAGCAATCGCGAGGGTGGTAGCTAGGACGGTGACGTTGTTTCGCACGGATGTCGTCGATTTTTTGTTACTTTTCCCAATCATAGTCCTCCTCGATTGCCGACCCAGTCGACCAGCGTGCGCTGTCCCATCCAGTATTCTTCCACGAGAAGAGGCGAGTGGTCCCGATACGGGGGACGTTTGGCAAGCATCTTCTGTACCTGTACGAGGGTATCGAGGAGTCCATCTGTGAAACTATTTCTCTGTCCGGTATAGATATATTTCACCAACATGTTGGAGCAATCTCAGGGGGATGGGTACCCAGTTCAGAGGTCACTTCGCTGGAAGCGCAGATACCCCAGGATCGATGGGACAAATACCCACACCGAGATGATTGCACCAGCAATCCAGTCGTTCAGATAGAACGGGACCGTGCTGGTTCCGAGCTGATCGGCGATAGACATCGATGCTGCTTCAACCGGGCGGATACGGAACAGTCCGCTTCCAACATTCACGTCGAGGGCGGCGCTGACGAGAATCAGATAGGAATCAGTCGGTGAGACGCGTTCGAGGAACAGGTACCATGCGGGCACCTCGATGCCGGGAATCGTCCCGGTGATCATGTAGTGGACACCCGCGAGAAGTGGGTGCCAGAACATAACGAGGATGAAGTACGCGCTGACGGCCGCTGCAAGGGCACGGCCACGAGACCGAAAGCTCGCGGAGATACCTACTGCAAGGCCGGTGAACGCGATTCCGAGTCCGACCGTTGCCAGCGCGAATGCCACGTATGCTACCAGTGGCACGTCACCGTAGAGGCCGAACGCCACGACCCCGGAGACGGTAAAGGCGATGACCACTGCGAGACTCACAACCGCCACTCTGCCGATGAGCTTCCCCAAGACGAACGCTTGACGGGTCACAGGGAACCCTAGCAGAAGTTTTAGACTCCCAGATTCGCGTTCTCCAACGATGGACATGTATCCCACAACAATCGCGGCGAGGGGCACGAGGAGAATCGATGGTAACGTAAGTGTGCTGAGAGCATCAGCTGTCGTCGCTTGCTCGACGTCGAGAAGCGCAAACAGGGAGACACCCAACACGGAAAGGAGAGTGAACACGGTCGTCAGAACCCACATCATTCTCGACCGTGTCGCGTCGCGGAAATCCTTCCCGGCGACTCCTAACATGCTCACGCGTGCTCACCTCCGGAGGTGGATGGACTGGCCGACAGCAGCGGGTCACTATGCATGGTAGCCCCCGAACCATCGATGGTCGCCGCGTAGAGGTCCTCAAGCGAGGCCGACGTAGTCTCGAAATCTTCAATCTGGGACCCAGCATCTCTGATGGCATCGAGAACGCGAATTTTCGTCGCGCCATCGGAACAACCGCAGATGACACGGTCGTCTTCAATGTTCACGGACGTGACTCCATCGACTGTCGATACGGTTTCGGCTTCGGGAACCGGTGTGACAGATACGGAGAGGGTAGCTGTCGACCCGATCCGGTCGCGTAACCCGTCCACTGTGTCGACAGCAAGTAATTTCCCCTGATCGATTATTGCGACGCGGTCACAGACAGCCTCCACCTGTGAGAGGTCGTGGCTCGAGAAGAACACAGTCGCGCCACGGTCGGCTTCTTCGCGGGCAATCTCACGGAGTGCCGTGATGCCCGTTGGGTCGAGACCACTCGATGGCTCGTCGAAAACCAGAACAGACGGCGAGCCCACGAGTGCCATGCCGAGGACAAGTCGCTGCGTCATCCCTTTCGAGAAGCCACCAGCATCTCGGTCTGCCGCGTCAGCTATGCCGACCCGCTTGAGGACCGTCATGGGGTCGTCTTCGGCGCCCTTGAACCGGATTGCCAGTTCGATGTGTTCGCGGGCCGTGAGTCGGTCATAGATGTCATATCCGTCCGGGAGTACACCGACGTGTTGCCTGACCGCACGTGATTCAGCGGTGGCGTCGTAGCCGAGGACTCGCACGGAACCAGCCGTCGGTTTTGCATAGTTCAGGAGCACATCGATTGTCGTGGACTTCCCGGCGCCATTGGGCCCAAGGAAGCCAAAGATCTCTCCCTCCGAAACCTCCAGCGAGAGGTCGTCGACGGCAACGGTGTCGCCGTACTCTTTCCGAAGGGAATTTATCTGGATTGCAGTCATCGACTTCCAGTAGCACTGGAGCAAAGGTGAATAGAGAACCACAGTCGCGGGGGCTGCCACCATGCAAAAAATATAAATATGTGCTTCTGCCGAAATCCTCGGCTGCTGATGTGTTGTTGAAGACCTGCTGGACACAGAGCGCGAATCTGCCAAGAAACCCATCACGGATTCGCTTGTCTGGAGTGTGAGACCCAGACGAAGTAGCTATCCTGAGGCGTTGCTCCCCGTCGAGAGGCGATCGATGACCATCCCGGTGGCGTATTCCACCAGACTGAACACGATGGCAAACAGGAGACCGAATTCGATGCCATATTCGATTCCACCGACTAACTCGGCGTGGGCACTCTCATACGCGTATCCTATAATTCTCGGGGGATTGTACCGGGTCCAGACTGGTGGCCACTACACTGGGCTGTAGCGGCTACAGTGCGCTGGACTCGACCGTTCAAGCCGTCACTCCGTCTCTCAGGGGTATGGACGAACCGTCCACCACGGCAACTGAACTGCAAGCGAAGACGAACGTAAGCGAACCCAGAGACCCCGATGTGACGGTGACCGTCGAGGTGCTCCGGACCGGGAGCGTCTCAATCGACCGGGCGTTGGCCTACGAGGAGGCGACCCGACACCCGATGCCGGAGACTGGCTGGTTCCGGCCGGCAGACGCCCGGCGCTGGGTGCCCGTCTCTGCCTACCTGTTGACACACCCGGAAGGGACGGTGCTCGTCGATACCGGCGGCACCGAGACCTCCGGACCGACGGCCGTGGCCATCTCGGGCTCATCCTCTCGTCGCTCCACGAAGCCCACCTCCCGCCTGGAGAGGCTGTTGACGAACAACTCACGGCCCATGGCATCGAGCCGGCCGATCTGGCCATCGTCGTCCTCACGCACCTCAACCCGGACCACGTCAGCGGGCTCGCCCACGTTGCCGACGCCCCGCGGATCCTGGTGAGCGAAGAGGTAATCGGTACCACCGCGCTCGCCGTGCGAACCACACACAGCCCGGATTCAGCAGCTACAACCGGAAATGACCTGCTGAAGTATACCGTGAAGCGCGCGCACCCTATTCAGGACGATACACCTGTCAACATCAGGGCATTCGAACAGGGCAACAAATGGGGTTCTGTTCTCTGTCGTCTTACGGGGCATTTCGATCGGTGCATTCGTTTTTGATATGGGTCGGTGGAGTTTTCAGACGAGTAATACATCATCAAGGGCACCGCGGATTGATTCCGTCGCACCGAGGCCGGTGAGGTGACCAACGAGCCACACGGTGGGGTCGACCGTTAGATAGGAACGCGACTGGACCTCGTAACGATTGAGGCAGTCGTAGAGTCCGAGCACAGGATGGACATGAGCGTGACTCCGATTGCGCCAATCGTCGGTGAAATTGAGACGCTCGCGGAGGTGATCAGGTCTCTCAACTGCGGCTGAGGCCGCGGGGACAGTCGTGAGGAAGATCTCTGCGTGTGCGGTCCCTGCCATCATCGGAACGTACGCATCGGCAGTATCGTACACTGTGTGATGACGGCCAGTCACGAACCCGCCGAGACTGTAGCCGGCAACGACAGTTCGGCCAGCGATCGCCTGACACAGCCGTTCGGTGAGCGTGACAGAGACGGCGATCATCGCGAGGTATCCCTGGAGCGTTCGACCGACACTCTGGACGCCGCCGAGTCGGTCGTGTCCAGGGGCACGAACGAGTATTAGATTCGCTGGGACGTTCGTTGGCTCGGGATATACATCGTCGAAGGTACTGGTATAGGGATACTCACCACCGCCGTGGTGCCAGATGAGGGTCGGTGCATCGAGCCCTCTCCAGTTCCGAATCGAGACCGCTGCTTGTTGGGGTCCAGATAACGTTTCGAGGGTCAGTTCTGTTGTGCCAGCCGTATCGAACACTGGCCAATCCGCCTCGATTGCACCGAGATGCTCGCCGAAGCTACTCGCATCGACGCCATCGCGAAAGTACTTGCGGTGCCACGTGAGTCCTCGGAGCACCCGAAGGAACACAGAGTCGAGGAACACGTGACGATTCAGGATCCTCCGCGGTGGTCGAGCACGAATCATCGGTCAACCCATGGGCTACCGTGGCGACAGGGAGCAGTGTACTCACGGTTTGACCCTGGATGCAAACGATGGTGGACGCTTGCGGTGGTTGGATGTCCTGCGGAAGTCGGCGGGCCTGTTTCTGGAGTGGCTATGCCCATACCCAGTTGAAAACACGAAAAACGATATTGTTTTCTATTCGGTCTTCATTGGTTGGTCTACAATGCTCGATGCGACCACTCGCTCAGCAAGTGACCCGGCAGATGGCGGGGCAGCGCCCGCCGTCACTGTGGAAAACCTCCGATTCACCTATCCCGGGAACGACGAACCGACGCTTCGCGGGCTGGATTTTCAGATTGGTACCGGCGAGGTTTTCGGCTTTCTCGGCCCCAGTGGAGCGGGAAAGAGTACCGCGCAAAAGGTTCTGATCGCACTCCTCGAAGACTACCAAGGGACTGCATCGGTACTCGGTCGCGAGGTCAGTGGCTGGGGTGGCGACTACTACCAGCGAATCGGTGTCTCGTCGGAAGCCCCTAACCAGTATCTCAAACTCACCGGTCGTGAGAACCTCGAGTTGTTCTCCTCGCTCTACGACAGGGAGACCAAGGACCCCGACGAGTTGCTCGCCATGGTCGGCCTCGATGATGCTGCGGACCAGCGTGTAGACGCGTACTCGAAGGGCATGCGGATGCGCCTCAACTTCATCCGCGGCATCATCCACAATCCCGATCTCCTGTTCCTCGACGAACCGACGTCCGGGCTCGACCCGACGAACGCTCGGAAGATCAAGGACATCGTCCGAGACCTCCAGGCGCGGGGTACGACAGTGTTCCTCACTACGCACGACATGACCGTGGCGGACGAACTCTGCGACCGTGTCGCGTTCATCGTCGACGGCGAAATTCCCGTCCTCGATTCTCCTGCTGCACTCAAAAAGGAACACGGCGCACCACTCGTACGCGTGGAGTACCGCGACGATGGTCTGATCGAATCTGCCCAGTTCGAGCTCGATGGAATCGGACAGAATGACGCGTTCGAAGCGCTCCTGGACGAGAAGCCTGTCGAGCGCATTCACTCCAGTGAAGCAACGCTCGAAGACGTCTTCATCGAGGTCACCGGACGGGAGCTGGTGTAGATGTCCGTTACCTCGATGTTACGATGGGATAGCCGACTCCAGTATCGGTACGGGTTCTATGCCGTCTACGCAGTCGTCACGGTTCTCTTTGCAGCCGGACTCAGTCTCCTCCCTGCGAACGTGCGGACCGAGACCCTCGTCATGGTGTTGTTCGCAGATCCCGGTTTTCTCGGGTTCTACTTCGTGGGTGCGCTAGTTCTCTTCGAGAAGAACGAAGGTGTTGTCCATGCCCTCGTAACCGCACCGCTGTCCGCTCGCGACTACCTCATCTCCAAAACGCTCTCATTATCGTTGATCGCCATCCTCGGTGCCACAACGATAACCGTCCTCGTCCATGGTCCCGGATTCAATCTGGTCTGGTTTCTCCTTGGACTCGGGCTCACGGCCGGGATGTTCGTCCTGATTGGATTCGTCGCAGTCGCTCGTTTCGACTCGCTCAATGCGTACTTCCTCACCGCTATTGTCTACCTGGTGCCGCTCTCGCTTCCCCTGCTTGACCACTTCGCCATCGTGGAATCCCCGGTCTTCTATGCGTTCCCAACACAGGCGTCGCTCGTCCTCATCGGTGCAGCCTTTGCTCCAACACCTGCCTGGGAACTCGCGTATGCCATTGGCTACCTGTCAGTCGGCACTGGAGTAGCCTACGCACTCGCACACAGGGCGTTCGTCGTTCACATCGTCCGGGGCACCAAGCAATCGTCGCGGAGTCGTGCCGAGCGGTCCTCCATCCTCTCCGGGAGAGAGTTCGGACCGATTACCAGTCTTGCGATCACTGACCTGCGAAACTGGATTCGGGACCCGCTCCTCCTGTATATCGGCCTGTCGCCGTTTATCATCGGCGCACTCGCACGCTTTGGCTTTGGCCCCCTCGACGCAGCTGTCGACTTCGTCGAGCTGGCCGCGTATGCTCCCGAGATCCTCGCAGCACTCGCATTCACACCCGCAGGCACGCTTGGGTTCGCTGCAGGCTTCTTCATGCTGGAAGACCGCGAGCAGGGCACATTGCGGGCACTCCGCACCACTCCCCTCACGGGCCGTGGGTACCTCGCGTACCGGGGCATCGTCTTCCTCGGGCTCTCGTTCCTCTCGACGCTGGTAATGATTCCCCTCGTCGACCTCGGTAGAGTACCAGTCGTCTGGTTCCTCGGAATCTCGCTCGTCATGGCGTTACAGACTGCGATTGCAGGACTTCTGATGTCGAGCCTTGCTTCCAATACGGTCGAAGGTGTCGGAGTGAGCAAACTACTTGGGTTTCTCATCATCGCACCCGTCGCTGCAATCGCACTCGTCGCGGAGCCAGCACAGTACGTCGCTGGCCTCTTCCCACCGTTCTGGGCGTCGAAAGCGTTGGTCGTCGTGATGAACGATGGTGCGAACGCGCTCGGATACCTCCTCGTCGGAGTCGTCTATCAGGTCGCCCTCGTCGGAATGCTCCTTCGAGTATTCCTCAGTCGAGCAGACTGACTTTGCATCGTTTCTGGACTGTATGTGAGAACGTATAAGCCGTGGATTTCGAAACGGTGTACACATGAGAGGGTTTTCGGACGAGGAACGCGACCGCATTCGAGCGAACCTTCGGTCTGTCGGTCGACGGCAGTTCACGAAATTCGGGCTCGAAAAGACCACGGTTAGCGACCTGACCGAGGACCTCTCCATCGGTCGGAGTACATTCTACCGGTTCTACGATTCGAAAGAAGAGCTCTATCTCGAACTCCTGGAGGCCGAGGGAGAGGCCGTCGCGGAGCGGATGGCTGCCGAAGGCATCGGGCAGGGTGAGGATCCTGAGGCCGTCGTCAAGGATTTCCTCGAATTCATCTTCCAGGAGATCGAGTCGAACAATCTACTCAGGGCAGTGCTCATCGAGGATGAACTTGACCGGCTCCGTGAATCACGAACCGAGGCAGAGCGGAAAGCAGACCGCCAGGAGGACATCGCTGTGATTCGTAGCTTCATCGACCCCTTCATCGAAGCGGGTCGTCTCCACGGAACCGACCCGACACTCGTGGCTCGGTCCATCGCGGCAATCCCGTATCTCTCGCTCCACGAAGCCGATATCGGTGAAGACCACTATCCTGAAGTTCGGGATTTTGTGATAGAGACTTTCGCGAGGGGGCTGGCAGTCGAAGACGGATCTACAGGCACTGAGGGCAGTCGATAACCACTCGTGGGGTGGCTCTATTTTTGAATACAGTGCCGATATCTGTGTGTTGTCCGTCTCCACATTCTAGTTACAGGTGGTCGGGGGTTTATCTCACCCCAGCTACCGCCATGGGATTTACAGGACATCCACCATATTCGACACGACAGGTTTTAAGCACTAAGGAACGACCGGATTTCGTCCCTGAGACGGGCTTGTGCGGCTGTTGAGAGGAAGTGTCGTTCGTTCTGGAATGTCAACGCCTTCGTATCCGCAGGCAGGTAGGGCGCCGCAGCCGCATGCAACCAGCTCGCCCTGAAGAAAGGATCGTGCTCCGCACCGACGAGCAGCGTCGGCGCGTCGAATGTTGCGAGTTCGGAAGGCGAGTCGGGGCCTGGGAATCCTGTTTTTGTGTCAGCGGTACGGAGAGCAGTTCCGACCGTCTCGCGGACGACTGGGGGTAGCGAACCGACTGCGTCAGTGAACAGTGGAGCGAGTGCTGCGGCCAACAGCCGTTCACTCGGCGCCACGCGGTATGCCAGCGACAGTGTGACGATTCGCAGAAGGTCGACGGTGAACGAGACGCCGAAGCCTGCCGGCACGACGAGCGCTGCGGCGTCGATTCGGCCGGGCACGTTGGCGGCGGCTTCGAGCAACACACCAGCCCCGTGGGATAGACCGACCATCGAAGCGGAATCGATGCCCATCTCGTCGAGCACGTCGGCCACCCACGGGCCAAACGCGGGAGGATGGGCCGTCTCCACGAGGCCAGGCTCACCGGGCGTGTCCGGTGCGACGAGGTGGTACTCGTCGGCTAGCGCCTCGACCCAGGCGAGCGTCACAGGATTCGTGACGTTCCCACCCTGAAACACTACGAGGGGAGGCGCACCGGCGTCTCCAACCGTGAGGACGTGCGTTGGGCCTGCCCGTGTTTCGACAGTTGTCTCGTTGACGGACTCTGTGAGTAGGTCGTCTCGCGCCCGCTGATACAGTGACGCGAAGGGATTCGTTCCCCCATCTCGACCGCTGAGTTCATTGTCTGTCATTCGATATCATTTGATTGGGGGCTATTCAACACGAGGTCTTCTTCAATAGCTGGCGATTAGAATGTTTACCCACCATGTTGGGTGACGGGCAGGGATACGACCGCCACTTCGACGGTACTTCAAGCATCGAATAGTCCTGTTAGCTGGACAGTCTTCTCCCACCCACCTCTCAGCAAGTCACTGGCCAGCTCCCGTACCATTGACGCGGAATCCTGTCTCACGTGGGTCCTCGGGGACCGTTTGCAACGAATTCCCGACCGGCGCTCAGCCATCGAAGATTCATGTTCCATCGGTTCGTTAATTACGATGAGCGTTCCATCCGAGTCGCGAACATGTGCGACGCGGATTCCTCCATTCGGGCCGGTTCTCGGAGGTATTCACCCGCTCACAGTCCGCGTCTACCAACGCAGTGTAATCGGGTCAGTCTCCCAGGCCTGTACACGTTCCCGTCCGGGTTCCAGTCCACTGGTCACCTGGCGCGAGCGACCGCCGACCGTATCGAAGGACGAGCGCGAGCACGATCACCCAGACGACGAGTAGCTTCGCCGTAGGTGCGGTGTCGCGGACGAGTGACGCAACCGCCAGTGCTTCCTCGCCGAGCGGCAGGAACGCATTGGCGGCGTTGTTCGCGGCGTGATAGAGCATCGCGACGATGACGTTCCCGCGGGTGGCGTTGAACAGCCCCGTCAATATGAGGCTCGCGCCGATGATGGCACCAACGTATCCCACGAACGAACGCCCAGTCGGCGCGAACGCACCGTCGCCGAGGATGAACAGCGGGGCGTGCCAGAGCGCCCAGTGGAGGCCAACGAGGGTGCCCGCGAACCACGCGCCGTTGCGTTGCTGAAGATGAGGCATGAGGAATCCTCGCCAGCCAATCTCCTCCTGCGCGCCGCCGATAGTCAGAGCGAGCAGGAAGTGGACAACGACCCCGCCGAGGGCCGGTGAGGGGATTCCGACTGGTACTCCCACGAGTGCGAACACAGGCGCACCTGCGACGATGATGGCGACGGGTAACATGAGTGCTAGTACGTACCACCACAGCCTGGTTCGCGGGACCAGTGATCGCGCCCACCCACGGACACTCTCACCAGCCCCCTTCACGCAGATAACGGCGGCTACCGCCGGACCGAACGCACCGAGTAGAACGAGCGGGCCGGGCGGCATCCCGTCGTACAGTACGAACAGTAGCGTCCACAGTCCCCAGGTGAGCGCGAAGTCGAGAACACTGAACGTGACTATCGGATGGTATGCGAATGCGAGCCGACGCCAATCAGTCGAATGCATACACCACGTGAGGAGCCCGGTGATATCGTTCCCGACGCACGGTTTCTGGCTCGGAAACTTGGTCGGGTTTCCATCTGGGATGAGCCGAACCAGCATGTTTCCTGGCTCAATCCACCATCCTCCAAGCGGCCGTACTCCTCCCCGATACGCTCCGCGGCAGGGATGACAGTCGGTACAGCCCAGACGCTACACGCGTGTCTCGAAGGTTCTGTGAGCTCCTGTGGTACTGCACAGCGAACGGGTACTTCCGGTCGCGAGATTGGACGGTGACCGCTGTTCAGACGTCGAACGTGCAATCGTGGCGAAGGGGTCTAGCTGTCATGAACCCCAGCGATCCGGGACCAAGAACGCGAGCGAGTAAGTCTCAGCGTCGAAGACGAACTCCTCCGAGGCGCTGCTGAGACCGTCGTCACGATGGGAACCGATTCGCCCTGCCGTGATGTCGTCACGGTAGCGGACCCGCTGGACGACCGGATGCTACGGGGCGACGGAACGAGGAATCCTTCGCCGGGGTGTCGGTCATGATTCGACCCGCTGGCGGTACCCCAACATGATGGGCGAACGCTCAGACAGCAGCCGTCTCAATCGCGTCGTATGAGACGAACCCAACAGCATTCGGTAATCGACTTCAATATTCATCTCGGCGTTCCTGCCAGCCCCGCCATCGTCGGGCGGCGACTACCGACCCTCGGTATCCGTAGCGCGACCACGGACAGGTCACAATGAGAGGAGCTCGGGCTATGTGGCAATCGCTCCGACCGCAGCGGTTCTTCGACGTCGGCCCTGGGTGGCACTCAGGAGTTCCCCTTCACGGTCAAGCGGAGGGGTTATCCGTGTCAACAGGACTCGTGAACGTCTTCATCCTCTCCAGTTTCGTTTGCGGCGGACTGTTCCTGTGGTTCGTTGCGATACATCATCGAGAGGGGTTCACACGTCAGGACGGAAGTGATTCTCGATGACGACCCGGCGGACATGGGATACGGTGGTCGTTGGTGCAGGACTCGGCGGCCTCACCGCCGGTGCGACCCTCGCACAGCGTGGGCGTGACGTCCTTGTCCTCGAACGACACTCGATTCCGGGCGGTTGTGCGACCACGTTCGACCGCGGCGACTTCGAGTTCGAGGTCAGCCTCCACGAGATCGAAGGCCTCGACGAGCACGATCCAAAACGTGCCATTCTCGAAGACCTCGGGGTGTTCGACGCGCTCTCCTTCGAACCCGTCGACGACCTCTACCGCTATACTCACGGAGAGACTGATCTGGTCGTCCCACACGGCGTCGACGCAGCCATCGATGCACTCACCACCGCGTTCCCTCACGAGGAACGCGGGATCCAGCGGTTCTTCCGCGTTCTCACCGACCTCCGGTCGTCGCTCGCTTCGCTCTCGCGAACGGGCGACTTCTCGCTACCACAGTTCCTCAAGATTCCATTTGAACACCGGACGTTCTTTCGTTACCGCAATGCCACCCTCGGTGAGTTCCTCGACGAAATCATCGAGGATGACGAACTAAAACTCGTCCTCACCGGTAACCTTGGGTACTACCACGACGACCCGTACTCCCTGTCGCTTCCCTACTACGCAGCAGGACAGGGTGGATACTTCATCGGCGGCGGCCACTACATCACTGGCGGCTCTATCGAACTCTCCGAATATCTGGTGGAGTGCATTGAGGACCACGGCGGCCGGGTCGCGTTGGAGCGGCGCGTCACCGACCTCCACGTGGAAGACGGCAGCATCACCGAGGTCGTCCATCACCCGTCGCGACCAGGGTCACGGCAGACAGCAACCGGCCCCGTCGCCACGCCATCGGACCCCGGCGAGGTTCGAACCGAACGTGCGGAGTACGTCATCGCGAACGCCGCCATCCCACTTGTCGCGAGCCAATTGCTCCCCGACCCCTATGGCCAGCAGCTCGCCGCCCAATTCGACGGCTGGGAATACGCGCCTTCCATCACCACGCTGTACCTCGGCTTCGATCGCCCACCGGGGAACCTGGGGACAGATCACTACACGACAGTGCTGACGAATCCGGGTGTCGAGGACCTCGGAGATGCGATACGGGGTCGACAGGGATCCTTCGGGACCAGATCCCTGAACTTCGTCGACTACAGTCAACTGGAGGCAGACCTTGGACCGTCAGGTGCAGCCGTCGGTGCGCTCTCGACGCTCGACTACGAGTCCGAGTGGACTGGGCTCACCGACACTGAGTACCGCGAGAAGAAGGCGCGCGTGACGGACGTCCTCTTGCGGCGCCTTGGCGATGCCTATCCCCGGCTTCCTGACGCTGTCTCGCACGCCGAACTCGCGACCCCGCAGACGATACGCCGCTTTACACTGAACCCCGGTGGGACCGCGTACGGATTCGCACAGACGCCAGAGCAGTCGATGCTGAGTCGTCGAATCGAAGCACCCGTCCCCAATCTGGGGTTCGCCTCCGCGTGGACGTTCCCGGGCGGCGGCTTCACCGGCGCCATTATGGCTGGATCTCGTGCCGCCCACCAGCGACTCGACCGAACAGCGTGAACAATCCAGGCCAACACTACCTATCGACGGCGAGTCCATTTGAGCCACATATCGGCTACAGGAAGGTGCAGCCGCGAGCCCCCACCAGGACATCATATCCTCAGGCACCTCCTTGTGGTGAAATGAGACGATGACCTCTCCTTGCCGTCGCTACGACGGCGCTATTAGCCTCATTTCAGACCGCAAGCCGTACCCCTTACTCGGAGGGAGACCAGAGTTTGGCTGTAGCCGGTACAGTCCGCCGATGACGTACCATGCCACGCCAGCAGGTGGGGTCGGTTTGATTCGCACTCATGTTCCCCACAGTTTTTGACCTATTGATACGCAATGGGATGCGCAGATGCCAGTCTGGGCGAAGACCGACCGAATCTTCTCGGAACCAGCGCCAAGGACACAACTTGGTAACTGCACGAGGTTTCGTTCTCTCCTTGGACTGCTAGTGTCACCGACTCCCTTGACAATAGCCCGCTATGGCCCGAGTTCGTGCTGTCACTACGATGGTAGCTGGACACCGGGCGACTCTTCGAAAGCCGACAATAAACTCTGTATCTGCGATATTGGACACCGAGTGTCTAAAATAAGACCTCTATCGAATACATATGTTTTATTATATCTGGAAACGTTCGAATATCATGAATACTGAGACCATCCTGCAGTTGTTCGCAGGCGGATTGTTCGTTGTCGGCCTCGTCGCTCTTGGACTCAGTAATATCCCGCTCGACGGGGTAGCAATCAATACCGACGATGCGTTTGCGGCAGGCGTCATCTTCACCAGTGTCGGGTTCATCATGTTCGCTGACGTCCGCCGCCGCATGCGCCGTACTCCGAAGTCGCCGTAACCCGGCCAGCACTGTCGGCAGACCGCCTGGCTATCATTCCAATTCCGGAGTGTGACCAAGCTAGAGCCGTAGAACCCGATGAAAGAGTGTTTCCGGGCAAAGACGCTCGGGCGACGTTGGGGGGAGATGGGGGATACCACCCGAGCGTTCTTCGACCTGTCCGCACTAGTAACAGGGCTGTCTAATCACAAAAGTCCACCGTCAGACATATTTTTGATTTGGAACACTTCGACGGGGTGCAGCTCACCTGAACACCCGAGCGATACAGTCGCTATTTGAGCCTGAGCGAGGGTTAATACACGGCTGCTCTTCTCTGTAGCATGCAAAGGAGAATGGTCCTCACAACACTCGGGAGCCTACTGACAGCCGGTTGTCTCGCAACTCAAACAGACGGCAGTAACCGGCTCGCCGATAGCACCCAACCTACCGCCGGTCCCTACATCGAGGGTGACCCTCTTACGACTCGAGATGAGACACACAACGCCAATAATCACACACCGGACGACAGTTCGACACCTGGAGACAATCTGATGACATCCAACCCCACTCCGGGACAGTTTCACAGAAACCTCGAGGTGGCGCAGATAGGGACGAACCCCGCGAACCTGCCCCTCACTGTCGATCTGACTGTTTCGCAGGAGCGAATCACCCGTGAGGTCCCTGGTCAAGTGGTACTCACGGTGACCAACGACGGCAATTCACCTCGGCAAATCGGGCGTCCGTTCTACAAAGGAGCAAGCGTCGAGCATGGACCCCAGGGAATTCTCCTCATCTCTGTCGATGCACCCGAAGCCAGATCCATCGACCTGGCCTGTACCGGAGATGGAAAGACCAGAGAAAATCTGGCCCGGACAGAAGAGTACCCGATTCCTTCGACGATCGATTCGGGCGAAGCAGTCGTCTACGAATTCCTCGTCATCGACGACCCGACCCATCCCGGCTGTCTCCCGCCGAACCGTTATCGGTTTACAAACACCTTCACAGTAGAGGGTGGCCCGGATGGCGGCACGGACTTGACGTTCGAACTCCGGATAACGGATCCGAATTGCTCAGCGGATACTCTGTAGTCCACCTTTGGCTCAGACCCTGTATCCATACAGCACCGAACTCCGGGGCAGGCTTGCCAAAGGTATCCTAGAGACGTGCCGGTGTGAATCAGTGAGGATGGGTCCCTACCCAGACGAGGCCCTCATCCTCGCTCAACTCCCGTTCTGAATCGGCCGTACAGTGAGTAGGCAATCGCGATTAGCCCGAGTAGTTCAGAGCTGTTAGTCGCAATCAAGACGAGATAGTTCGGGAGAGCCGTGAATGTCGGAAGGGCCAGCGCGAGCAATGCCGGTACCGCGGTCAGGAGGACGATGCCAGCCGCAAGGTATAGCATCGGTGGAGAACCGTTACGCCTGTAGCCCTGGTAGGCCTTCAGCGCGATGACGAGGCCGAAGAGCGCCGAGAGCAGGACGGTTACCAGCACCACGAGTACCTGGAACGTACCCCCGGTCTGAGTCACCTGAAGTGGCAAGGTCATCGTAATCCCTCGTAGAGTCGGGTGAAACGGTCAGCGGTCGTCTCTTCGGTTGTATCGATACGGACATCGTACTCTCCGTCCGCGAAACTGATACTGACCCGGTCCACGACGGCCCGATAGATTCGATAATGGTGGCCACTGGACTCGTACTGGAGTTCCTCTGCCAACAGGCCCGCAGCCTGCAAATCCTCTACCCGGCGGTAGACAGTTGGCGGTGACGCATCGATGGCGGTGGCGAGTTCTTTGGCTGACATAGGCTCCCGACTGGTTACCGTGAGGATGGCGCGTGCGTACTCGTCATCGAGCAAGCGAAGCACCTCCGCCCGCTCCACACCCTCACTCACAGTCGAGACACGAGACCAGCGGTGGTAAACGATACAGCACAGTTTCTACGCTAGAAAACCTGCGTCCTGACTTAAGCCCTCGTCCAACAGAGTGGATGTCATAATGCAACTGAGTGCACGTAATCCGCGCGCTCTCATCGGTTTTCTGAGAGCACCAGTTCGCCTCCAGACCTACAAGAATCTCGCGTACCTCGCAGTCCAGTTTCCGCTCGGCATCGCGTACTTCACGACGCTCGTTGCATCGTTAGCACTCGGCATCAGCCTCTCCCTTGTTCTCGTGGGTATCCCCCTCCTCCTCGGGACACTTGTACTCGTCACAGGCATCGTCCGGGCCGAGGGCGAGCTCGCTAACCAGCTTCTCACTGTCGACGTGGAAACCAGAGACGTCGGTATCGAACTGGAGGAGGGACTGCTCCCGTACACGAAAGGCCTTCTTCTGGATGCCGGGACCTACATTGGCCTCGTATACTCCCTGTCCAAACTCTTCGTCGGCGTCGTCACTTTCTCCCTGTTGAGTTTCTGCCTGTCACTGACCGGCGGGCTACTCGCTGCTCCAGTCCTATACAATCATCCGGATTCGTATCACTTCCTCTACGACACGACTTTGACTCTCGCCCCAGAGGTCCGGTTAGTCGACGATTTCTGGTCGATTACCTTCGCGCCCATCATCACGCTTTCCGAGTGGAACGTCGATACACTCGGTGAAGCACTCATCGTCGCGATCCTCGGGCTCGTCGTGCTCATCATCTCGCTGAACATACTGAACGCGTTTGCCCATGGACTGGGTCTCCTGACCGCCCGCGTGCTTCAGCATGCTCGGTCACTCGAAGTGTGATTCATGCGAGTCCAGGGCACCTCTTCGTCGCATTGAGCGATTCCCTAACCGCCCGTATAGCCCCTGTCATTCCTAATTCTACTCCCAGGGAATTACCGCCGTCATCAAACGGATCTCAAGTTGGTGCCTTCAGCAACGGTATAGGGGCTCGTTGGTTGTGCCGGCCTGCTGGGCGGTCGCTGAATGCTACGCATGGGGGCCAGATGGAGATCTCAATGCAGAAGGACCTCCGCTGTACTTCTGCACGATTGCCTGTCTAGCGGAGGTATAACTACCAGCGATTCCAAACCTCGTTCGATGACAGAAATCCCGGACTCGCTCCAGGCACTATTCTCCGCTCGAATCCAGTCCTGTGACGATTCCTACGTTCTCGAGATTCCGTCGAATGAAATCGATGCAGGGTCACTAGACCCCGGTGAGACATACCGGGTTGCCCTGCTCGAGTCGGATACGCCTTCGACCACGACCACGGAGGCTACGCAAACAGATACTTCTCCGGCGTCGGCGAGGGACGAACCAACTCGCCCACCCGTCGACGAAGGGGAAGTTCGCGACCTGACAATCGAGACAATTGGTCAGAAAGGTGATGGAATCGCGAAGGTCGAGCGAGGCTACGTCATCATCGTCCCGAACACCAAGCCCGGAGACGAGCCCAGAGTGCGAATCAAGAAGGTCCGAGAGAACGTTGCATTCGCGAAGGTTCTGGACTGACCATCGATGGCTTCGCGCAGTACCGCGGGCCAAGTTCTGAGTAATCGGCCTTCATCGGCGAGTGACACATATTTTGGTGAAAGTCCCGATGCATGGTTTCCTCTGTAAACTGGCATCTGACCCGCCACGGAGAAAGCCTCAGCCAAATTCTCAAAGTTGCCTCTTTTGTTGTTGTCCTCTGTGCTGTTTTATTTTCCCTTGGAGGATTCGCATCTAGCGAACGGAACCAAATACATAAATACTCTATCAATATGAAAAGCCAATCCCGAACACTCTCTGAATTCATCGACAGCATCTTGTTAACTAGCGATACTCTTCTCCAGAGCTGGTATTTCTCAGTTATCACCTTCACTACCATCGGATACGGGGACCTCTATCCTCTAGGAACCATATCACAAATTCTCGTCTGTGTCGAATCTCTAGCAGGATCTATTCTAGTGGCGTTGTTCATCTTCGTATTGGGGCGTCGCGTCGCCCGCTAAAGTACCAACACTCACCTTCTTTTCCCTAAGGAAGCAAGGAATTAAGGTCCGTTTCGCGGGGCTCAGCATGCTCACTCCAATCGACCAAAAAGCTGCATCGCAATACTCTTCGAGAATCAGCACGCTTGAAGGTCCTCGGCCCCCAGAATGCCGACGAGATAAACGGACTGTCACACCGGAGTTCAGGGGAGATCGGTTTGACAGACTCAGAGAGCTGGGTCTGTCCTTTCACCTGGTGTTCTGAATCAATCTTGTCAGGAGTGTTGTGCTGAATAGAGAGAACGACCACACCAGGGTACCCTCGGGTATTTCACCGGGAAGCCGATGACCCATCCGAGCCATTATCCTGCGTATTCAACAAAAAGTAGAGGACCGTTCTGCGAGGTCGAGACAACTCAAGCTTATCCGACACCCGTGACGTAATGCAGCCATGGACCTCCCCGATGCCTTCCGAGCTCTAGCAGACTGGGCCGCTGACAGCTCCCCACTGTACGAGACCATCTGTCGGGGCATTGCTGAGGATCAGACGTTGCTCGATCTTGCAGAAGAAGTCCCTCCAGACAGATGGGCGCCCCACATCATGTTGAGCGCAGTCCATTATTTACTGCTAAATGGTGCTGATCACACACTCGCACGGTTCTATCCAAGTCTCACAGATTCACCTGAAGATCCGGGTGCGGCGTATCCGAATTTCCGGAACTTCTGTGTGACACACGCCGACGACTTGATTCCATTATTACGACACCGTCGTACGCAGACGAACGCTGTCAGTCGCTGTGCGGGCCTCTACCCTGCATTCTGTTATATCGACCACCAAACATCGATGCCGCTTGGACTTCTCGAACTCGGCACGAGTGCAGGGCTAAATCTGAACTGGAATCGCTACGCGTACGGATACGATTCTGAATGGTTCGGAACGACGGACTCAAACGTAACTGTCCAAAGCTCCGTCCGATCCGGATCGCCCCCGCTTCAACAATCCCCACCAGCTGTTAACACACGTCTCGGAATCGATCTTAATCCGCTTGACCCGACAGACTCGAGCGACGCCGCGTGGCTTCGAGCGTTAGTCTGGCCGGAGCACACGGAGCGACTCGACTTACTCGATGCCGCACTCGAACAAACTCAGACCGATCCGCCCCGGGTCGTCGCTGACGATGCAGTCGAGACACTCGTGAATCACGCTACCTCGATGCCTGACGATGAGACTCTCGTGATATATCACACGGCATTCCTATACCAGTTGTCAGAAGACCAGCGGAACACCCTCCACCAAGCGCTCGCGACAATTGGCGAACGCCGCCCCGTCTGGTGGCTTTCTGGCGATGGCGAGACCGATAGTTCTGGCACGTTCGGCCTTGAACTCACACGGTTCCCCGATGGGGACTCCGTTCAGCTAGGTCAGTATGAACAACACGGTCGTTGGATTGACTGGTGTGATACATAATTCGGATGAGTGCGTTTGGTTCTGCCAGTAGTGGTTGGAAGCCTGCCTACCGATCGAGTAGGAGACTAGTGCACTACACTGACCACAACCCTTCACTCACCTTTTGGCACATTCGCGCAGTGAGTCCAGCACGGGTCGGTTAAACTACTCAGTGGCAGTCAGTACCGGTGCGACCGATGCAGTCAGTAACTGCCATTCAGATATTTCATTCGGTCGCTAGTGAGTCGATTCGCTACAGTTATCGGGCGAAAGTACCGTTACGAGAGCGTATTTCGTTTTGATGACTCACGAATCAACAAGTATGTAGAGGAACACACCGCCAAGAACAACCGAAATCAACCCGGTAATCAGCAACCGTTGGCGGCCATATCCTGGTGAAATAGTCGAGAGTTGCGTAAAAAGAAAGCCGCCAGCGATGATGAAGATGAATCCAAACCCCACCAACAGGAGCGACTGCACGGAGGGGAGACGCATACTCTGTAAACTGGATTCTGACTTGATAACTCATACCCTGCCAGTACCGCTCGGTGCGGGCAGTTCGCTCGTGACCGACTCGCGCTATGTATGCAGCACGGTCGTAGGAACCTCACCAGTCACTGTCAGAAGGCTCGTGCAAGATACAGAGCGCGTACCTTTCACCCTACTCTATAAGACGATTTTGACTGAGCCACCGAACGGAACCGAAGAGTAATACCCAATAATCGGTCGGATGAGAGTCAGTTTTATACCGGTCACCATACAGACTTACGATAGTCTTTCATGAAGGTATATCAGACGGTAGATGGCGACAAAATAACCGTAGAGGCGAATCAGCAGGGGATTAAGCTAACTTCTGATCTCAAATTAACCGTACACGATAATTCTCCAGACCCAATAGCGGCCCACGGTGAGTTGCAATCACAGTCTGCTGGCTCCACGCTGGAAGATTTGTTCCACGAGAATGTACAATTCGATATCGAAGTCGAACTTGCTTCAGGCAAGAAAGAATTCAATGGATGTATGGCAGTTAGCGGCAGCCCAAACAGCATTGAGTGGCAATGCGCGCCAGTGAATCGGTAATTGGACAGAGACCCACTCATTGACGTCGGGTGATAAATACCTCAACCTCTATGCAGCACGCTGCTTCTGGCAGATTCTGAGTGGTTTTCAGTGTGCTGAATTGAGCGCGCGAATGTCGCACCAATTGTTGGGTGGATATCGCGAAATCCCGGATTATCTGGTCATTGCTAAGGAGTTTACCCAGATTCGGGGCTAAAGATGCGTTCACTCTCAGCGGCTCTGGTGAATCACTAGATGGCGTCGACTTCGACCGTTAGAACTAGGAAGTTGAAGCGGGAAACCGTCGATGATTCATGTCTAAGATCTCCCGCTTCACGAGCAAAGCGGTTCGGTTGGCTAAAAATGCTGTCGGTGGGCGAGGCGAAGTCGCCGCCCCCGAAGGGGGTGGCGGCTTCGCCGATTACGCGGTTGTGTCGCTGCACTGTCTGCGGGTTTACCTCGATAAATCCTACCGAGACAGCCTCGATTTGCTGAGCGAGATGCCACATATTCTTGGCGAGATTGGCCTCAGTGAGGCCAATCTCCCTGACCACTCGACGTTAGTAAAGGCGTTTGATAGATTGAAGATGGAGGTGTGGCGAGTGCTGCTGCGCCTGTCGGCGCAGCTGCACGACCCGTCCGGTCACGCCGCTATCGACGCCACATTCTTCGACCGCGAAAACGCTAGCAAGCACTACTGTCGACGGACGAATTACCGCGTTCAAACACTGAAAGCGACGGCGCTCGTCGACACAGAAACACAAGCTGTGCTCGACGTTCACTGTACGACCGGGAAACCGCACGATACCCAACTCGGCTGGCAGGTCGCCCGCCGCAACGCGGGCGACCTGACTAGCCTCGCCGCCGACAAAGGATACGACTGGATGCAATTACGCGAGAAACTCAGAGAAGAAGGCGTGAGACCGCTGATTAAGCATCGCACCTTCCGGCCCATCGACCACGCGCACAACGCGCGGGTCGATGGGCCTCGCTATCGCCAGAGATCGATGTGTGAGACCGTCTTCTCGGCGATTAAACGCACGCACGGCGACGCCGTGCGTGCTCGAATCTGGTTCCGAGAATTCCGTGAACTCGTTCTGAAGTGTGTCGTTCACAACATCAAGCGAGCTGTGACACAGTGAAATCAAGCGCTGTATGGCGATTCACCAGAGCCATGCCAGCTATTACCCCGACCAGGTCTCACGCGTATACGTCGATATAGAACTCCTACAGAACGGAGATTTCCACATCCACTACGTCGAGGAATGGGACGGAGAGAACATGGAGTGTCGGTGGGACCGACACGAGAACCCACACAACGCACGAGACCACTACCATCCGTTTCCAGCAGCATCCACTGATGAGGCTACCGACCGATCGTACCCAGCCGATTTTCTCGATGTTATTGGTGAGGTTCTATCAGACGTCGAAGCGAGGTGGGCCGAGACGTTCGAGGAAACGTAGTTTATTGCTCAACGCTGCAGGCCCAGACGCTCATGACAGGGCAGCTGCAGCACGGTAAGCTGGCGTATTCAATCGACGTTGCAAGGCGGGATTTTTCGGGGTGGGGAAAAAGTGGAGTGCGCGATGTCCTTCGCGTGATGTTGGCTCAGGTATTCAAGCGTCAGGACCCCCTTTAACCAACAGAACTGACGAATATCCGATTCTGTTGGTTAGGCCATCGATTTTGAACGTGCATTCCTCCAAATCGACGGTCTATCTCAGCTAGCTTCAGTGAGACATCGGTTTGACAGACTCAGAGGGCTGGGTCTGTCGTTGTTTGCCGCGGTAGAACCTGAACGACGGTTACCTTTGCCGGTACAATCGTATTGGCCGGCCGATTACTGCCGCGAGTAACCGAAACACTACAAGTATAGGACAAGAATCGCGGCTATGGATATTCGGCTTCTGGCGAAAGGAGTGGCCTTCTATACGGTAGTTATGGGGGCAATCACGGTTGGTTTCGTATATTCCGTGACTCACTCAGGACTTTACATGGTAGGTGCGGCAGGAATCGGTGTGCTATTAGCAGTGCTCGGAGGCGCATCGGGCGGAACAGTGAGTGCAGGCGGTGCTGGGGGAGCGCCCTACGTTGGGGGAGGAGGCGAAGGAGGACTTAGCGAGATGATGCTCAAAGACATCCAAACGGGTCCGATTACAGGGAAGTTCGGCAGTGGTCTTATTCTCGTCCTCTTCGGATTCGGACTGGTTCTGTGGTCCAGTGTTGTTCTCGTCTTCTTTCAGTCCGGATTACAGTAATCGTCCGGAAGAGACGCACACTCGGTCTGTCACTGTATCTTGATTCAGGACCGGAATAGAACACCTCGAAAGCCCCCGCACGCTCGCCGTCTGCGCCTCGCTGCGCTCCTCGTTCCTGCGGTGCTTACGTCGTCTCGACTGTCGAGCGCACGGCCCCTTTCAGCCCCACCCGAGTGACTAGTTGAACACTGTCGCTTCCAGTATACCAGCTCGAACGCGAACGACAAGTCCCGACATCGGAGTCCAGCGTTTGCCCGCTCATCGTCGACGGCACGCCCCGCTCGCCGCTGCCGCCCTCCGCAGCGCTCGCGACCGACCATTCCGGGCATGCGGCGAGCAAGCTCGCCGTTCCGGGCCATGCTCGCTCCCTGCGGTCGCTCATGTGCCTTCGACGCCAGCGGGTAAGCCCGTCGGTTGCGCCCCTCGCGGGCTTTCGCGTTCCAGCGCTTGGTGCCGGAGCGCTCGCCGAGTCACGACCGCCCCGACTCGGCGAGCGCGCCGACAGTCGCCCTGGACACGGACCCGCTGTCCGGGCCGGACCGAGGGCGGGCTTATCCCGCTGGACGCTCGCTCCGGGCGGGTCGGCGCGCGGTTCTGGTAACTTGTTCTCTTTCGGCGCGCTCTCGCTCGCGCCCCAGGGGACGCGAGCGAAGGCGCAAGCGAGAGCGCGCGATGGATGAGTTGGTCGTCGAGGAATGCCAGGGCTGGAGAGTCGTGGTGGTCGGAAAAAGACGCCGAGTGAGCGCCTTCGGAGCAAGCAACTCCAATGTATAATAGCAACAAGCTCAGTGAAGAAGTTTCGGTTCCAGAACGATACAGAGACCCCACGGACGCGTACGTGGTCGAGGAGACGCCGACGCTCGAAGCGACGGTGGAACTGGAGATCCAGGCAAAGGTGGACTGCAACCACCCCGACGTGAACCCGGAAGCGATGACTCTCGAAGCGGAGGAACGGATGGCGGCGCGCGAACTGGAGATCGGGCGAACGCGAGAGCGGTTGGACCGAGGACAGGAGTCGACCCGGGAGGCAGAGTGTCGAACCGACGTGGAAGCGCAGGCGGCGACGCTGGAGGGCGTCTGGGAGCCAACGCCCGACCCCAGAGAGAGGCTCAGTCGCGAGGAGCTGGGGAAGGTGAACGAGAAGGCGGCGAAGATTCACAGTCGCATCGAACACGGGAGTTCGAGAGCGGCCATCGCGAGGCAGTTGGCTGAGCGCGTCGCAGACGGTGGGAGCGTCCTGAGCGCGGTCATCGCCGTGAGTGAAGCCGAGCGAGACCGGCCCGGGACCATCGTCCCCATCGCCAGCCTGGAAGACGTGCAACGTCGTGAGGTGTGTATCCAGGGTCGTGTGAAAACGCTGTGGGAGCCCGCGCACCCATCCATTCAGCAAGTCGGGCTCATCGAGGACGACTCTGGGACGACGAAGTTCACGGTGTGGAAGCGCTCAAACGCAAAGGTCGTTCGTGAAGGCGAACTCGTGCGGATGCGGAACGTCGCGAAGAACTGGTATCAGGGGCGTGTCTCGGTGGCTGTGACGGGCTGGTCGCGGCTGACCTTCCCCGAACGCGACCGGTGGTGGGAGCAGTAGTCGACGCCGGCGGTCCTTTCTTTTTCGTCGCCTCCACCACCCAACACCCGCCTCCCCACCCACCGCTCCGTGCTCGCTGCGCTGCGCGCGCAGCCACGACCTTATTGATCTGAATAGTCCCAGAGCGTTTTATCAGGAGTCTCTATCGTCGCCCCACACTTTGGGCAGTAATCTTCGATCGTCTCCTGGTCGTAGAGATAGTGATCGCACTCGGGAGGGCTAGCCTGGAAGTACACATCGTCCCAGTCGATGTCCGGTTCTCGACCGTAGAGACAGAAGGTACTATGCTCTGAGCGCCCTCGGTGGTTCGTCACTAACCGAACAGGGCAGTACAGACACTCTCGGAGTTCGATTCGCGGCTGGCCAGAGCGGTTCGTCCAGAGCGTTTCTCGACGTCCCCATTCATGAAACCCCTTCGGCCCCCTGCAGCGCTCAATTTCAGGTCGTTTAGCAAGCAGTTTCTCCACCTGCGCGGAATGGTACTTTCTTCCTGCCCACTTCCAGAACGGGTCCTGGTCGTATTCACGTACGATCGCATTTTTGAGCGCTTTAAGAGGGAAGTCGGGGCCGTGCTCGTCGCTCCCGGTGAAGGTGTAACTACCGTCAGGTTCGTGGATTCGACGCAGTTCGCACCGCTGGTCGACACAGATATCGTACGTGATCAGGTCCTCCATACCACGGGGATGCGCATACGAAGGGACTCGCGCCCACGCGTGCTCGCCGCTGTATAGAAGCGGCTGACAGTTCGTATGCCGGTGTACATTGCTTGTCCGCTGGGCATATCCAGCGCCGTCGTCACGCTTGAACTCGGCGTCAATCGTGTCGTAGTCGAACGTCTCACGAAGGATTGTTTCTGCGCGTATCCAGACGACGGAGTACCCAGCGGCCAAGTAGTCATGTGTCACCTGCTGGAGGTCCTTATCTTCGTGACTGTGCTGCACCTCGACGGCGAGGCCCTCCCCGAAGTATGGATTCCAATCGGTAAACGTCGCGAGAGCGTCAGCGCGGCGTTCCGATACAGGTGTCGGCACCTCAGATACGTCGATGTTCACCTCTGTCTCAACCGGAGCGCTTTCCCCAAACTGCTGGTGAAGAGCGACCTCAACGCGGGCTACTGCTCGCTCGTGCATCTCCGATTCTCCCCCATTCGAACAGCGCTGGCCGGCGGAATCTGATACGTGGTAGAAGTGTCGAGCCTTCCCTGGTGCCGATCGCGGATACATAGTGCCACCGCACACAGGACACGTGACGGCTACTCCATCGTTGACAATGGCGGGGACGACTGGGCAAGCATCAAGACGACCCCGGAAGGGCATATTTTGACAGAATGCCTCATTAAACAAGTACTCTCGCCTAGGCACCAGGCTGGTTTGCCTGGAGTTGGAGTACCTGAATCGTGATTACCCTCTTTGTGTATGATTGACTCGGTGATAGATGCATTCTTCTTAATGTCGTTCTGTTCGCTTCTGAAGGCGCTGCGACCGTTCTGAAGGGGACAAAGGATAAGTTGTAGTCCATCTTACAACAGAGTTGACGTGATCGTTGAGTCTCTGTATGAGATAATTAGAGACCCACTTACCTTCTACTTGTACTCCTATTTTTTCCACTATCGGTTCTTCGTCAATTCGGTAAACCGAATTCTGGAAATAGGTGTTCTTATTCTAAGTGTCATTGCCGGCGTTCTAGTTGGCTTACTCCGTTTAGCACCTAAGATTATCAATGGAGGAGTGAAAGCAGTCATAACGGCCGTTCTTGGAATAGTTCTGACAGCCGTCTATCTTTTGACGTGGATGGTTCCTTTTGCCGGAGGAAGGGTTCAACGGGTCAGAAGCCGGATTATTGAAGGCTGGGCAGTCTCATATTTTCAAATCCAGGCTCAAAAGCTTCGTAGTATACTCGTCGAGGTGGCTTCCGAGGGGGATGAGCCAAATGCTGAGTTCGCTGACCCAGAGCATTACAGAACCGAACTCAGAGACGTGAAAGAAGACGCGAAGACACGGCTAGAGAACGGAGAGACAGCACTCTCAATCCTACTCGGTGCAGTTCTGATTTCTGCAAAGGTGGCAGGGATACGGATTTTTGAGGTCCAGGTTCAAGGTGCACAGGCTTCTCTAATCATCGAGATCTGGTTGCTGGTGATCGCGGTTTCCATTATTTACCGCGTGGCCATAATGGATTTCTTGGCTTACTCACCGGATCACGAATTCGGTTCGATTGAAGAGATGGATACAGCGTTAGCGTATCAAAAAGCAGTGTGCTTGTTGAGTATAGTTCAGGGTTTGACCTTACTGATGGTCTTCGTATACAGTATCTCAGGCACCAGATCAGATATCGTAAAACCGGTATTGAGGGAGGTGTACGCTGAAGGAAGAGATGCAACAGAGTGGATTCCTATGGCCTGGAGAATGATTCGAGAGGGAAACGAGAACTGATATAGGCTCCTCCAGTAGCTTTCTCGGCTGAAAATTTGGTTGTATTCTGTTTGAGCATGACTCCTGAGAAGACAGCGGAGGTAGTACTTGGTTGGAGGGATGTCTGTCTGCGTTTTCGCGGGAAGGATTGCGAAGTGGGTGAGCGTCATCGCGAAGAATAGGACGACCCCTGACAGCCGGATTTTCATGACCAGTGCCTTCAGTTCTGTATTAGTCCTCCTAGTGTTGCTCCGACTGAGATGACCCAGAGAAGCATCCCTACTTCAAAAATGAAGTAGACAGGGTCGAATCCAAGTGATGTAGCTACTCTTGAGTGAACAAATTGTCCACTAGAGTTCCTCACGGCATTTTATCGCTCCCTCAGGGGTGAGGGAGAATCCTCAGATGTCGACAGACACAGACCCAACCAGCGACGAACAGTACAGACTTCCAGCCGACTTCGAGACGACCGAGCATGTCACACGAACCGACACCGGAGCCTCAATCAAGATCACGATGACCCGGGGTACGGGCACTCGGGACCAGGACCGCCTCGAAGGGAAGGTGAAAGCACCGACTGTCGAACAGGCGAAAGCCGACGTGGATGAACTATTCCCGAAGCTGTGCCGCCTCGCCGAAGCCGCACGAGCGTTCGACCCGAGCATCGACACGACCGAATAATCACATTTTCACCATCCATGACTCCACATCCATACGAATCCGACAGCCACGAACAGTTCGAACGACGCCAGCTCGCCCGAGACCGTGACCACAACAATGCACTCCAAATCGCAGAGGAGGACGCACGACACATCGTCACCGACCTCGTCGACGCCGGCATCGTCGCCCCAAATCCAGAATCGAAGCAGTTCAGACACCGCCCAACCGGAGAAGTATTCCACTCCTGCATCTGTCTCGCCTACTTCCATCGCGGCTGGCTAGCCGGCGTCGACGGCTGAGCCATTTATCCTCCACCTGAGGGGTGAGAGACTTCGATTTCCACTCTCTGGATGGTCAGTTTCGATAGATTCAGACCAGGCGGAAGCCACTGGCGACGACTCTGAAGACCTGATAGCCGCCCAGACTGGTCTCGATTATCCGGACAGCCCTCGTACTCTGTAGCATCCGGATTCAGATCTCAGTTTCTTGCTCGATTACATGCTTGAAGTATTCGAGCTCGACAAGCGTGTGTTCGTAGGCTTCTCGTTCGATGTCTCCAATAGCGGTCAGCGCTTTTTCAGCAATGATTCCGAGCACTGTCACCGGTACGTGGGCCCATACCCGGTGAGAGAGTCGAGTCTGTCCAGCCGTCCGTTCGAGCTGTACGGTCCCGCCCTCTTCGACGGTGACTGTGACTGGGAATGGAGGCAGCGAATACGTACAGGTACCGATCCAACTGAACCGGCGCTCTTCGACGACGTCACGGATATCTGCCTTTATCATTCCCTTGACTGGCCCAACAGACTCACGCTGAAAGAAGCGAAGGTCGTCTCGGAGTGGCTTCTTCGGGTCCATGACGACCCACGTGCCGTCGTGGTCTGGATTGGACTGTTCCCAGAGCGTTTCGAATTCCTCCAGATGGGACCACACTGTCGCCGGTGATGCATCGATGCTGACCGCGGCACGTGCCTCTATCATACATCAGAAGTCCTTTCGCAGTGAGATTGGAGTTTCACCCGAGTATATACGGAGTGTTCTTATTGAAAACGAGTGAACCGACTACCATGCACTCCGCCTCAGGGGTTCTCGTCTGGAACGATGGGCAGCTCCACCCCCTGCAAGCCGCAATCGAAGCCAGTCCGGCCGTGACGATTGAAAAGACACATCAGATCAACAGAGTTGGCGAACGGTTCGTCGAATTGAGCGAGTTCTCGGGCAATATAGCCAAGCTCGAGCAGGTGCTCTCTACTGAGGATTCCGTGCGCGACTTCACAGTCACGCATAAGACCGGACTCGCGTATGTCGAGTACGGCCAATCGTCGTCCCTAGCGGAACTGTTTGCTATCCTCACTGCATACTCGCTCGTCCTCATACCGCCAGTCGAATACACCGATGAGTATCCCGCTTCTGGGATTCGCCTTACAGTCGTGGGGACGGAGGCAGCGATAACGCAGATTACATCGAATATTCCCTCAGGGATTGACCTCTACCCAGAGCACGTCGGGGAATACGTTCCTGGGGGCAGTCAGCTGGAGGATTTGCTCACTGAGCGGCAACGCGACGTATTCGAGGTGGCCGTTGAGCTGGGCTACTACGAGATCCCCCGGGAAGCGACACACAAAGAGATTGCAGCAGCCGTGGACCGTGCTCCAGCGACAGTCTCGGAACAACTTCAGCGAATCGAAGCGAATCTACTGCCCCGCTATCTCAAGGGGTGAGCTCATTAACTATGGCCCGAGTATAATCGGAGTCGAATATACGCCTGATGGGTAGAGAGTATCTGTATGTCTCGGACGGACACATCTATTCTCGTTGTTGGTGGCTACGGTACTATTGGCCGGACTGTCTGTCGGGAACTCGCCGACAGCGAGCGGGAAAAGATACTTGCTGCAGGTCGATCTCCCCAGAAAGCCCGTCGATTTGCACGGTCGGTCGATGGCGTCGAGCCGCGAACGTTCGATGTGAGCGACGAGATGCACCACGCAGACGTCCTCAAAGACGTTGGAACGGTGGTGATGTGTCTGGACCAGGACGCCCCACACTTCGCAGAGGCATGTCTCGAGCGCGGAATCGACTACGTCGATATCTCGCCGACAGATTCGCTTCTCCGGGCGATTGAATCGTTCGACGAGGTCGCTCGCGGTCATGGCGCAACTGCCGTCCTCAGTGTTGGACTGTCTCCTGGGATGACGAACCTCTTCGTCGCCGAAGCACGTGAGGAACTCGATACTGTCGACCGAGCCGATATCACCCTGTTGCTGGGTATCGGTGAGGCGTTCGGCCCAGATACGGTCAAATGGACGATCGAGGATGCTCTGGGGAACTTCTCGGTTCAGAGTGACGGCGAAACGACTTCAGTGACCGGGCTCACTGATCCTCGGACGGTCGAGGTTCCCGGATGGGGGAGACGCCGAGCGTATCGGGCAAATCTCGCGGATCAACATGTACTCGCACGGACGACTGATATCCCAGTAATCGAGAGCCGGTTGTGTTATGACTCTCGTGTCCTGACTCGGTACCTCGCGGTGTTACGCCGAACCGGATTGTTCGAACCAATCGTGTCGTTGCTCGGCGTCGATGGAATCGTCCGACTGGCCGAGGTTTTCCCGTTCGGGTCCACGGAGTCGGTGATTAAAACCGAGGTCAGCGGTCGTGTGGACGGCCAGCTGAAACGAATCGACCAGTGGGTTCGGGGCCCCGATCAGGCTCGGGCAACTGCGATTGTCACTGCTCGAATCGCGCAAGCGCTGGGGCCCTCGCATCCGGCAGGCGTCCATCACATTCACGAAATATTCAGTAGTATCCAACTGTCGAAGGATTTACTCGAGTCTGGGTACGCTGTGGGGCGTTCAGAACACTGTGGAGAAAACTCCTAGCGTGGCTGCAGAGTATCTGGTCGGTCGCCCACAACTGAATCCAGGGGCTTCCGCCTTTCATCTCCGAGAGTTGTGCACGCGGTAATTGCCAAGGGGAGGTCAACACCTGGTTGGTGCGTGTTACACAGAGCTATGACGATAGAGAACAAGTGGAGACCATGGATTCAGACTCACACGGCACTATAGCTCTCGGACTCGGCCTTGGAAACGCTCTTGGGGCCGGTACCGGGGTAGCGATCGGCGCTATCACTGGCGACCTTCCCTTTTGGTTAGGAATTGGCATCGGCCTCGGAGCGAGCATGGGAACCGCGATGGGTGTCGTGGTATCCCGCGGCAGAAACACTGGTGAGACGGGCGAGACTGAAGGTTTCAAATCAGTGTGATCGCCGGTTCAACATCCCAAACGCTAGCGCACACTGAGAGGTGCGCTTCCACTCGAAGACCTCTGCCCAGAGTGGTTTCGAGTTGGAACAAGATGATAATCGATCATAGTATCAAGCGGGCCTGTGCCAATCTGGTGAGTCATATAGAGTAGTAGAAACTCATCAACGTACCTCGGGAAAATTACCAACTATCCCGTCCATTTTGTGATGTCCGTCTACAAATACCACCACAGAGCACCAACGGATATCACGTATTGATTACCGATGTGGTTATATCTCCACTGGCCGTACCTCGGTCAATCGGCGGACAGTGGGGTAAATCATGAGCACCAATCCTTCGACCAGCACCCCTCCTGGCCACCCTGATTCGACAGCAACTAGAGTCCTCCACGTCGACAGCAGTGCCGAATTCACCAGCGCCACACGCGACTTTCTCGAGAGGAGCAGTTCGGAGTTCGACATTCACTCGGTGAACACCGTCAAACAAGGACTTCGACTCCTCGAGTCGAAGAAATTCGACTGCGTCGTCAGCGAATACGAGATGGCAGGGCAAGACGGCCTTGACCTACTCCAGGCAGTTCGTGACTCCCATCCTGACCTCCCGTTTATTCTCTTTACTGAAAGCGGGTCTGAGGAGGTCGCTTCTCAAGCGATTACAGACGGTGTGTCTGGATACCTCCTGAAGGGCAATCCAGATCAGTTTGAACTCCTTGCAACCCGGATTCTGAGTCTCGTCGAGAGACCGCGAAAGAGCGACGCACTGGCAGCAATTCAGGAGCGAAACGAACGCCTCGGCCGGGTCTCTGCCGACGCGTTCTTCGAATGGAATCCCGCGACGAACAAGGTGTGGCGGAGCGATGGCTACTCGCGCGTGTTCGACTATGGTGATGACGAAGTCGGGGACGACTTCGACTGGTGGAAGGCTCGGTTGCACCCTTCTGATCGCGAACGTGTCCTCCATCGACTGCACTCCGTGCTCGAAGACGGTTTACCGCGGTATGAGGATTCTTTTCGGTTCAAGCTCGGAAACGGGACATACGGCCATGTCTCGGCACGAGCGTGTGTGACTTACGATTGCGAGAACCAACCAAAGACCGTCACCGGGGCTCTAACCGACATCTCGGACCGAATCATCCGCGAACGAGAACTACAGCGGTCCAATACCCGCCTCGAACTCGCACTGGAAGGAACCGATACTGGGGTCTGGGAATGGGACCTCGAAAGTGACGAGGTGATCTGGGACGAGACGACAGCGCGACTCTTCGGCGTTCAGCCTGACACCTTCGAGGCGGATTTCGAGTCGTATCTATCGCTGATACACGCTGCCGACAGACAGCAGGTGAGACAGGCTATCGATAGCGTCCTCGAGACTGGTGAATCGGCTAGTATCGTCCACCGAACCCACCCCGACCATACCAGTCCTGTTCGGTGGATCGAGGGGAAAGGAAGGCTAATCCAGCGGGGGGGAGTGCCGGTCCGCATGGTCGGCCTCTGCCGTGACATCACCACAGCACGCGAGCGGCAGTTACAACTCGAGCGGCAGGCTGAACAGTTGTCCGAATTCGCGGGTCTCGTTAGTCATGACCTCAGGGGACCGCTCTCTGTCGCCTCTGGCTATCTCGAGCTCATCGACCCCATCGACGACGCTCAGTCGGAATCCATCGCTGCTGTAGCGAAGATGCATCGTAAAATGGATACATTAGTCTCTAACCTACTTTCGCTTGCACAACAGGGACAACCAATCGGGACGCTGTCACCGGTTTCGGTGGCAGCCGTGGCCCAGACAGCATGGAATTTAGTCGAGACGGAGGGTGCAACCCTCCGGGTCGAGCCCGACGCTACTATCCTCGCCGATGAGGACCGCCTCCCGCAGCTCCTCCAGAACCTCTTCCAGAACGCAGTCGTCCATGGGACAGAATCCCGCCAACCCGACGACGTGCAAGATGACCCAGATAGAGGGGAGGACCAACTCGGAATCGAGACAGGACAAGCGTCTGTCGAGAGAGACACTGGTCCTATGACCGTTTCGGTTGGATGGTTCCAGAAGCCCGGGACGGATAGCGAGTCGGTCGGCGGACTCTTCGTCTCAGACCAAGGACCGGGCATCGACGAAGCACACCGAGATCAGGTCTTCGACGCTGGTTTCTCACTTTCATCTGGCGGGACTGGCTTCGGTCTGGCGATTGTCCACCGTATCGCGACAGCCCACGGCTGGGGGGTCAGGGTCACTGAAAGTGACACCGGCGGTGCTCGATTCGAATTCACCGGGGTAAAGCGAGTTCGTGGCGAGGAGGGCAGTCCATCGTGGTCACCTGAATCCGGCCTGGAGTGAAGAACAGGAGTCGTTCGGGGTAGTCGCAGTTCCGCCATTTTATCTCCCCCTGACGGGTGAGGGGGACTTCTAGTTCTCCTCGGAGATGCACGATGTCGATGAATTCCTACCAAAAAGTTGCCAGCAGCGACAGCACCGAAGACGAAGAAACGACTCACACGCAGTTCGACGACTCCGACAGCCGTCGCGACGAGATGCACGACTCGCTGGAAGCGTGGGTCGACCAGTTCGCCGAGCTCTCAGACGAAGCCAGAGCCAGCGCAGAACTGCAGGAGTGGCTCGAGGTCCAATCGCACTTCCACGACTACTCGTATCGGAACACGCTGCTCATCAAGCACCAGTGTCCCCACGCGACGAACGTCGCCGGCTACAACACCTGGGTGAACGAGTTCGACCGCCACGTCCAGGAGGGCGAATCGGCCATCTGGATCTGGGCACCCATCATCACGAGCAAATGCCCTGGCTGTGGGAACTCACCTTCGTATCACGACAGTAGCGACTGTGAATACGACGAGACGCCACCCGACGAGTGGGACGACGGGCTGGTCGGCTTCAAACCCGTCCCCGTGTTCGATGTCTCCCAGACGGACGGCGAACCCCTCCCCCAACTCGAAACCGAAGCACAGGGTGACGGCGGCGGCGAGGCCGAACTCCTCGATGCGCTGCTCAGAGCCGCTCCAGAACTGGGCGTTCGTGCGACCATCGTCCCACCGGAGAACTGGGAACACGGGAGCGCAGACGGCGTGTGTACCGAGCGAAGCACCTACGACTGCTCCCTGCTCGTCGAGGTGAAAGACACCGAGAACGAGGCACACGTCGCCAGTGTGCTCGCCCACGAGTACGCACACGCTCTCCTGCACTTCGACGTCGACGACCGAACCGAACAGGAGAAACGTGAGGTCGAAGCCGAGAGCACTGCCTACGTCGTCTCACAGTACTTCGGGCTGGATGCCTCGAACAGCGCGCTCTACGTCGCTGCCTGGGACGGTGACCCTGCAGATGCAATTCGCGAGCGGTTACAACGGATTGTGGGTACTGCACGGGAGATTATCGAGGCCATCGACCGACAGGGAACCTGAACTAAACAGGGGATACTTCTATGATATTCCAGTGATTATCGATAGACGAACTGAACCCATGCCCGGCGAACCAACGCCGATTCCACCGTATGCCGAGGATTGCCTCGACGTCCTGTCCGGGACTATCTCACCGCCCGAACCCGGCATCGACGAAACAACCGCGAAACAAGTGCTGGTGAATGAAGGATTCACGAAGGGCGACGCGAAAGAGGCGCTCGAAGTACTGGAGATGCGTGGGTATATCTATCGGGTGAACTCCGAGATTCGGATCACAGATTGAAGCTTTCGACAGTGGGAGACCTCCCTGCTCGCTTCACATTTTTCCTATCTTCAGTTCGCAGAGGCCATTTTATCGGCCCCTACCGGGGTGCGGGGCCATTCTCGTGAGCATCATGCAGATCAGTAGCTCTGACTGGAGGTGATACTTCCAGCTCCCGAATGCCCCGGCAGCGATGCGTAGTCGGCGTTTCTGGTCGACTGCCCGAGCATTAAAATACGATACTGGAACTAAGCAGATCATGACAGAGACAACGTGGTACACTGCCGATCTTGACCTCGCTGAGCTTGTTGACGAACTCCCCAGGGAACGTGTCCTGACCCGTGTTCAGGTCCGGGAAGATATCACGGCCGAAGAGCGTGAACTCGTCGCTGCCCACCTCCGTGGGCTCGCTGCGTCGTTGAGTGAACAAGAAGAACATCCTCGCCCGCAGGTCGAATGACTTAGCCGAGGTCGATCCGGAACACCAGCTCCTCGCTCCCGTCGATCTCACTGGGGTTGAACGTGAACGTTACGTCACCACTGAGGGTGAAACCGTTCTTCAAATCCGCGCTGTCGATGAGGAGGTTCTTCGTCTGCCCATCACCGCTCACAGAGAGACCGTCCGGAGAGCCGATACTCGCTCCATCCAGTGTGAGCGAATCCACACTGATGGATTTGCTCGCGCCGCCATTTCGTGTCTTCAACAGGATACCGAGTTCCCCGTCGTCAGGCGTCGGTGCTGGCTGTTCGCTCACCACGGTCCCATCGACCTCGAATTCGAGTTTGTCCGTACTCGGATTGTATCGGAGCTCGAAGTCGTACGTCGACCCGGCTGTGGGAGTGAACGATGTGCTCGAAATCTTCGCGTCGCCAGCGTTCGAATTTCGAATCTCGACCCTGGGTTGACTGTCTTCGTTCACCAGCCGCATGTTCCGGTCAGGGCTCGTCATCCGACTATTCGCCCATCCATTCGACGTTCCCTGATTAGTCGCAGAGAACACCGGGCTACCAGATGCACTGAACGTGCGAGTCGCGAGGACAGTCGAGGTCTCACCGCTTGGACTTTTCCAGACGAGTTGAACCTTCCGCGACGAGCCAACCGACACGTCGACTTCGTCACCCGCAGTCACCGCTGTTGCACCTCCAAGGTTTACCCACGATTCCTCGACGCCATCGTGCAACACGTACAATTCCGTCCCAGAGAGTTCCGTTCCACCCTGATAGCTGATAGTCGTCTTGCCGCTTACGCTGTCGTATTCGTACGAGAACGCGCTTTGTGGCGGTGATTCAGTCGCGCGTTCACCCAGATCGAAGACGAACGTCCCCGCTGCGGCTGCAAGAACGAGCACGAGTGCGATCATCAGGACCGTTGATAGCGCAGAACTCACTCCTCGACGATTCCCCAGACTCCCCGTCAATTCCCCCATCATACTCCCGTTCGATTGTGGATTACTGTAAGAGGTGATTCTTCTTTCGGCCGAAATACCGAATATGTGAGTGACTGTTCTGCAGAGACGGCCAATTTTTCTGCGCCTCAACGGGTGAGGCGCTCATCGTGAGAGCGTCCGTGTTCTCCATGACTGGCAGACAGACTACCCTCGACAGCGCACTGTTCATCGAACGACCGAGCCCCCGAGGCCCGCCAGCGACGAAAGCCGAACTCTGCAAGCGTGCGGCCGAGTACGCACAGACTGTTGCCCTGAACGAGGATCTCTCGACAGTGTCGTGGAAGGTGTCGTCGCGAGCGAAGCGCCGTGCCGGTGCCTGCCGCTACAACTCGCACACTGGAGCCATCACGATTCGTCTGACCTGGAAAGCACACCGGAAGTTCGGCTGGGAGCAGTTCAAGCGGGTCATCCGGCACGAACTCATCCACGCATGGGAGTTCCAGACCTTCGGCGAATCCTCCCATGGCGACCGGTTCAAGCGGAAGGCTGACGAACTGAACGTCGACGTCCACTGTCCCAAGTTCGTCGAGCTGCGGTTGCTGCTTGAGTGTGAGGACCACAACTGCCACTGGGAAGCTCATCGATACCGGGCATCGAAGGCCGTGAGCCAGCCGGAACAGCGTCGCTGTGGGTCCTGTCACAGCCGATACCGCGTCACCCACGTCGCGACCGGCCGGTCGTGGCAGACGAATCGCGAATATCGGAAACTTCGGAAGGAGATCGGAGGCGAGTGGTAGGGCAAAATCAATCTCCAACAAGTCCCTCACATAGGTACGAGGGGGAAGCCCATGGCTTCAGTCGTGGGATAAAGCCGACAATGAATCGATTGTTCCTGGGGGAGAAGTTCCTCGTATCGAACGACTGGTGTTGTGGAGGGGAGGGGAGGGGAGGGGAGGGGAATCAGTCCTGGTTTTGGACTGGAGCTGCGCGGAGGCTGACGTCGATCTGGCAGCCGGTTGGATTGTTCTCGCTAGCGGTGAGGGTGCCGCCGGAACGGGTGATCGTCCAGTAGGCGATCCAGATTCCGAGTGACGTCAAGTGGTTCGTGCTGTCGACGTTCGTGGACTCGAGGACGGAGGCAGTGCCTGGTGGCATTCCGGGACCGTTGTCCGTAATCTGGATGTTAACAGTCTGTCCTTCCGACACCCGGACGCGAACGCGAGGATCGATGTCGTCGTTATGCTCGACCGCATTCTCGATGAGTTCGCCGAGAGCGTGGTCGATTGTCGGATTCGCCCACACCCACACCCCCTCCGGAATGTGAGTCTCAAACTCGGCCTCTGTTTCACTGTCGTATCGCTCGACGCATTCGGTGAGAACGTGAGAGAGGTCCACCACCTCGGGCGTCGCATCCGAGGAGGCGAGCTGTTCGACAACGTTGGCCTCCTCGACCGTTTCGATGAGCTTGGAAGTCGTCTCAAGCACGATTTCCAGGGAGTCGGCAGCCTCGGGGTCATCGGTCTTCGATTGGGCACGCTCCGCGTGGCCACGAATGGTGTTGAGTTGATTGCGAAAATTGTGCCGGAAGACCCGATGGAGCACAGCGAGCTCCTTTCGCATCTCGCCCTCCATCGTCTCCGCCCCAGTCATCACTTCATCACTCCTCGGTTTCCCCGGTTGGGCGTTTTCCTCCACACCCTGTTCTTCCATACGAACGCGAACACAGACGGGTTAGATAAGCAATATGCCTGTCTGGTATGACTCCGCAATTACGAGAGAGCTCATGTTAGGGAGTTCTACAACGATGCTGATTAGTAGATTCCTCTCGTTTTCTTGCATATACCCTTTTGATTCTGCTGACTGCACTCTCTGAGTCGGTCACAGTCCTATTAACAAACCACGAGTAATTTTTTGATCTACTGCTGACTAGAGAGCGCGAATCGGGTACTGACAATTGGCCGCTTAGGCAACTTCCGATTCGGTTGATTTAGAGATGCATTCAGCACAATAAGGGTGGGCTGTGGGTCCCACAGCCCGACTTGGATACCTTTCCGAGTTCTGAGGAACTTCTTCTACGGGTCCCTCGAACTCACGAGAGAGTCAGCCTCCTGAACAGGTCACAACCGATGATACACACCTTCTGGGATGAGGTGCTGGTCATCTGGTGTTGGTCAGGTAACTGCAAACTACAGTATTACTCAGAGAATGATAACTCTAACCCTTGATACCTTCACACCATTGGACTTTCATCCAAGAGGCGAAGTCGACCAATCCTCAGCTTTCGTCGTGCGGTTCCTGATCCGAGAGCGACTGCGACAGCCTGTCGAAGCGGCTCTGCGCCTCCTTCTGACGCTTCTCAGTCTCCGCTGGTTGGTATGCCAGGACTGTCTGGTCAACCTCACCGGTTCGAAGCGTGAAGATTGCGTCCTGGTGCCGGCCGTCCGGTGGCAGGAACCACTTCGGGACGACGAGTTCCTCGACGACCTCGCCATCGTCCTCGCAGAGGAGAACTGCCTGCTCGTCCTCGAACCGGTCGAGTACCACAGTGTAGGTCTGCTCAGGCATCAGTATGCCTCCTCTAGGACGGTCTCGCCGTTAGCTGTTTGGACGATGACGGTGTCCCCGTCGTTGTTCCACACTGGCGACCCGCTCCCCCAGTAGAGGTCCGTTTCCGTATCCTCGCCACTGCCGGTATGGAGCGTCACCGACTCGCCCGGCTCGAGTGTGAACCCATCAGGGACCGTGTAGCTGTTCCCAGCAGCGTCCGTGACCATCCATCCCGACATGTCGACCGTCGAATCGCCGTCGTTGCTGAAGACCACGTACTCGTCGTTGAGGTTCTCCGATTCAGTCCCTTCTGCGTCGGCGTGGACGTGATCGACAGTGATGCCACCGTCAGTCGCGACCGGCGTGGCGGTGAACTGCTGTGGCGTCTTCGTGGCGCCACCAGTCTGAGCCGATGCACCATCGACTGTAATCGTCTTCCTGACACTGAACGAGCCAGTCGACCCGGGCTCGACCGGCGACCCCTCACGGAGTGCAGTCGGCTCGGTCGGTGCCTGGCGTTGCGTCGCGATGCTCAGCGACTGACCGTCGCTGACGAGCTCTATCGTTCCGTGAGTCGCGGTCCAGTACGTCGCCACGGACCGCTCGGAGAGCCGCTGGAGGACTGCCTCGTTCGGGTGCCCGTACTGTGAGTCGTAGGCACTGGAGACGATCGCGACCCGTGGCGAGGCCGCGTCGAGGAGCGCCGCACTGTTACTCGACTCACTCCCATGGTGCCCCGTCTTCAGGACCGTCACGTCGAGTTTGTCCCGCTGGTTCTCGACGAGGTACTCCTCGAGTGCCTCCTCACCGTCGCCGGTGAATAGGAACGACACCGCACCGTGTTGGACGCGAAGCGAGAGACTATTCTCGTTGCGAGCCTCGTTCGCGATGTATCCTTCCGGTGGCGCGATGACAGACACATCGGCCCCTGCGAAGGGAATGCTATCGCCTGCACTGGCGCGATAGAGCTGGACGTCATGCTCCTCGACGGCATCGAGGTACCGACCATAGGTTTGCGACGACGAGGCGAGACCGGGGTCGTAGATCGCGCCGACGCCATCGTACTCGGTCTCGAACGTCTCGATAACAGCTGCGTGCCCACCGATATGATCCGCATCAGCGTGGGACGTGACGAGATGGTCGATCCGCGTGATGCCCCGGGACTCTAGGTACTCGATGACGTATTCGCCATCGTTCGGCCAGTCGCCCGTGTCGATGAGCATCGTCTCGTTCTCCGGGCTGACCAGCAAGACGCTCGTGGATTGCCCCACGTTGATGAAGTGGACGCTCAGGGTTCCGTTGGCCGTCGGTGTGGCCTGTTGAGTCGTCGCCTGGTCTGCAGTCGTGTTTACGGTAGCTGTCTCAGGAAGCCCCGTACAGCCTGCCAGCAGAATGAGACAGACGACGAGGACCGCCCCCCAGGACCGATTTGTGCTCATGTCTCCCCCCACAGGGCCGAGTCTCAAAGTCCCTCTCGTTTTAGTCAACCAGAGATTAATGTTCCTCAATAATCCATACATACCTGTCAACCAGTATGCCACAGTCACCGGGAGACACGCCCCTGACTTCGGGCGAGCGAAAGGCGCTGTCGATCGCGTTCAAACAGGGGTATTTCGAGGTCCCCCGGCAGAGTACGTTGACCGAGCTAGCAGACGAGCTGGGCGAGTCGAGCGCGGAACTGTCTGAAACACTTCGACAGGGAGTCGACAAGCTCATCGACGAACACCGGGAGGTCCTCCTCGATTCTTCCTAAGAACGGCGCGACGGCAACTAACTATCAGGCTAGCCATTTACTGGGTTAGTTCCCGTCAGAATTCGACAGCCACAGGCTGAGAGTGCCATTCACCAGTCTACCGACCGGCGACCTCGGGAAGAGCAAGAGTGAGGTCAGGATGAATGGAACACTACACTGGACCTGTCGGCACACCGTACCCAACAGGGGGCACCATGGACGACTCACAAAGCCATCGAGACGGCCCACGGACGACCGCTGAGTTCCAAGCACGACTAAAGAAGACCATCCAGTCGGCACACGCGAATGGTATCGACATCAAGGGTGGGTGGGACTGTCGCGCTCCGCCCAACGAGCAGCCAGACTGGACTGTAGAAATCACCGAGGTACAGCGAACCGAAGACAAACACAGGCCAGACTAGGGACGGCGTGACGCTCACGCTGACTCATCTTCCTTCCGGACGTCGTCGGAACAAGGAGAGGGATCGTCAAGACGACCGTCCCGGCGCGACTTCAACCCCATAAGGGGTTCATCTGAAACCGATCCGTCTGCTTGACGATGTTCCCTTCGACACGTCTGCTTCAACCCCACGGGGGCTCATCTGTAACCATGGCCGATTCGGCCACTATCAACCCTGTACAACCTAAATTCAAATGAGCTTTTCCGTCGACCTTCGATAGCCGCTAAAACCGGGGGAGGTCGATGGAAATCCGGTTGGACTTACAAATGTGGACGAATTCTCCTCTGACGATACGCAAAAATCAGCCTTGCACACCGATTCCACATGCAATTTTTCTCCCCCTGAAGGTTGCGGGAGGTCCCTCAAGAGCGTCCTGCAGAGCAGTGATTTCGACAATGGCGAGCAGCACATCTACGCGAGTGGCTTCGATGAGACCGAACGACACTGATTAATTAGCTCGCGCGGCGGTGTTACATTCCATTCGTAGGTTTTCTAGCCGCTTCGACAGTCTGCGAGGTTCTGCCAGCCGTACGTCGTCGGCGTGTTTCAATCCCGTTGTAGGTTTTCTAGCCGCTTCGACGTGGTTCGCTCACTGGACGCGCTGGATGACGCGGCGTTTCAATCCCGTTGTAAGTTTTCTAGCCGCTTCGACGCGATCCTCGGACTGTCTGTCTGGCACTACTCGAGTTTCAATCCCGTTGTAGGTTTTCTAGCCGCTTCGACGAGGGCGTCGAGCAGGGCCGCGAGCAGGAGGTCGTGTTTCAATCCCGTTGTAGGTTTTCTAGCCGCTTCGACCGCTTCTCTACTCCGCACTCCGAACAGGTCCAGACGTTTCAATCCCGTTGTAGGTTTTCTAGCCGCTTCGACCGGGTTGGCTGTTCTCCGTTTCTTCTTGGCCGACCCGTTTCAATCCCGTTGTAGGTTTTCTAGCCGCTTCGACGGTGGTGAGGAAGCAGAACCCAGGAAGCGGCCGAAGTTTCAATCCCGTTGTAGGTTTTCTAGCCGCTTCGACTTCGACCCCGGCGGGTCCCGGTCTTCTATCGCAGAGTTTCAATCCCGTTGTAGGTTTTCTAGCCGCTTCGACACGGCGACGGCAGCGACGAGACCGGCATCTTCCAGTTGTTTCAATCCCGTTGTAGGTTTTCTAGCCGCTTCGACGATCTCGGCGCTGCACGTCCGCACTGGCGACGGGTTTCAATCCCGTTGTAGGTTTTCTAGCCGCTTCGACGAGACGACTTTACCCGCTGGTACAAGTACGACCTGTTTCAATCCCGTTGTAGGTTTTCTAGCCGCTTCGACGTTTGCGCGCCGGCGGGCGCCGACGGCGACGTGTACTGTTTCAATCCCGTTGTAGGTTTTCTAGCCGCTTCGACTACATTTCCGGCGAACTCCTCCAAACTGTTGTGCAAGGTTTCAATCCCGTTGTAGGTTTTCTAGCCGCTTCGACGAGGTCCCGTCGTTACTATCGACTGTGGCCGACGAGTTTCAATCCCGTTGTAGGTTTTCTAGCCGCTTCGACCGTATTTCTTTGATTTTGTCATCCTCCATAAGGCTCGTTTCAATCCCGTTGTAGGTTTTCTAGCCGCTTCGACAGGCCGAGCGCCTCGACGACCCCGCGGTCCTCCTCCGGTTTCAATCCCGTTGTAGGTTTTCTAGCCGCTTCGACCCAGCAACACCGACTTTAGACGCCTGTTCATGCTCCGTTTCAATCCCGTTGTAGGTTTTCTAGCCGCTTCGACGACACGGTAGATGACGGCGAACGCGAAAAACATCTTGTTTCAATCCCGTTGTAGGTTTTCTAGCCGCTTCGACAGGGGGTGTAAATCAGTGGAGAGGGCGCTTAATCCTTTCTCCGTCGTCGAAATGATGGGGCTGCTTCGTGGACTGGGGTTGTACACAACCGTCTTAAAGGTCCACGAAGGGCGAATAATCAGATGACGTTGGATTGGTTGTCAGGCGGGGTGTTTCCGAGGTCAGTGATATCGTCTTGGCATGAGCTACAAATTCGGTATATTCTGATTCGGTCACCGTCTGTTGTTTCGATGTGATTTTCAAGTTCGTCCCTGAGTTTGATGCGTTCAGTCTTCGAGACCTCAGCTTCGAAAACACTGAACTGCCGCCATGCACCATATCGTTGGAGGGTTTGGTACACTCGTCTTCGGTTTGAGTCGTCATGTATATCATAGGTAATTACTATTCGAATCGTCATCGATTGACCTCCAGTGCGTGGTACTCGTCCAGTTCGCCCGTGATTCGCTTCCTAAGGAGAATTGCCTGTTGGCGGATAGCTTTCCGCCGAGACACCTCGTATTTGAAATACGGGTGTGTCAACGTTTCAGTCATGTAGTTGTCGAATTTCTCTAGATATAGTTGGAAGGTCTCGTCCTTGAGGTGGTTTTCCTGAGTAAAGTCGTCGTGAGTGATGGTACTTCGGTTTACTAACCTGGTCACGAACGTGTCACAGAACAATGGACGGAACTCCTCCTGAAGGTCTAACGCAAGCGACGGGCGTCCGTGTCGGTCTGCATGCAACACGCCGAGGAATGGGTCGAGGTTATACTGACGTAGTGCGCTCAAGACCTCGTTTTTC
Source organism: Haloarchaeobius amylolyticus (assembly GCF_026616195.1). Classification (NCBI taxonomy): domain Archaea; kingdom Methanobacteriati; phylum Methanobacteriota; class Halobacteria; order Halobacteriales; family Halorubellaceae; genus Haloarchaeobius; species Haloarchaeobius amylolyticus. Next base: position 133,614 of record NZ_JANHDH010000004.1, read on the forward strand.
ATCATCACGTAGGTCAACGAGAGCAAACTGTTGATGTGGTCTTCTGGTGGTCGCTTCGTCCGTTTCTCGAACGTCCAACCGCTTGCCAGTGTATCGTCAAGCAAGGTGAAATATCGCTCTGCGGCCTCACCTTCGACGCCTCGCAGGTCGTCTTTACTGTCAGTCCGGTGCACTTTATTGCCGAGGTCTTTCAGGAGGTCAGTTCCAGTCACCCCTTTTCGACTTAGAAGCGTCCGAGCGTTTCGAATTTTTGCGCTAATCATCGCTTGAGAGATACTGAGTTCAGCGGCTTCATCGAGATCGTATTGGGCTCGTCGAACGGTTGCGATGGTGTTTTTCTCTGGGACGAAACTTCCCCTATACTGGCCATTCTGAGTGAAGTAATTGAGGACGATACCATGTTCATTGGCGCGACGGACGAATGGTGTCGAGAAATTGACCCCACCGAACACGTTCAGCGTGTCGATTTTCTCTGTCGGAAACGTCGCGATCTCTCCACCGTCACCATCAACGTCGTAGACGACGATACGACCACCATCGGTCTGAACCTGTGTCCCTTGCTTCGTGACATAGACGACCGAATCGTCGAACATGGCTTCAGCTGCTTTCATAATTCGTCCTCCCAACCGGTCCCTCTGACCTTCTGTGGCTCTAGCTTGATTGTCTCCGCTGGCATACAGTACTCGCGTGTCGAACACGCCTCACATTTCGCGGGGTTATCTGTGAATGAAGGGACAGTGTCGACAGACATGGATTGCATCGCCTCTACGATGTCACGGACACTGTCTCGGTGATCGTCAGTAATCGGGATGTGCATACGCTGGTCGGTTTCATACAGGTAAATCGCGCCTTCATCGACTTGCTGATCGATGTGGTCTTCAAGCAGCATGCAGTACCCGGCGAGCTGTATTTCGTCGCTCTTGTAGTACTCCCCACTTGCGGCTCGCTTTCTTTCAATTGGAACTGGCGTACTTGTATCTCGTTCTAGGACATCGATTTTCCCTTTTAGACCGAGGGTTTCGGACTCTAGATATAGCTCGTTGAGCCACCCTCCACGGGTCGATTGAGCGTCGTGGAGGGAAGTTCCCTCAACTCGCTCATAATTCTGGCCTTGTGTGTCGAAAAAGTGGAGATACCAGTACCGACGAGGGCAATATACGTACTGATTCAGGTCAGAGACGTTCACTAAGTTGTCCATCATTGTGAACGCTCCTCGATTTCAAGCTCTGGTGGGGCATTCGAATGAGTCGTGACTGTGATGTCGTAGTTTGCAGTCGTGATTCTTTCGGGAACCACCGCGTCAGTGATGCGGATAATACGGAAGAACCGATGAAGGAGATTGGTATCGAGGGGGAATGTATCGTCTAGTTCAAGTCTGTCGATTTCTCGATGGACTTTTGTCTGGAGGAGGTCTTCAATCTCGGTCGTCGGCTGGTCGTAGCGCGTTGGTTCAGTTTCAAATTCTGGGAGACGAGCGGTGACGACCGATTGCGTATCGTCACGAGACTCGAGTACGAGACAGCCCTCATCGTCGACTTCTGCAATGGCGTAGTTTCGAAGAGTCGATGTGAGGTCATAGGTAGTGAGTCCAAGACGGTCACCACGAGGATACCGGATCTCAGCAGGGAGTGATCGACCTCGGAGTCCACAGAACATCTTGAAACATTCGCGGGTGAACTTGAGAATCTTCGCTGCATCGCTGTTCTGTGTATACGTCGGGGCGAACCCACCCAAGTTGTCGATGGCAGTGTCGGCTTCGTCGATGAGCCGTCGCCAACGGCCGAAGTGCTCTATGTTCTCAGCGAAGTCAGCATGGAGTTCTTGGTTGTACCACGTGGCACTTTCGTCGCGTACCGCAATAGCGTAGGCGGCACGGAACCCGACGAGATCTGCGAGTTGGTCAAGGTACATCTCGCTGTCGTCCAGTCCCTCGTATATTTGTTGTTCGAAGGTCTGGAACGAGACATCCTCTCCCCACGGTCCCTGTCCGAGACCATACACGTGAACCGTGGCGGGTGCTTGTCGACCAGCACGACCGAACCGTTGCAGGAAGGCGTTGGCCTCCCTGGGTTTCTCCATGAATAGTGTTCGGATGTCATAGTCGAGACCGACCTCACCTTTACTCGTCGTATTCAGAATGAAAAACGACTTGTCGGCAAGGGCGCTTACGTCATCATTCGTGTCGAACCCGTTGTCTTTCGCCGTGTGTTCGAATATATTAGGATACTCGTCAGCAAGGAACGTATGGAATTGGTTGCTGTCTCTGACGCTATTGAACACGAGGACAACCTGTGGCTCAGACAATGTAGCTGCCTTTGAAATTGCTTGTTCGAGCTGATTTGCAACCGCGTGCTTTGTATCGTCATCGGTGAGAATGCGTCTGGCCTCGTGGCGTTCAACGGTGACCGGGTATCGGAATTGATCGCCAGTCATGGCGTATTCGGCAGCAATCTTTTCCACGTCGATTCCGATTCGGTTATCGATGAAGTCGATGAACGTCTGGTTTGGAGTTGCAGAGGCTAGCAAAATTTTCGGGTCCGGCAACCGTTCCGAGATTATCTTAATCTGAAGGAGGAGACCGCTGGCTGCGAGCGGGCCGTAGAAGTGAAACTCGTCGTAGACAATCGCGTCGAATCGATTGAAGAAGTCCATCGCATCGCTCCCGGAGTACATATCCTGGATAATGGCCTGGAGAATGTCCGGGTTCGTGACGATAACATCGTGATCAGCTTCATATCGATCTACAAACTGAAGCAGATTCGCGGTTCGGTCGTGTGCCCGGCCCTCAAGCGTGTTACCATTCAGAATAGCGACATCGATGCCAGCAGCATCGAAGCGGTCGTGTTGTTGTCTGAGCAAGGCGTTCGTGGGATAGACCAGCAGTGTGATGTCCCGCGTCTCGATGAGTTCATGAAACGTGACGGTCTTTCCCGCTCCGGTCGGTGCGCGAACCGCCGCCACAGGTGCGTCTCCGTGATGCACCCACTCAACGACTCGGTTCTGGAACGCACGAGCTTCCTCAAAGCCTTGTTCTTTAAGCCCGTACTTGGGGGGTTCAGTTTGAAGGAACGCCTCGCCGACTTGCATCAGAGGACCTCCGGAAGGACCCTGTCTCGGACGAACACCGGGTCAGCTCCGACGAAGTGTTGGAGACGCGGATCATTTCCACGTTTGAATCGGTTGCTGTTAGTCATCAACCCTGTCAGTACATCGTCAGAGAGGTCGTAGACCTCGGCGAGCAGGTACTTGTTCAATACAAGTGTGTCCAAATCAGATTCGACAGATCGGAACTCACCAGTCTGCTTGATTCCCATCCTGAAGAACGGCCGGGAAGGAAGATCAGTGTCGTCGTGGGCCCAGATTGTGAACTCGAACGTCGAGCCCGGGGTGAGTCCCAGATAATTTCGAATCGTCTGGTACGCTGCGCCCGAGTCTTCGAGGATGGCTGGCATGGAATCGGTATTGGCGATTCGCCTGGCAAGATCTCGGTCGTTCGTGGTGAAATGACGCTCGGACCTGAAGTCCGTACTCCTGAACGTCCGTTCGTCAGCGTCGACAGCGACCGGCCGCATGTCGGTCACGAAAAACGGTGCGTCCACGAGGTGTGAGTAGTCCGCGGTCGTCGCGTCAGACCCACGTTCAGCATACCGTTTCTCAAGCCCGAAGTACCGATAGCCGAGGGCATGCATCAACGCGGTCGCCGACAGCGTCGGCTGTGTTCTGACCGACCGCCCTTCCGTACTCGAATAGAAGAGCGGTGCGTACAGCGTTGCCTCGTACGTCTGTTCAATCATCGCCGAACAGATCCTGTGCCTCCTTGGTCAGGTTCGTGAACTCTTCTCGAAGCACCTCGTCTGCGTCTTCGGCCTCACGGCTCGCAACCGCTTTCAGCCGTTCGTACCACTCGGGGAAGGGTTCTGCGTTGTCGAACTCGCCGTAGACATCCCAGTCTGTACGTTGAACATCCGTGATGTACTCGGCGACTGAGGTCACGAGTTCCTCGCCCGGATCGTGGTATTCTAGGAGGAGTTCACCCGTCGAGAGCGAGGTGTCATGGTTTCCGAGGATGACACCGAGGACTTCGTTGCGGATGTTCCGTCCGGTCCGGGTCTCACGCGCACCGTACTTGCCCGTGTTCAAGATGTTATGAAGGACGTACAACAACATCTCTCCAGTCGCAGCTTCGAGCGTGATGAAGTGCACGAGGTCGTTCCCGGGTTGGACTTTGACGAAGTCGAACAGGGCCTCGGACTGATTTCCTTCGTCGTCTTTCATCGTCCCGGACTCGTAGACGGCGTTCCGAGTTTCTTTGTTCATCAGATCGTACTCGTTCGTGGTGTAGGTGTAGCCCTCGATGACACGTGATTTTATCGCGAAGTCTTGGTCGCCAGTTCCAGCGAGGCCGTACGTCAGAGTACCGACATTCAGTGAGCCATCGAGGTCGGTTGGCTCGTTGTAGGCGTATTCTTCATCAACGAACTCGTCGTCAAGTCCACGCAGCAGGTCCAGGCCCGTGAGGCGTTCCTTGCTGGTGAACTTCTCACCGTTGACCTGTGCGTAGAGGCGGTCGCCGAATTCTTGTGTCTCTGCACGGTCGTGGTTCGAGTTCCTGAACAGCGTCGGCTCTGTCACATCTCGTCGGACGACCAGAGTAACCGAAGGCTTCCGCTTCCGGTAGATTTCGATCGATTCAATCAGTCCTTTGTCGGGGTATTCCAGTGTCATTTATGAGTCGGTGAGTGTTTGATCGAATGCGTAGTAGTACGAGTTTACGAGCGCGTCTTCCCAGTCAGATAGCTTCTTCAAGTTGTACAGGTCGTTCTCGATGAGGTACGTCCGAGTTGCTTCAACGAACGCCTGTGCTTGCTCGGGAGTGACCCTGCCAGCGTAGTCTTCCCGTTGTGCAGTGGCGTAGACCTGACTCTCAACGTAGTCGACGAGTTGCTCGTCTTCCATCTGTTGATTCATTCCGCTGAGAAACGCGTCGAGTGCCTCGCGGAAGATTTTCGTCTTCTTGTACTTGCTGTCGAATTGTTTGCCGAACAGGTCGACACCTCGCTCGGCGACAGTTCGCATCTCCATGAGTGCTTCCTGGTGATAGGTTTCGAAATACGACTGCACGACATCGAGCTGCGTCGCGTAGTCGTGGTTGACAACGGCGAAATTCGCGATGCTGTGGAACGTATCTTGGTCGAGCTGCAGGTACGGATTTGTCATTTTGGCTTCCGCACCAACCATGCTCATGATTTTGAACAACTGGAGTGCACGCCGAAGATGAGACTGTGAATCCTCGCCATCGACGAACGACGGCTTCGGCCCGAATCGTTCGGCCACGTCCAGTCCGAGGAGTTCCTGCGGTCGGGTGGCCTCCTCGTCAGCGAAGACCGCATCCGCGCCGTCGAAGCGCGTGAACGGTCGTCCGATGACCACCTTCATCCCGGATTCTCGGGCTGCCGCCATCACCTGCCGGACCACCTGCATCCGGTGATTCTCGTCCATGACGTACACCGGCTGCAAGTAGTACTGCGGTTTGATGAGGCTGACCTGAACGTCGCGGTCGTCCAGTTCATCGCTGTTACCTTGTACGATGTTTCCGGTCCGGCGTCGACGAAGACGGATGTCTCCGAGGAACTCGTCAAAGTAAAAGTACGCAACCTCAACGTTATTATTCGTGCTGACATCGCTCTGGTCGCAGATATCTGCGAACAAGGCGTACTCGAGGTTGCACACCTCGCAGATAGATTTATACTTCGCGTGCGGCGGGACGCGCCGAGAGTACTCTTGAGTTCTGTAGACGGCGCTCAGGCCCTTTTGATACTTCGTCTCGGTGGGTGCGCCGCAGAGGAAGCACATCTCGTCTTTCCCGGGCAAATCTTCGACAGTGTGACTGCCGAAGAATCGGTCTACGACTGCGCTGATAGCATCACTTTCAGGCGTAAGGTCGGCTTCGAGTTCTGGACGGGTTTTTTCACGAAGGTCTTCGAGGAACTCGTGATGAGACTCTGCGTTGTTGACGAGGTAGGCGATGAAGTGGAGTTTTACTTTCTGTGGGCCCTGCTCATCTCGAATACGATCGTACTCTTCTTGGACTGCGTCATCGTCGAACTCGGACCGACCGTCGACGTAAACGGCTTTCGCAAGGACAGGGAAGTATTCGTGGAACGAATCCGGGATATGCTCGAACGCTTCTACACCCGCTGAACCACGCGAGAGCAATTTTTCGAACGCCTTTGCAATAGTATCTTCTTTCTCCTCGAACGGGAGTTCGATTTCCGCGAGGATGTCGTAGTCGAACGAATTCCAGTTGAGCTTGCAGCTAAAGTCGAACGAGTTACTGATTTGCTTTGGCAGAGTGTCTGCCACGGCTCCCTCGAGTTGCTCTCGGTCGATGGAGTCACCGAGGTAGACGATGCTCTCTTGGTCGCTTCCGATGACCAGGCCCGGGTGCTCCATCCCTCGCTCACCGGCGATTGCGGCTTTCGTCGTGCCGAGCAGAAGGTCGTTGAGGACAGGTTGCTCGACGGCTGTAAACTCTACGAGGTGGACATCATCAGCGTCGAGTTTTCGCTTGAGTTGGTCGTAGACGCCGTGTACACCATCGCGGAGAGCTATCGACGCGGCTTGGTCTCCGATGCGCGTGTATCGTTCCAGCCCTCTGAACTCGCTCGACGTGCCGCGAGTCTCGGTGCTGTCTTCCGAAATCTCCGTGTTCTGCACGAGATAGAGAAGATCTTCCCGATAGCCTTCTCCGAGAAATTCCTCGATTCCGAAATCGTCGCCCGACTCGTCGTCGAGATTCGGTTCGAAGTAGTACTCGAAAGCCTCGTGTGTGTTCCCGTCTGTATCGACGCCATAGGCTTCACGGATGTACTTGTTCGTGTCGTGCAGCGCAAGTGCGGCCGCGAGCACGCGGATGTCCTCTTCGTAGTCGTCGACAGACTCGTCGTCTCCGACAGCTGTATAGACAAACGTGTTCACGCCGACTGCAACCGCGTTCAGGATATGTGCTGCCAGGGATGAGTTCGCGGTGCTGTCGACCTTGGCGTCATACTCACCAGCCGCGTCGAGGACGTTCGAATACAATCCAGAGTCCTCTACCAGCCACCCATGGACACGCTGGACGCCAGAGCGAGCCATTACTGAATTGCCTCCACAGTGACATCCCCACAGCCACGTGCAACGGCTGACCCAACCCCGGAGTACTCAGCAAAGAGGGAGACAGCGGTGACGGCGTTCTGGAGGCTTTCAGAAGCGTCCTTGAACGCATAGGTACAGGTACCGGTGAATCCTTGTCGGAAGATCGGGCGCGGGTTATCATCGTCGTCGCTGACCCGGTTTACCAGAACGCTGTGGGTATCGTAGGAGCTGGCGTCGGGTTTTTCGATGACTGAGCGAGCGAGTGCGTCGCGGTCGAATTCAAGGTTGAGGTCATCGGGAGCCGTTCGGTTCCACTTTCCGAGTAAACTGCGGAACACAGAGACTCTGTGAGGGAACATGGTTGTCACAGACCCGGCCTCCTCAATGCATGTCGGGCTCTGAAAATCGAAGGTAAGCCGGGGTTCGTCGAGTGAGCCAGCTTCTTCAAGCAATTCTGTGTGGTTTGTATTGGAGTTCTCGAACTCGCGGACGTGAAGAGATCCGTTAGTGAGAGAAATCTCGTCATTTTCGAGCACTAAGCCACGAACCAGAGTTTGGAAAACCCTGGCGTCGCTTGGGTCGGTAACCCCAATCGTGGCTGTGTAGCGGTTGTTCGGGAGGATTGTCTTGTGGTGGGGCCGGTCGCTGTCGGCGAAGACACCACGAAGGGCGCTGACGTGGAGCGATCCGAGGTCGGAATCGTGGACCTGTTGGCTTACTGTTTCGTCCATAGCGTCGATACTGGAAAGGACTGCGCTGTAGAGGCTGTATCCGTCTGAGTTCGGGACAGAGAATCGTGAGTCGGGTGCAAGTTTGATCTGCACCCGGCGGAGGGTAGTGGATTCGTGACCAGACTCACTCGATGTCGCCATGGTACTGGACGCGATGACTAACCGTGTAAAACTTTCCCCTCCGGTGACAACTTTTCAATGTTCTTCCGAGAACACATTCGATTGCAGGTTAGTGGGACGGTATTACTAAGTCACTGTCGACATCTCAAAACAGCATGAAGAACTTCATTCTCCCTGTTGGACACGACACGCGTCGTGTTACAAGACCCATCATCTCGCATGGAATAGACGCGCATGACACTGTGGTACTCGTCAGACCCAGCGACGATGATGCGCCCGGGGCAGAGGACTCTCGGTCGTCCCAGGCAATTGCAGACATCCGGGATTTTCTACGCGAAATTGAACCGAACGCTGCGCTTGAGGTCGAGCATGTCAGCGTTGATACTTGGACTGAGACGACACTCGCATGTAGTGATCTCATTCAAGCCGCACGAAACCCGATTCTCGGTCTTTGTGGAGGTCCCAGAGACGTCCTGCTCCCGATGACGGTTGCTGGTGTCATTCATGCGAATGAACTTGAATTCGCCTATGTGTTCAGTGATCTCAATCAGAGCGTCGACACATGGACGCTCCCAGATCTCTCCCCATCGATTCCAGAAGTTACGAAGAACACGCTCGGTGCGGTCCACGAACTCGGCCCATGTTCACTGTCAGAGCTCGCTCAGCACACCGACTCTTCAAAAAGTACTATCGGCCGCCACCTCGACACCCTCGAAGAGGCCGGTATCATCGACTCCTGGGCCGAAGGAAAACACCGATACGCGTGTGTAAACGAATCTGCACGCGTCTTGGCTTACAGTGCCCTAGACAACGACTTCGTGGACCTTTAAGAAGAGAGTGTAGAGTCCCGGTCCACGAATGCGAAGTGAGAAACAACGGTAGCAGAAGAATTTATAGCATCGGAGGCGGTATTTCGCACCCCTGTCGCGGTAGGGAGAAAACCCAGAACGGGATTGAAACACTTCAACCCGTGGGGGGAGAACTACGCTCGGCGCGGTCGCGGTAGGGAGAAAACCCAGAACGGGATTGAAACCCCGCAGTGCGGTTGCATGAAGTTCGCCGAACAGCGTCGCGGTAGGGAGAAAACCCAGAACGGGATTGAAACGCCATCATCACGGCGGCCGGGGTGCTGTTCCAGTTCGTCGCGGTAGGGAGAAAACCCAGAACGGGATTGAAACACCGCGACCATCGTGACCACCGCGGCGAGGAACGCGGCGTCGCAGTAGGGAGAAAACCCAGAACGGGATTGAAACTGGTCCTCGCCGCGGGCGGTGATGGTCATCTTTGCGTCGCAGTAGGGAGAAAACCCAGAACGGGATTGAAACCCATCGGCGTCAGTGAGCCAGTAGCGTTGGACGAGGTCGCAGTAGGGAGAAAACCCAGAACGGGATTGAAACCCTTCGTCGAGGTCGACGCGCTCCCAGCGCAGCCCGGTCGCAGTAGGGAGAAAACCCAGAACGGGATTGAAACGCTTGCCGGGCGCTTACATTAACGTTGGTGACGACGTCGCAGTAGGGAGAAAACCCAGAACGGGATTGAAACTTGACCTGTTCGCCGAGTTTGTCCTGCTGCCAGCCGTTGTCGCAGTAGGGAGAAAACCCAGAACGGGATTGAAACCAATCCGGCCACGCGAACGCGATTCGGAACTTGACTGTCGCAGTAGGGAGAAAACCCAGAACGGGATTGAAACACGATGAGTCGGTATCGCTGGTCTTCGTGAAGCTGTCGCAGTAGGGAGAAAACCCAGAACGGGATTGAAACATGGCGTCACTCATGACGTTCAGCCCGATCTCGACGTCGCAGTAGGGAGAAAACCCAGAACGGGATTGAAACCTGGCTGCTGGCATCGCTGGCGTCGTCGCGCTGTGGTCGCAGTAGGGAGAAAACCCAGAACGGGATTGAAACACCTCAACGTCGCGGGGGCCGGGCGTGTCGACGGTCGCAGTAGGGAGAAAACCCAGAACGGGATTGAAACTCCTCGCCCTCGCCGCCGATGGCGATGAACGCGTCGTCGCAGTAGGGAGAAAACCCAGAACGGGATTGAAACTCGCCGTCGAGCACGTCGAGGTAGGTCCACTCGATGTCGCAGTAGGGAGAAAACCCAGAACGGGATTGAAACAGTGCGTCGGTCTCGGACGGGCAGGGGAACAGTGTGGTCGCAGTAGGGAGAAAACCCAGAACGGGATTGAAACACGCTCCTCGTCGGGGGCGTCGTCGGGCTCGTCGGCGTCGCAGTAGGGAGAAAACCCAGAACGGGATTGAAACAAGGCCGACGATAGATTGCTCGAGTATTTGGATTCGTCGCAGTAGGGAGAAAACCCAGAACGGGATTGAAACGTCGCCGATGACTGACATCGACGGCAGCCCGCGCCCGTCGCAGTAGGGAGAAAACCCAGAACGGGATTGAAACGTTCGCCCGGTTCCGTCGAGGGCATCGGCGACGTCGGGTCGCAGTAGGGAGAAAACCCAGAACGGGATTGAAACGCTATCCACGGATACGCTGTGATGTAGTTCCAGCTATGCCAGTAAGTACAATATTCTGACCCTGAGAGCAGGTCTGAAATGGTAGAATTCTCCACCTGACCCATCCAACAATACCGAGTACGACAGCGACTACTTCCTCTACTTCGATATCACGGCTGGAAGTATTTCAGCCGACGCCATTTTGGCAAATCGGAACAGAAAAGCTAGTTAATCGCAAGACATCATCCCTCGATGCCAACCAACGAGATAGCAACCGTAATTTCGGGATAGGTTATCGACGATGTATACGTGATAGTCCTCGATTCCACACAGCATTTTTTCGCCCCCTGAAGGGTGCGGGGCGTTCCTCGAGAGCGCCCTGCAGAGCAGTGATTTCGACAATGGCGACCAGACACATCTACGCGAGTGGTTTCGACGAGTCCGAACGACTTCCGATCGACCTGCCGTGCCCCGAGTGCAACGGCGACCTCGAACGAGAACAGAGACAAACCTACTGTACGGAGTGCGGGCTCGTGGTTCGGGAGTACGAGATCGACCACGGTCCAGACTGGTTCGATGGGCAGAGCCAGAAATCGAACAGGCACGTCGGCTCACCACTGACCCCGTCCAGACACGACAAAGGGCTCTCGTCCGAAATCGCCGAACGGCGAGATGCGAAGGGAAATCGACTCACTGGACGCACCAGGCGACGATTCAGCAGGCTCAGACGCCATCACAGTCAGGCTCGGCAGCCAACGAAGCGGTCACGGAACAGACTCAGAGGGCTCGTCGATGTGCGACGAATCACGAGCACCCTCGAGCTCCCGGCGAGCGTCCGCGACCGGGCAGCGTCCCTGTTCCGAGAGTCGCAGTCCCGAGGGCTCCTGCCAGGCCGCTCAGTCCATTCCTTCACCGCAGCGAGTGTATACGCCGCATGTCGGTGCTTCGACCTGCCACGGACGCTGCAGGAGGTCGAGAGCGTCGCCCGGTGTGATCGCTCCGCCCTCCGAAACGCCTACCGCGTCATGAACATCGAGCTGGGACTAGAAGTGACGCCTCCCTCACCCAGTGCGTTCATCCCGAAGTTAGCCTCCAGATTCGCCGTTTCGAGTTCAACCCGTCACCAGGCAGTTCAATTCGCACAGGAACTCGAGTCCGCGGGGAAAGCGATTGGAAAGCAACCTGTCGGAGTAGCCGCTGCCTGCCTCTACGAAGCTAGCCAGCAGACTGGAGAGAGGCTTGTGCAGACAGAGCTCGCGGACGAAGCCGGTGTGTCAGCGCCGACGATTCGAAAGCGACGAGACGAAATACGTAGCCTCGAAGAGTAATTCAGCTCTCCACCTCCATTCTCCCTATCCCCTGAAGGCGGAGACTAAACACTCCTAACCGGGGTAATACTGGCGAAGACAGCTCCCATAGATGTTTAAGACACCTCGGAACGACACTACCAACATGGCCACGGATCTCACCGAACGGGTTCAAGAAATCGCCGAAGCGCGCGGGATTCCCGAGTCCGAGATCCTCGAACAGGCACTTGAACGAGGGGTCGAGGACCTCTGGGTCGACCTTATCCTCTCCCGATACATCAACGACGAAATCGACCGCGAGAAAGCAATCGAACTCGTCGGTCGTGACCGCGTGAAACGAGCAGACCGCGAACTGCAGGCGGTTGAAGACGATGTGCAGTGGGGACTCAATGCGTGATCCTCGCGGTTTCTGATACCGGCCCTCTCATTCACCTCGACGAAATCGATTCCCTCGACCTACTCTCCACGGTCGACGAATTACTGATTCCACAGACCGTTTTCGACGAACTAGACGCAGGGGGACTCCCACCCGGTCTCATCGAACTCGAATACGAGATTGTCGAAGCAGAATCGGAGCCGCTCGCTGTCGAGTTAGACCCTGGTGAAACAGCAGCAATCGCAATCGCGTCTGAGCGGTCAGCTGTCCTTCTCACGGATGATCTGGAAGCGAGGGAGGCAGCAACCGACCACGATATCGAGGTACACGGCTCAATCGGCATCATCGTGCTCGCGTATTCCCACGGAGAGTTAGACAAAACAGAAGCAGCCGAACGGATGCGGTCTCTCCAGGCAGAAACGAGTCTGTTCATCACGGACGCAGTCGTGGAGAAGGGCATCTCCTTGCTCGAAAACTCGTCCTGAGTACCGGGTTCTTGCAGGCCATCGTGCCACTGTCCTGTCCTGGATGCGCTCCCACGGGATTTTATTACCCCCTGAGGGGTGCGGGGGGCTGAAACGGCCTCTCGTCGATTGTAATGTCGACGAACCCACTCTCCAAACTGAAGTTCCTGACCCGCGTCGGGAAGCGAGCACAGTACGAAGCCTTCGAGTTCGAACTGACCTCGGCAGGCGTTCGCGTCCGTAACTGCAGCCACGCGACCCCGAGCGAGCACGAGTACCTCGTCACCGTCGACGATGGCGTGCCCACCGCGTGCACCTGTCCCGCCGACGCGAACTACGACGGCGCCTGCAAGCACCGCATCGCCGTCGCGATTCGCCGGCCCGTCCTCGAGTCCGCAACTGAAAACCAGCTCGTCGCTGACGGCGGCGCGCGTGCAGTCGACTCTGAGCCTGAGCCCGACGACCCGTCGAACGCGGACTGCGACTGCGATACCCTTCCTGAGGGCAGTCCGTGCTGGCCGTGCTACCGAGACGGCAAGCGCGACTTCGACGACTGACCGCCCACGCCGCTCGACAGCACTGAACTATCTCAACCCATCACCACAATGCACCAACTCATCTACGCACTCGTCCAGGCATCGTCCACCGAACACGCCCTCGCGAACGCCCGCTCCGTCTTCGACACCCTCGTCGGCTCCGGCCCCGCCGAACTCGCCGCCTTCGACTACTACGTCACCTTCGACAACCACGACGCATCCTTCGCCGGCCCCGCCCGCTGGGGCGACCTTCCCGTCGCGGCACGAGCCAGTACCCCCGCCGGCGCCGAACTCATCGACCGCGGCTGGCGCGCCACCCGCGACGAATTCGAACGCAACCTCACCATCGCCAAAGAAGCACTCGCCGAGCTCACCACCGACGAAATCATGCATGACGCCGATCTCGTCAGACACGCCTTCTACAACGTTGGTCGCTACCAGGGCCCCACCATCACCCTCTACGACGAACACGCCTGCGGCATTCGCCATCGTCGAAAACTCAACGCCATTCTCGACACCGAGAACCTCTGGGTCGTCCCCGCCGACGTCCACTACTGACCGACGACTCCCCGCTTCGTGTGGACGACAAATCGTACCTCGAGAGCAGTCCCACTTCGACCATGCAGGTAGTTCTGTTTCCGCGCTGAATCACGACCCGAACTGGCGGCAGCATCGACATTTATGCCAGAATAGTATCACTAGAAATCCCCCGGACTCCATCAGTGCGTTTTCGACGGAAATTCGAGCCAGTATATAAGGGGATTCGATGGGGCACCGGTTTGAGTCTCTTGGGCAAGTTAAAGGTGTGCTGCACATTCGGAATAACCCTGTTACGTGTGGCGATTTGCTGTGCAGCACATTTGGTGGTGTGCAGCAAATCGTGCAGCACACCAATTTCGGGACTGTGGGCGACTACTTTCTCAGGGGGTCGCCACAATACTACCAGATATTTTTCACAACTAGGTTGGGTTGCGAAGAACGTTGACGGCAGGGGTACTGAAGGTATCAGATTACTCGGTGACCTTCCCTTCTCGAGGTTCGTAAATCGGAATGTGCGCCCCGCGGTCACGGAGGGATTTCACTGCGTTCCAGAAGTCATCGCCCTTCGGGTAGTCGCCAGGGTGGTTGATGATTCGCTCCTCGAGTGCGACCACCTGTATCGCGTCCAGACCGTGCATTCCCTTCCGATAGACCCACCCGTCGTGGAGTTGCGCGAGGCGAGTCCCGCTCTCGGACCGTTCCCAAGACGGGTCGAGAGACTTCGACCCATCAGCTCGTTCCTCAGTTACTGTCGACCGGAGCCGGATATCGCTGGGACGGACGTGCTGAATCGCGTCAAGGACGTCCTGGATGTCGTCGGTACTGGTGAGTGATTCGATCGACTCACGGTCTTTAATTGGCTCATGGACTATCTGATCCGGCGCCTGATCCGTGACCGTCGCGAACTCGTCGACGAGTTCGTCGATGAAGTCCTGGCACTCTCTCGTCTGTGCAGGTGTCTCGGCGAGATGCTCGCCGGTCATCGCGATGAACCGGGCCGAGTCGTAGACCTCGATTTCTGCGTTGGGGAAACCAGAATCTGTCGGCAGTGATGCGTCGACGGATTTTACGCCCTCAGGAAGTTCCCCCTGACAGAGGATATGCACGCCGGACCCAGAGGTGGAGATATCGGTATAGCTCTCGGCGCAGTCGATGTGCGTTTGGACGCTTGAGTGAATCGCGCCAGTCTCGGGGTCCCGGACCGAGTCGTAGTCGACGAGCACGTATTGCTCAGTAGGGAATTCGCTACGGTTCCTGATGGTGAACGCCATCTTGTGACCACTGTGTTTCCCTGCCGCGCGGTGAGCAGTCCCGAAGGTCGTCCAACAGTCAGGATCTTGGGCACTCACATACTTATCGGGCCACTCGCTCACCCAGGGGGCTCGCGGGATTTTCCGTCCATCGTCGGTCTCCTTCCAGGTGAGCCACTGTGGATGGTCCTGCATATCAGCAGGGTAGACTGCAGATTCGACCGCGAAACTGGCTCTCTCTTCCTCACGTTCCCTCACCTCCTCTTGTTCAGTAGACGAGGGCCCACCTATCGAGTCTGTCGGGGGTTGCGTTGTGGGACCGTCGTCAACAAACCGTTCGAGTTCCCCACCAACCTCGTCGGGAGCTGGGAGCGGGAGGGGCTCGTCGATATCGCTCGTCGACGAGGGCGTTTCTCCGGGGTCTTCGACAAACCGAGTGTCATCCCCACCAGTGCAAGCATTGTCTTGCCCATCAGGTGAGGACAGAGCGGGAGTCGGCGAGTGGTCGGGTGGCGAGGGGTCTGCCACGAGGCGATGACGAATCGCGGAGAGTTGCTCGATTCGACCCAGCCACCAGTCCTCCCTGCTCTTGACGATACAGTCCCCAGTTCCGAACGCCTTGAGGGTTCCAGAGACGACCGGATACCTGTCGTTCTCGCTGACAGTCCGCGAGCGGGACGCGGCGCTCCCCGACGTACCAGCGCGGCTGTTGCGTCGGACAGTCGTCGACCTGACGCGCTGCCGCTGGTGGCCGACCTCTGACTGAATGTACTCCGTCGTCTTGGGCTCGCCGCCGCTGAAGTAGACTCCCTGGGGGCAGTTCCCGAGGATGCCGTCGCTTCGCTTCCCATACTGGGCTTCGAGCTGGCCCACCGTCTGGATCCCGAGCAAAGCTCTGGCCTGTGCCGACCGCCCACGGGCCGTCAGGACGTGTAACTGCGACAGCGGTGGAAGCTGGTCGACCTCGTCGAGGATGAAGTTCACTGGATTGTCAGACTCCATCGCGAACCGTATCGCCCAGTCCAGGAGCAGCCGGAACATCGGGCCGACCGATTCCATCTCCGTCGCCGCAGAGTCAACGACCAGTACACGACCGCCAGGATTCTCGACGTACTCGCGTATCGAGAACGCACCGGCAGTGGCGAAGTCACCGACGAACACCTGACTGGCGTTCTCGTGGATGGTCTGGTAGACGTTCACCGCCGACTTTCCGGTCTCCGAAACCAGATGTGCCGCGCTCGGTGCAAGGTCGCTGTACTGCTGGAGTCGCTCCTGCATCACTTCTCGGTCGAGTCGGAGGAACTCGACGAGGTCCTCGTGTGTGGGCGTGTCGTGGTTCTCTGCTGCCGGAGGGCCACGGTGGACGTAGCGAAGGGCTGCTTCGAACACCTGCTTCGCCGGTCTGTGGAACGGGTCTGATCCCTGTGGCTCACCGAAAACCGCTCCCGCGAGTTCTCTGAAATCGCGCTCCTTCTCAACGTCTGCGAACAGATTCCAGATACCATCAGCGTCTTCCACGGCGACTCTGAGTACCTCGAAGCCGAGGTCCTCATAGAACGTCTGGAAGTCATCACCGAAGTCGTGTGCGATGACGGCCGTCTCGGCCTCGTAGGGGAACTGGTAGGCGAGAAGCTCGAGTGCGGATGTCTTCCCGCTCCCCGTCTCGCCAATCGCAAGGGTCGACACATCCGGGTCAAGCCTCGGCAGTGCGGAGGCCCCTTCGCTGCCGGTCTTCACTGAAGCCATGGGAGCGATTAATTCGTCCTCGCTCTGGTGGTAAGTGATACTTGAGAGTCCGAAGATTGGCGACTTGTAGCGCAGCACCTGCAGCACCACGCCAGCACCACTCCCGAGTACGAGTCCCCACAGCACCCATCTATCGGCGACCTCAAGGAAGGGGATGCCAACGCCAGCGATCGGTCCCACGGTTTCTATCCAGAAGAGAACCGCGAGTCCGAGTACGTGTGGTGCCACAGCAAGCGCGAGTGGCGAATAGACTCCCGTGAGTAGCCCGTCCCAAGACACGAAGAGTGTGAGGACGCCGAACAGCCCGTAGACGTACCGCCAGCGCCACAGGCGAGTCGAGAGTGGCGCATCCCTGTTGAGCGACAGCCAAGGGAACATCACGGCGATGAGGACCTTTCCAGCCAGCGTGAGAATCTCATCGAAGAAGCCAGCCGGCGGACCTGTCTTCCCACCTGTACCAGTCATCGCTCAGCTCCCCGTTCTGGGGTAGCCGAGCGGGCTGACTCAGCTGTCCTCGATTCCTCCTGTTTCGACGCCTCATCTTCTGCTTCGGAGCGGAGTGCAGTAGGGTCGTACTGCAACGCCTTCTCGGTCTGCTCTTTTCTAGGTCGTTCGATAGTTTGCTTCCTCTCAGCGTTCAGGTCACGCTTCGCCGACTGTTCCTCGAGTCGCTGTGCGACCCGTTGTGGTTCTTTGAACACCTCTCTGGCGAGACTCTCGAAGGACTCGAGGTCAGTGGTATCCATGTAGAGCTGCTCTTTGTGCCCGGTGACCGCCACGTGCGCGTGAGGCGTCTCCTTGCTGTCGTGAACTGCGTAGACGTACTCCGTAGCCTTCCTGTCTGCTCGCCACTCCCGCATGAGTGACCGAACGTTCCGGTCGACTTCGCGGGCGCCGTAGGCAGCTTTCGGGTCTGGTGCGACAATGAAGTGGCGTTCCATGTCGTATCGTTCTGACACCCCGATGAACCGTTCGCGCGCCCGGGCGTCGAGTTCTCGACCGGTGTGATCCCTCACCGGGACTTTCTTCCCGTTGTCCCGGCGGATGTACGCGAGGAGGTCGGCCGCACCACCGCGCTGGAAATCGGTCTTCGTAATCAGAAGTACCACCCGTCATCATCGTCCGTCGACTGCTCGTCCATGTTTTGACGGCTGGAGGGCCGCTCATCGGCTAGGTCCAAGTCGCTGCCGAGTTGATTGGCCTGGTCCCGAACCCGTCGCCGGCCAGCCTGCATCGCGTTCTGGCGTGCCACTTCCCCGTGATTTCCCTTCACAAGTTCCCATGCAGCGACTGAATAGACGCCTGTCTGCAGAATCGCCTCCTCAAGCCCGTTCGTTGCGTCAGTCACCTCGTCGGTTGCGTGTGCAACGAGTTCTTCTATTCGACGCTCGACGGCGGCCTCGTGACCAATTTCGGTCATGAGGTCGTTCTGGACGTGCGCCTCGAGAACCTCGGCGACGTAACCTGACTTCGACTTATTGGCCTCATTTGCCCGTGCCACAACCTCTTGATACAGATCCGTGTCGAGGTATACATCGATCTGGTTATCTCTCCGAGGCATCTTTAAATATAGTTTAAGGAGATATAAAATAAACCTGTCTAAGCCGGGGGCGAAGGTATCCTCAACTTGCTGATAGGTTACCTAGATTGGCGTTATCTGGTATAAATGCATATATTTGGAACTGGGATGGGCTGAAACGAAGTATTTCAGTTCGGTACACTTTGCGATACTGTCCGATATCCCGGTTGGCGCTGTGTGGATTGTCCTATTGAAGTCAATCAGCCCTCTCCCCAGTTTGATACTCCCGGACAGGCGCACTGAATTCGTTTGCTAACCCAACGACAGCATAAACTAGAGGAGTATCGGCAACGGCGATTGCGAGTTTCAGCAGATATTGCCCCACTATCAGTTGAATCGCAATAGAGAGAGGCGTGCCTCCTCCCGTTCCAAGTACGGCCGGCGCCACGACGAACCCGATTCCCACAAAGAGAACAGTGTCGATTGCCTGACTGGTTGCTGTCGACCCGATATTGCGGAGCCACAAATGCTCGCCATGCGTATACGCCTTGATTTTATGGAACACGATGACATCCCAGTTCTGGCTCACGACGTATGCGACGAGACTCCCGATGATGATGTTTGTACTCGCACCGAGGACAGTTTCGAACGTGCCAGGGTCAACTCCTGCCGGACTTGCCGGTGCCGCGATAGTCGACCAGACAAGAGCGAGCAAGACGAAATTCATGCCGAACCCAACGAGAACGAGCCGCTGTGCAGCCTCCATTCCGTAGAGTTCTGCGTAACAGTCACTGGCGAAGTACGTGAGTGCATACGCGAGTGCAGCGCCTGGCAGCGCTAATGTTGCTCCTGTGATTGGAAGACTAAAGGGGAGGGTAAACGCCAGCACCTTCGAAGCGGTGAGTTGGGCAGTCACTATTGCAGTAATGAATAGACCGATTAGCACGACTTCGATGGTCGATTTCGTCGTCGAGTTCATCGCCACACCCCCTCTGGTGCTCTTCGAGTCATATTCAAGGATTATCCCAATGCTATAAAGAATGTCGCCCCATCCTGAAAGTGAAGCACTCGTATATTGCCCAGTTGTGCTGCGATCGCAAACAGGACTGAGGTTCGCCTCTTCAGCCTCACGTCGATATCACATACGAAGGAATCGCCGACAGGATAGAGCACTATCGGGTCCTCCTCAGCATTTAATCCGGGCGACTCCTTCGACCGTCCAATCAGCGTCTTCCGTCCCAATCCAGGTCAATGTTATACTTCGGCCTGCAACGGCGAAGTCAAGCACTCCAGTACCACTGGCTTCGCTGTATTCTACCTCTATAGCCTGCATGAGGAGTCGATATAGAACAGACGGGACGCTTATTCGCAACCGTATCTGAACATGCGTGGAACGTAGAGATACACCTCGAGAGTAAACAATCGTACCTCGTCTTCTCTAGCAATAGCTGAGTCAGCAGTCATCAGAGAGGCCGTGTGGAAGAAGAAGGGAAGGTAGAGAGAAATCGGAACCCCCTGTATCGACACGAGTGAAGCAGGCAACGACGCCACGAGAGCAGCATCGAATCCATCAGCGACCCCCCAGCGCTTCCTCGAGCTGCTCACCACTGCGGTAGCGTCGGCAACCTGCCGTCGGCAACTCGTACCCCCCAGTCGAACGAATTGCAGCACCCTACTTAAACAAGAAACAGGGAACACTTTCGATACCAAGCGGAGTTCCTCTTATAACTCGCAAGCGGCTGACCAAGGCCCGAAAATCACAGTCGAGTTCCTACTCCGTGTCCGACCGCCCTGCCTCGGACTGGCGTTTACGATCGTCTTCATCGAACCCACCAGTCTCACCGGCACGGCGAGCGTTGCTGATCCGTTTCGACGTCGACTCGTACGCAGAGCGAGCTCCTTCCCCACTGTGAGCCATGTCAAGTGACTTCTTCGAGTCCATACCCATCCCCTCAGCAGTGAGTGCAGCATCCTGATTCGCGCCGATGAACAGGAACTCCCACTCGAGTTCTTCTCGACGGTACTCGACCTGGTTCCGGACCGTCTGTTGTGACGTCTCGGACGCGTTCTCTTTGCCGTCAGTCAGTATTACGATCACGACACTCTCTGGTCTGTCAGCTGCGTCGAGTGCCGCGAGGTACGATTCAGTACCATCGATTGCAGTCACGATAGCGTCGTGGAGTGCTGTTCGACCGCTTGGGGTATACGTTTCGGCGTCGAGTTCTGGTGCCTCTTCGATGTCTTCACCGTGGTAGACGCGGTCGACAGAGGAATCGAAGTCGTAGAGGCTGACGGTCGCATTGCCCTCTTCCCCCCGTTGTTCATCCAAGAAGGAATTGAACCCGCCGACGGTGTCGGCTTCGATCTTGGCCATCGAACCTGACGAGTCGAGAACGAAGGTGACGTGTGTGTCCATCTCACTCCAATGAGACTGTCCTACTATAAAAAGTAGAAATCGAGTGGTGAGCAAAGCGAGTATCAGATGAGAGTCAGTCGTTCAATGAGTACTCCGGGCGGGCCCTGCAACTCCAGCGGATGTCGCACTCTGCGCAGGTACCCTCTGAAGGGACATCTTCTGCGTCGATATCGAACCAGTTGTTCGATTCTCTGTCGGTTCGAATCTGGTCGACCGTCTCCTCAAAGTCGCCCAGGGAGTCATGGATCTTCTCGTCGTCGAACGCCAATTCGAAGCGAGCGTCGTCTCGATCTTCTTCGCCGAGGAAGTAGATCACACCTCGGTCAGGGCAGGACTCTTCGTTGTACCGATAGAGTTCAGCGTACGTGTACAGTTGCGCGCGATAATCTGCAAGTTCATCACCTTCATCTGGGCGTTTTCCGGCTTTGTAGTCCCATACCTCACGTTCACCTTGCTTCCCGGCCAGAACGTCGACAACGCCTTCGAGGACGAACTCGTCGCGGTTGCTCTGCAATCGATGCTCCGTGTCCAGGACACGGGGATAGAGAGAGTTCCCCTCCCGCCGATTGAATCGCTGTATGTATTCGAGTGCAGTCTTCTCGGCCTTCTCGGTCATCGGGTAGACGTTCCGAGCCTTCAACGCCTCCGCGACTTCCCTGAAGTAGCTCTTGATGTCCTCATCAGAGGGAACCGTCCCGGCATCTACACCGTCGAGTTCACCTGCATAGTGGCGGTGTGCCCGGTCTAGCGTCTCGTGGACAACTCGCCCGAAGAACAGCTGGGTGACGTGGTTGGGCGTAAAGTCCATGTCGGTGTAGTAGCCATACTGGCGTTTACACCGTCTGTATGCCAGCACGTCCCCGGTGATGCTGTATCGCCGTTTCAACTCCGTTTTCCGGAACGCACCGACCGATCCGTCGATAGACCGTGCGAATTCCGCGGGGTCATCGACGCGGCGTAACCCATCGAACCAATCCGGTGTGAGTGCCTGTCCGGATTCGTATCCAAGTGCAAGGTCATTTGGGGCATCTTCAGTATCCAACAAGAACAGGTCCTCTTCCGCTCGTGAGTACGCGACGTAGAACCGTCGAATCTCGTCACGGGTCGAGCGGGAGTCCTCGTCGCCGAGCGGCGAGATGTCAGCATAGGATGTAAGTTCTTCCTCTATCCAGTACGTCCCACCGAACGTCCACGGTTCACTATCGAGGTCACTCACGAACACGACAGGGAACTCGAGCCCCTTCGCCTGGTGGACTGTCATCACCTGCACGTGTTCAGCTGGAAGTTGGTCGTGCGGGTCCTCGGGTTCGTCGAAATCTGTCGAGTGAAGATACCCACAGAAGAGGTAGTAGAACGAGCCGAGGAATTTGGTAGAGACCGAGTCCGCTCTGGAGGAGGGGTGAAGGGTTGAACGTCCGGAAACACTTGCGAACGAGTCGAATAGTTTGGAGAGTCGTCCGAGCCGCTTCCCACGGGCGGGTTCGTCGTCTCTCTCGATCCATCCCACGAATGGCTCGAACGAGAGGATACGATAGAAGACGTCGAGGAGATTCATCCCGAGAGAATCGTCGGAGTCGGTCTCTCGGATATCGCTCGCCATACGCTCGGTGTACTTTGCAAGCTCAGTCGCGCCATACTGGTCGACGTAATCCTCGAAGTCAGCGTGCCAGTCTTCGATCTGCTCGGTGAGTCGGCCCCAGACCCGTGCCTTCTCCATCCCATCGAGACTGGGGTCGAGGCACCGGACGACTGCACCGAGAGCAAAGCGTATCTCGTCCTGATCGAGGAACGCCTTGTTCCTGGGATTGTGTACCGGGATGTCCCGGTCGCGCAATGCCTCAACGAATCGACCAGCCCACCTGTCTGTCTCCTTCGTGCTCTTGAACAGGAACGCGACCTGACTGTAATCGTCAATGTACCCCACCGACTCTAACTCGTCGACAAGTTCAGCGGCGGTCGAGGCAGGGATGGTGTCTTGCTCGCCCGCCAGTATCGCGCGTACGCTCTCGATATCTTCAGTCCCCTCGCGACCGACCAACATCGGCTCCTTTCCTGCCGCTCGAGCGCCGTCCTGCTGCATCTCTGGATGCTCACCCACATAACGGTTGCACCAGTCGATGATGTCCGTCGTCGAACGGTAATTCGTCTTGAGCTGAACGGTCTCGACTGGCGTCCCGAACCGGGATTCAATTCGCTCGGGGAACTGGATGAGACATTCGACTGTCCCGCCACGGAACCGATAGAGAGCCTGATCATCATCACCGACTACCGTGAGGTTCGGTTCCTTCAGCGTCTCCAGTAACTCGAAGTACAACTCCTGCTGGAGCGGGTTGGTATCCTGATATTCGTCGACAAGGACGTGCTGGAGCGGTGGTCGGTCCCGTTCCGGTTCACCTTCGACGAACCGTCGACCAGCGTCGTGACCGAGGAAGTCGATGAACCGTTCGATAAGGCGCGCGAAGTCACAGCGCTGGTTCTCTCGGAGGGTCTCCCGGTACTTTTCGAGTCCCTCTGCACACATCCGCCATGGGCGTTCGTCGTGGCTGCGAAGCTCGTTCGTCGAGGTCCGATACTGGGAGACACGGTTAAAGAGTTTCGACGCCACCTCGGTCGACTGCCACTTGTTTGGTCCGTATTCCGTTGAAACTCCCCACCCGAACAGTTCCTCGAAGAACTGCCAGTCATCGCTCGTATCGACCCCTCCAGCAGGAAGCCGGTCCCACTCTTCGGCGTCCAGATCCTTCCCCCGCAGGTAGTCGACGAATGCACAGTTGTCGTGCATGAACAGTTGCTGACCGTCTTCGTCGAGCAACTCGACGTTCGCATACTCGGGGTACCTGTACTCTTGCATGATATCGTTACAGAGCGAGTGCAACGTCCCCACACGGAGTTCGTTGGTGTCGACAGCATCCCCGAACCCGACTGCATCAAGTCGGTCGACGATTCGTTCTTCGAGACTCTGTGCGGCCTTTTCGGTGAATGTCGTCAGGAGGATGCTTCCAGGTTCACTTTCGTCCACTAACAGCAGTTTCAGCGTTCTCGCAACCAGAACCTCGGTCTTGCCACTTCCGGGTCCCGCAGTTACGTGGAGTGGTCCACGCCCCTGAAGGATTGCGCGTCGCTGTGCGTCGTTGAATGACCACGAAGGGTCGTCGAAACGCTCGGCGTTGGCGCCCTCCAGTGCTTCGAGAAATTCCTGTTCCGATAGCGGCAGGGCAGTCGAGGGGTGTGCGTCTGAAGTCATTATGAGAAATCTTTGTGGATGGGAGTCGTTATCAGGTCCGTGCCTGAATGGTCCAGATTCGAGCACAGCGGACCACTGTAGCCTTCGGTGAATCAGACTGGTAACGGATGTGTCGTCACAATCCTCTCGCTCGGATGAACTGGGCCAACCAATATAAAGTAGGAATCACGTGGTTCGTGCGATCATTTCTCGTTTAAAACAGGTGGAGTAGTCCAGATTGATGACAGAGGACTCAGGACTCCATGAAGAACCCGAACCAGCCCACGTTGATGGAGGATGGCAACGACCGGAAGAAAATCAAGGTCTCGCTGCCGGGTGGCCGATACCAGCTGTCGCTCAACGACCCGGGTGTGGTCTTGCTCGAAGACGAACTTGGTTACACGAGTGGGGACGTTGTCTCTGATCTTCTCGTACGGATTCTGGTCGCGTGTGGAGACGCATGGTTCCCGAACCAGTCCAACTACCGCAGTATCGTGGCTGATATCGAGGATACGAACGACCCGTCGGCTCACGAGCTTCAGGCTCTCGCTGACTTTCTTCGGTCTCGCAACGTCCCCGAGGCGCGAGCGAAGGTCGTTCGAAATCTCGTAACGACCTCGCCACTTTCCAACCACCTCCAGCCAGACGAAATCGCGGTGAACAAACTACCGACCGCACCGCCCGGGATATTCGATGAATCTGCCTGAGGACGTATTCGACTCCCGCTATCCAGGCAAAGCAACTTCCCGAGCGCTCAAAACGAGGTACAAAATCCCGATATGATTCTAAAACCAGACGATAGGATTCAGGTATCGATCATCGAAGCCAGCCACCGGGGCGTCCGGGGCAACCCCGAGGAGTGGTCCAACATCGAGACCATCGAAGTGGCTTCGAAGGTACCCGGATATAATCTGACTCCCGGCAGTCAGATTCAATCAGTCGTCGAGCGCATCGAAGAGGGCGTCGCGTACGTAACGCAACAGCCCGGTGGGTACCAGAGGCATACAGCTCCGGGTGACCAGATCGAGGTCTCCATCGAGCGCATGGTCGCTGACTCGGTTGGCGAGTCGTCTGCCGGGAGTGCCACGCAAATCGAGCGCCTCATCGTACCCGGGGTCACGCCCCTCGAGCGGGCACGCGTCGAAGTCGCCAAGATGAGGGGCGACCTAGCTTTCGGTCGCGTCGTCGAAACGCTGGAGTCGGGCCTCGACATTGGCGACGAAGTCCGTGCCCAGACCATCAAGGGAGAGTCGAAGGTCACAGTCATCGACAGCAAGGTCACCGTCGATACAGGGCACGAAGCGAAGTGTCAGACCGAGGTGACAGTTCGGGTCGAGGCGATTGGGGATCCAAGTACCGGTATGATAACCGACGCTGGTGACCTCCCGATAGAAGGGACGACTGTAAGTGCGAATGTAACCGAAGGGGAGGAACGAGCAGTCGCGAAGTACAACGGTTTCGCTGTCACCCTCTCGAAGCCGGCACTGGTCTCGGGAACAGTGAGTGTACGGATCACGGAGCGGTCGAATGGTAATCTATTCGGGAGAGTTTCGGATTACAGGGGGAGACTCCCGAGTGCAGGTGACAGCGTCGCAGCAAAGGTGTACGCACACAACCAGACTGCGAGTCCAGCAAAGGGCAGATATACGATACAACTCACGTCGAAGGTGAAGCAATCAGGGAAGGCAACGGTTCACATCACAGGCGTGGGTGAACGCATCTCCGGTGTGGTCGAACAGTACGAGGAGGACGAGGGAGACAGTGATCGCGTCGCAGGCTCGAAGAATCACTTGCTCAATGGGACCAGTCTCTGAACGGATGAGAACCCCGTTCTGAGGGCCCGACCTCCCTGCGGTGAATTTGTCGTAGCTCCTTACTCTCGATATGATTCAGCGGTGTCGATTAGGCGATCGAATACGTCCTTCGAACGGAGCGTTGGGCCGTTTCCGACCATCGTGAGATTTCGGCCACTCGAGAGCATAGAGTAGAGAACGGCCGCATCGTCGAGTGGGGGGCGCACTATCCCAGTATCATTCGCAGTCGCAAAACTAACCACTGCATGGTCAACTATCGTCCCGTCGAGAGACTCGGGCCGTTTGACCGGGACGTCCATTCCACGCTCCATGAGTTCCCGTTTGATTCCGGTGGCGTGGCGCTCGAAGGGGGTGACAACTACATCCGGATCTCTCTGGTCGACGACCTCTGCGACGATCCGCTCAGCGATGCTGTTCGAGAGTAATGCGCGACTGAACTGTGGAAGCTCCGCTGCAACGGCGCGAACGACGACGCTGTGGTGGGACGGAGTGCCACCATCGAGTGGGGTTTTCGACTCAAGGTAGAGGCTCTCGTCGTCGAGGACGACGACCGACTCTGACTGTAGTGCGGTCGCATCAAGTTCGATTCGATTCTCGAATAATTCGTGTGCAGCCATCGGTGATAATGGCGTGTCCGTGACGTCGAACACGAGTCGTTTGCCAGAACCGCTCGCAGCTGGCACGGTCGACTCGAGT
The DNA here is from genome assembly GCF_026616195.1 of Haloarchaeobius amylolyticus. Classification (NCBI taxonomy): domain Archaea; kingdom Methanobacteriati; phylum Methanobacteriota; class Halobacteria; order Halobacteriales; family Halorubellaceae; genus Haloarchaeobius; species Haloarchaeobius amylolyticus. Next base: position 159,952 of record NZ_JANHDH010000004.1, read on the forward strand.
TCGACGGTCTCGAGCACGGTCTCTTCGTCACCCTGAACGCTCAGGAACGCAAGGTCACCATCGAGGGCCTCCCACGGTCCGTCACGATAGAACTGTCGGAGAGCGGGTGGTGCCTCGCCTGAGATCTGGAGACTGACGGCATCGCTCGTGGGGAACGACCTGTATCGTTCGAACTCGGTCTCGAAGTAGCCGTCCAGGTTCGCGCCTGCCGCGGCACTGCTGAGAATGTCGGGACCGGTACGGCGAACGTCGCCAACAGCAATCACCCGGTCTGCGATATCAGACAGGAATTCGTACTCGGGTTCTGTGAGGCGCTCGGCGCCGAGGATGACCAGCGAGTCGAAAAAGTTCGACGTGTGCTCACGGTCGCTGAATGGAGCGGTCTGCAGTCGGTGGAAGAACTCGCGGATGCCTCCGGGCCCGGCCTTGCTCGTCGCCTGTTGTACGGTCGAAACTATCGAGCGCGAATCCAGGAGACGAGTCTGGATCTGGTGATAGCCATCGTCGTTCTGGATGGTTCTGTCTCCGCCGGTACCGTCCAGTCTGTAGTGATCACCAGCAGGTTGACCGGCAACGGCACTTTCGACCAGTTCGGGACGCGTTCCGAGGACGAGAGTCCGACACTCGCTATCAGGGATAGTCGTTTCTTCATCGAGAAGGGGGTGTGGGGCAGTGACCAGTGACCGGACGATCTCTGCGATGGATTCGTGCCGGTTCGTGCTGACCGGCACGTCGACGAACACCTGTTCGCGGTCCAGATACTCTGGGAGAGAGGCGGGGTCGACTGTCTCTGGGACGCCCTGGGTGGTTTCGTCGTCTCGCGTCGTCTGTCTCGGTTCCCCTTCGTTCCGCCGTTGCGCAAAGTCGAGGTATGGTAAGTACCGGTCCTGTACCGACTCCACGCTGAACGTATATCGGGCTCTCGCAGGAGCTCCGTCCCCGAGGAATTGGGCGAGACTGACGCTGTCATCCAGCGGCCCGAACAGATACTCGCCGTCGGTCACCCCGTAGAACACTGCTCTTCCCCGTACATCCACGGATGGACGCTCGAGTTCGACCACATCTCCAGGCTCGAATGCCGGGACAACTGGGTTTGCAGACGTGAATCGAATCACTGTGCCCGCAGCTGTTGCTCCGACGCATTCCAATTCGGAGAGTAGGTACCCAGCTTCGGAGAGGACATCGTCGTCGAGTTTATCCACAATGCGTTTCGCGCTTTTCCGGGCGGATTCCTCAGCACGGAACGCGGTTCGAACGCTCTCGTAATGGTCGATCACATCCGGAATTCGGTATTGGGTCCGCTGGTCGCACGAGTCGAACAGTGAACACTCGGAGGTGAGTTCGCCGGTCGTATCGTAGCATGGCCATCGGCGTTCGTTCTGACAGTGGTACGTGCACGCGGGGGGGAGTGCATCATCCGGGCCTGACAGCCACTCATCTCTCGCGAACGCACAACCCTCGCAGTCTCGATTGTACGTCGACGGCGGCGCGAAAGCATCACCAGTCGCGATGACATCGTTTCGGGCGGTCAGAAACGCTTCGACATCGTCCATGGTGAGAGTAACTTCTTCGAACCGAACCGAATCGTCTGGTGTGTTCGGATAGACGATTTCTCCCGAGAGCCCGTTCGAAATCGCCTCGTTGAACGAGGCCCCTGGCTCGATACGTTCCATGAGGAGGCCGAACAAGTAGAGTTTCACCTGCCGACTATGTTTCTCGACGAGGTCTTGACTCGGGTTCCGTGTCGTCTTGATATCGAGCGGAACGTCGTCAAGGATGATGTCGACTCTCCCCGCATAGCCGAACTCCTGCGAGAGGAATCGTTCGGCATCAATGGACTCAGCGGCGTCGATACGCTCACAGAACTCTTCGTTCTGGAACAATTTGGACACTGCCTCCTTGACGTGCTCCTTGACGTCTAGCCCGGCCCCAGCTATGATTAGCAACGCCTGTCTGAACCCGAACTCCGAGTCGAACATCGACTCGCAGAACTCTTCGATGTCCTCCTCGGTCCACGACCTGGCACGGAACCTGTCTTCGTGGTTCTGTAATCCCAGTTCTACAGCTTTGTGGATTGCATCTCCACGAAACCGATTTATTTTGTCACTGGTCCCCGAATCGAACTTGTCTCCAGGGTACACCTGCTTGACGTATCGAAGGTAGTATTCCCGTGGACAGCGGTCTTGCGTCCGGAGTTTGCTCTTGCTGATGAGTTTATCTGGTGTCCGAATGACGAACGACGTCACGTTCAGATACAGTGCGCCATCGCTCTGGCGCCGGTTCGGAATTGCTCGCACGAGGAGTTCTTCACCTCGCTGAAGAGACCCACCCTCTTGACCGCCGTGTTCGAGGTCTTCACCAGTTGGGATATCAAGCGTCGAGAGGACGTAGGGTGCCGTCCGTTCGAGGGTAGCGTGTGCAGTCGATTCTTCGGTCCAGAACGAGAGGAAAACCTCCTCATCGGTGTCGTGGTACGGATCGTCGATATGGTAAACCGTCTTCTTTCCACCAGTTTCACCCGGGAGTGGCTGGCTCTGGACACGGCACCGGATAGTCTGTTCGTCTCCTGGCGATTCGCCGACTTCCTCTAGAACTGTCGATAACGACGTGATCATTGGGTTAACACCGCCGCAAGTAGCCGTCTATTCAGCTGTGCTTCCTGTTGGCCGGTGCCGTGAAGACAGAGACCCGGATCAGTTTTCAGACAGTCCGGGCACGCAGTGACGCACTGGACAGTGAGCTCTCCAAGGCGCTCACCGAGTTCAGCGATGTCTCGCCGGCCGGAATCGTTGGCGAAGCGATCGTACGTCGTCTTGATACTGGGATCCGTGAAAACGTGTCTGTCCAGATGCAGCGCCAGATCGACGACGCGGGGCACTCGTCCGACAACTTCCTCGACACTCTCGTACTCACTGGCGACATACGAATAGAACTCGGCGAGTTCCCGTGTCTCGAACAGGCTCTGAGTGCGTTGCTCGACATAGGACACGAGGTCGTCGACCGAATACCCGGTCTTTCCGTCGATCCAGGACTCTATGGTCTCCCTGACCAGTGAGAGGAAGTCTTCGTGGTCGTTCCGATAGATATCGTACAGTGACCCATCCGGATAGGATGCGAGTAAATCGATTGTCGCACGGTCAGCTGTCGCCGAGTGACACCGTGCCTGGGCCGCGAGCCCAGATTCGATGTCTGGTGACTCTTCTCGCAGGTGTCCGTGAACCTCCTTTGCGATACCGGCTCCACCCTGTATTGGGTCGTACACTGCAATCCGTGCGGTGTTAGAGTCTTCCTCCTGGAATTTCAGGTCATACCAGAGTTCGAACGAGGTCCCGGACCCGGTGAGGTCGTTCGACCATGTCGAGAGGGCATGCTCGGCAGAATGAACGAACACGCGTTCGGCGAAATTCATGAGCAGTTCGTCGTTCCGAGAGCGAGCGAGCAGTTCCGCGAGCGGTCCGGGGTTCTCTTTGACAGTCGAATGGACATCGGAGACAGCCCGGTCCTCATGACCGAGGATTCGAAGATGACGCGATGAGTCGTCCGGCAGCAGTCGTTCGATGTTCCTCGCGAGCCGGGTCCCGGGTAGTCCGAACACGCCCAGGTCCTCATCCTTGACCTCTCGCTGCCAGTAATCAACGCCCATGAGGTGCTCTACGAGCGGGTCGATAGCGAAGACGTGGTCGATGGCTTCCTCGTGGAAGAACAACCGCTTCCAGATGTTTGACTCCAGTAGTGCAAACTGGAGGTCTCGTTTGAGGCGTGGATGGGTCTCCAGAGCGTGTTCGATGCGGGACCGAATCGTGTCGCGGTCGAGTTCGAACGTCAATAGCTGGCTTCGCTCGTGACTGGCGACAAACGCGTCAGTGTCGTCTGCCTCGTTTCGGTACCGCACCGTCTCTGTTCGGGTGCGAGTACCATTCCGTGGATACAGTGTCAGTAGTGAAGCGTAGTAGCACCGGACGAACTCACGCTGGTCGTCGAAGGAGAATCCGGCGATAAGTTCTGAACTGTCGACATCCGCCAGGTCGGCATCGAATGGTTCTGGTGAGTGTTTGAACCAGAGGTAGTTCGTCGTCGGGTCAGATGAAAGGTCCTCGGACGCCATCGGTGGGTTCCCGATCCATGGGAGTCCTTTCTCTGGAATCCATACGTACGATGGGTTCCCCTTGTCTTCTTGCGTCACGCGAACCGACAGCGGTTCGTACACACGAACAGCCTGTGGGTCGAAATCAGGTTCAGTGTAAGCAACATCAGAGACATCCCCCAGAAGCTCTGTCAGTGGATACGAATCCGCCCAGTCGAACATCGGGCCAATATCTGCATGGCCGGGTTTCGACTGGTGGTCCCAGGCACCGCGCCACAGATCGAAGTTCCCCCATCGCTTTTTGTACCCACCGGGAAGGAAATTGTTCAACATCTGATTGAGGTTCTCTCGTGCGAGCGTCTCTTCGGGGTCTCTGTCACTGTTCACGACCGTGACTGACCCACCAATCTCTTCGGGGATGAACGTCCCTGTTACGACAAACGGAGTCTCAGCGAGAGGATCCGCACTGTAGATGCCCGCCAGATCCAGATAGCCGTACTTGTCGTCTTCGACGTAGCTCCGGATACCCTGGAGTCTGGCAACACGGAGGGGATCGTCCAGTTGTTTGCCTGCTTCTTCTTCCTCGGTCATCGACCATCACCCACCTTCTCGATCTGCTCGTCGATTTCCTGCAATGCAGACTCGCCTCCGGACTCGACCATCCGTGCGAAGAACTCCCAGTAAGCTTCCTCGGAGGTGTCGTCGATTTCCTCATCGAGATAGTCGAGATACCGCTCGAACTGGGCGAGCACTTCCTCGATTTCATCCGAATCGTCCCCGAATGTCTGCGAAAGCCAGATCGAGAGTTCTTGTCGATGCTTTTCGAACATCTGGCGCAGATACCCGATGTCAGGCCCTGTCGCGCTCTGGGTGCCGCTGAACAACCGTTGTGCGTCGACTCTGTCAGTGACGTTGAAATAGTCCAGCAATGACGCAGTCATGTGCTCCGCCCGAATGAATCGGTTGTTCTCGTCGAGCGGAATTTCAAGGTGCTTGTCGCTTGGGTCACTAAGATAGTTCGAGTGGTGGAAATAGTAGGAGTCGGTCGGGGTCGAGCCGAGCACGACAACAGTGATCGGTTCGTCACGCGCGTCGCGCCCGCCCCGCCCTTTCCGCTGAAGAAACCCGGGAACGTTCCGGGGTGCACGGTACTGGAACGTTCCGATGATGCTCGCGTGGTCGAAACCAACCTCGAGCGCGCTCGTCGTGATGAGCTGGTCCCAGTCGTCTCCTGCGGGGGCTTCCGAGCCTGCTCGTTTCGTTCGGCCACTCTTGTGGATCGCGACAGTCATCTCCTCCAGGTCCATCTCCCGGTCTCGCATCGTCCACCAACACTCTCCATCCTGGTAGACTGGGCAGGGATTGACGTTCGGGTTCGGCGGCATCGACTCGCAGACAGCAGTTTCCTCGTACTCGTCGTCGGTAGCGCCCCGGAACAGATCGCGTGGACAGTCTGGGTTGTTGCCGCGGTCCCCGAGAATCGCGTCGGGCATCCGAAACTTGTACAGGCCATCGTTCTCGGCTTCTTGTACATACCCACCGAGTCGACTCACAGAGTCGATAGAGTCGACGAACCCGAGCACCCGGTCCTTGTTGTCGTCGAGTCCGGGACGGTCCCCTGCGCGTTCTTTTCGCATCGTATGGAAGAACGCGAACGCAATCTGGATCATGCACGAGAGGTTCGTTGCTGTCGACTGGCTCACCTCGCTCCAGTCCTCGCTCGGTTCGTACATTGAATCGCCGACCGGAATCCGGACCTCGCGAGGGTCCGTCGCTTTCACGAAGAGGAAGTGCTCACGACTGAGTGTATCCTGTTCTTCATCAGTCGGGTTGATTCGGACTGCTTCTTTCGTGTCGAAGATACGTCGAGTGAAATCCTCGGCGTTGTTAATGGTTGCACTGGATGCGACCAGAGTCGGGGATTGCTGTGAGGCCTTCTTTCGGAGTGCTTGCTTGAACCGCCGCACCACGTTCGAGACGTTCATTCCGGCCTGGTCCGTGTAGATGTGGACCTCGTCTAGGACAAGAAACTTTGTCGGGTACGGGTGGTCCCAGAACGCTTCACGACCGTAGTTGTCCATCATGCGTCGGTGAAGCGAGTTCTGAGTGGTCACGATGACATCAGCCGATGCTGCTCGGTCCACGGTGACGTACTCGACAGTGTGTGAACTATCCGCAGAGCATTCGAAGTGCTTTTCTTTGTATTCGTCAGGAACCGAAAGCTCGCCGTCGCAGTGAGGACAGTCGAGGGTGACCTGCCGCCGGCTACTGTGCTGGATGCTAAGGGTCAGCGGTGCATCCTCGAAGGACGCATCGAGTGCCCCCTCTAGCCGGTTCAGCTCGGTAATGTAGTCGAACGCACGCTCGAACTGGTTGTTACAGAGGTCCCGGCGCGGGTAGGTAAGCAGTGCCTTGTTCCCACTGATGTTAGCTTTCTCTGCAGTGAGACAGTATGCCAGCGTTGGGAAGAGGAACGCCTCGGTCTTGCCTCCCCCAGTACTGGCAGTGACGACGTGTGAGCGGGACTGCTCCGATTCGGCAGTGACGGCATCAAGATACAGGTCTTTGAACGCACGTGCCTGATACGCGGCTAGCGAATCGAAGTCCTCCGTCAGACCGTCGTCGAAGAACTCACTCATCGTCTCCATCGTTTCGTGGACGAGGTTGCGCCAATCCGGCCCAGCAGCATCAACGAGTTCCCACGCACCGTCGACAGACTCGTCGCGTACACGTTCGTTGATCTTCCGGATTGGTCCCCTGAAGCGGGTGGCCTCGGGTTCTTCCCGACCCATAATCGGCTGCTTGCGGTCGGCAGACGCCATCTTGACCATCTTGACGAGGTTAGGCGTGAACGAGTAGTGCGCGTCCTTTCTGATGCGCTGCCTGATGAGCGCGAAGTACCGTGCCATCTCTGCGACGTGGGTCCTGACCTCCTGCCGGGTCCCGACGTACAATAGTTGACCGTCTTCAACGAGCTGTTCGATAAGCCGCTGGAATAGCTCGCGCGCGATTGTTTCTTCACCCAGGTCGATGGTGTCAACCACGAGTTCATCGGATTGCAAAACCTCGGTCACGAATTCACTGTCGGGATTACAGTGTTCGTCGACGAACGCTTCGTAGATCACTGAGAGTGCCGCCGTGCCGTCGTAGTTGCCCGCATTGATTTTTCTCTGGCACTCGTCCGTGACCGCATCCACGACGCTGTCCTCTACTTGTTGGTACACAGCCCGTTTCTCACGGAACGTCTGCCAGGCACGGTCGATAGTCTGCAGGTCGGCAGTTGAGGCGTCAGAACTCATTGCTCGAAGTGGATTGTAATATCTGTAATCGTTCCGTCATCGTACAGTGTAGTGATATGGTCGAGAAGGTCATCGATATCAAACTCAGTCGCAGCAGCCGTTCGCATGACACTCCCATCGTGTTCCGCCAGTAGACGCTTGACGCGGCCTGCCGTTGATTGTGCTGCTTCACCAGTGAGTGCCTCCCCGATCTCTTCCAGAAGCCGAGATGAATCACCACGTGCGACACATTCGTCTATATTCGCCTGGATCGATAAATCAGTATCACGAATCGTACTGGCCAAGGCTGACGCCAGGGCGTGGCTTGCGTACGAGCGGGCGGTGGTGTAATGCAACATCAGCGCACCCTCGAAGGCAACACTCGCATCATCGACAGCACCTTCGTCGCGAGATTTTGCCTGCTCAACTCGTTGCTTGACGAGTTTCAGCCCATCCGCAAACGAGGTCCGGTCGTCATTCTCGTCTCCAAGCGCACTGAGAAATTCGTGGATTTCTGGGAGCAATTCCTCTGTGTGCTCGACCAGTACTGTCGCGTATTCGCCGTCTAGGTGTCGCGCTCTCGTCTCGTGCCGCATCGCCATCAATTCGGCTTCCAATTCGTCGATATCGATTCGTTCACTACTCGCGATCCGTTCATGACGGCCAGTCTCGACAAGTTTCGTCAGTATCGCATAATTCTGTTCGATAGCTGCTGTCGATGGCCCGTCTTCAACCGAATCGACCAACTCCCACTCCTTTTCGAGTCGGCGAACGTCGGATTCGATGACGGTCTTCTGGTGTTCCGTTAGAGCAGATAGTACCCCAGAAAGAGCCTCGATACGTCCTGAAACACGTTCTGCGATTTCGACGTCTTTCCCGTGGACGTCCAGTCTGTCATCAAGTTCTTCGAGTTCCCGCTCGAAGCTCGACAAGGCGTCGACGATACTGTGTGGTACTGTTTCGGTCTGTTCTAACGCCTGGTACCGGGCCCGTGCAGCCGTCAGCGACTCCCGTGCGTCGTCAAGAGTAGATTCGAAAGTATCTGTGACAGATTCCATCTCGTAACAGTATACCAACAGCCAACTGCGACAGTCATAATAAATCTAGTTGCCAGTAACCCGGAGACAGAGGTTGGAAATTTCTATTCTCCCAACGTTAATATCCCTAGACGCCCAATCTCTAGTTGGCGCCTTGTGCGCCTACGGTGATAACCGAATAAACCATCGTCGATCGGGCTATCCGTGGCTGGCAAAAGCCACGGACAAGTGGTCGGCGTAGACTTCGGCGTAACCAACCGAAGTCAACCAGTCTTTCCAGACTGGTTTTCGAATCGTATCCGACCAGTTTCTAATTTATAAGTAGGCGTGAACTCCACGATAGTAGAAGAATCAGACTGACACCCCCACAAGTTTAATAGGTTAATGGAATCAACAACTCTGCTAGGAGATACGCGGACCAAAATCCGCGCCCACCGAGGGCCGACAAAAATCGGCCACCGTGGTGGTTCCACGGTTATCACCGTACACCAATGCACGCCAACACGCGTACTTCGACCCAGGCATCGCCAGCAACTCGCCAGGATTCTCCGTCGGGGAGTACTACCCGTACAGAACAATCACCACACACATGTTCATCCTGTGGTGCAGCGGTCCAACACGTAGACGGTCGCGAGACCGTCTGCCCGGATTGTCACGTCGTACTGACTGACGAACCGCTATCGCACAAACCACGTCCGCACTATGGGGAAGACGACCGAAAGCAATCCGGCGGCCGTACTACCTACCAGTGGGCCGACCGTGGACTCGGTGTCGGCCTGTCCGCCGAGGACACATGGTCGCTCTCTACAACGCATCGCCGCCTGACACGGGACAAGGGATGGCTGAACCACCGGACACCTGACGAGTGCCGACTGGACTACGCTCTGGGTGAAATTCAGCGGATGGGTGCCGCGTTCGAACTCCCCGAACCAGAACTAGAGGAGGCAGCACGCCTGTATCGAATCGCCAGAGCGGCGGGAAGCGTCGAAGGCCGGTCGGTCGAAGGCTTCGTGACAGCGTGTCTACTCGCTGCGATTCGCCAGAGTCCTCGACCGATTCCCGTCTCAGAACTGGAGCTGCGAAGTGTTACCCGTGCCGACGAGGAGCAGATTCGCGTCGCAAGAGGTGCTCTGTCTGTGGAACTAAACATCGAGATTCCGCCCATCAGACCGGAAGCCTTCCTGCCAAAGGCTGCATCGGAGCTCTCGATTCCCGGGCACGTTGAGCAAGAAGCACGGCGAATACTCGAAGCGTACGCGAACGGCGATGGGGCGTTTCGAGGTCACTCTCCAAGGACCCTCGCAGCGGCATCGGTCCATGCTGCATACGAGGTCGTCAACTGGGAGCAGCGGCCGACGCTAGAGTCGCTGTCGAATGTCTTTGGGACGAGTGAAAGTACTATCAGCGAAAAGAAAGGTATGCTGTTGGAGAGCATAGATGTTGATGAGTGAAAATGACTGCCACACCGAAGTTCGCGTGCTTCGAATCGGCAACAACATTAATTAATATGCAATCTGACACCGCACACGTGCAAACGCCGTCGACGTTAGCCGAGTTCATTGGGACGAGTGAATCCCCAATAGTCGTCTACGATCCACAACTCGAGAAGCGGGACCGGACAGCACGAGCTCAACTCCGTTCGATCCCATTCTTCCAGACGTTTGGGGTTGACTCGTTCCTGTACGACTCACTCTGGGAGGAGGAGTTCCAGTTGGTTGAACACCAGTTCCATACGCCTACCGGTGTCCATGCGGACGGACTGCCATTCCCACTCGTGCAGTTGACAACGACGGACCAACTCAAGCCCCGGCACAGGCAGGAGTTCGAACACGAAGACATCTCGCAGGCTGATCTTACCTGGGAGTTGTTTAAGCGAGCAACCAACGAGGACGAACCGTACATCTTCGTGTCCGACACCGACGCTCCGCAGGTGCCGACGCGAACGCCCTCGATTGGTCGGTCAGTGGCCGACCAGTTCGATGCCGTCACGTTCGAGTACGAGCAGTTGATTCATGATTACGTCGACGCCTTCGTCGACTCGAGGCTCCCACTGTCTGACACAAAGAACCTCTACTTCCACCAGATATCTGAGTGTCATGCCGCACATGATGCTCCGGCCTCGACGCTGCCGGAACTCTTCGACTACGAGCGTGCACCTAGTGAGAGCCCCATCTGGGACCCTCTCTACTACTTCATCGAACACGAACTCGAGGAGATTCTGAACAAGTACACCGCACACGTGACCAGCGCGCTCCGCTCGTGGGTGGAATACGGTGACACGGAAAAGATCGCGAAGAAGATGATCGCTACGCTCCACCGGTGTGACTTCGACACGGAACAGCTCGCGAACTACCAGCAGAACTCAAACCGATGACCTACACACACGCATCCAGTAAATCCGAGAAAGATCTTATCAGCTACCAGTCTGTCCGTGGTGCCGAAACGAAGGCGATCTACGAGACGATTCGCGAGGGGACATCCCTCTCCAGTATCGAGAAGAAGTTCGTGAAACCAACGGAGACAAGCAACTCGAAGAGTGTCAAGGACACAATTCAGTTCCTCCATGCGACGGACTTCCTCGAACGACCCTCCGAACGAACAGTGGAACCGCTTGATGGTCAGCCGTTCGGCGACCTACCGTTCGAACTGCAGCTGTTCCACCACCTCTCTCAGCAAGAAGCACCACAAGACCACTTTATCGAGGTGGCTGAGGTTATCGCCAACCAAGATCAGATCACATACGACAAGGACGACCTGCTGGAGGACCTGAAGCGAGAACTGGGGTCGTATCCCTTCGACTGGAACATCGAAAAAGTCCAGATGTGGTATAACATGATGGCGCCAATGGGCCTGGTTTCTGTTCGTGACAATCAGGAGTTGCTGACGAGCCCGAGCCCCGCTGTCGTCTATGACCTCCTGGACGCCTACCGATCGAGAGAGAATGACCACAGACTCCGCTCGGCGTTCGACTGGGTCGAAAAGAACTTTTTCTCGTGTTACGCCTCCAGAGGCGGTATTCCACGCGTCCACAGAGGATTGTCCGACACCCTTGGAACCCTCGTCTCGGACGGCGTTCTCGATTTGGAAGCCCCGAGCGATGCAACGTACGAAGTCAAGGTTTCGAGTGCGAACGCAGACAAGGTAAGTAGTTTCACGCTCCACGAACGCCCCCAACGACCCGCCTACCGGTATCCCCTCGATGCACACGAGATTGAGGTGAAAGCATGAGTATCCACAAACAGACCTACGACACCACAGCATGGACCGAAAGCGTCGTCAAGGAGTACCTGACGGCTACGTCTCAGCAGAAGGACGACCCTGAGAAGTTCTACGACACACACCTGGACATCGACAAGATTCACGCCGAGTTCCTTGGCAGTTCGTTCCAGAACGAGTTCGTCACCCAAGAGGAGTTCCGTGACGAGATTCTGTCTGGTGATGTCGACGACGATATCCGGACGTACATCTTACGCGGTGAGACGGGGGCCGGGAAGAGCCAACTCTGTCAGTGGCTCGACTACGAACTGCAGGGCATCGGTGACGCCGACGACGTCGAGAAACGCGTCCCGCTTCATATCAAGGCCAGCGAGACGAGTCTGGAAGAGATAATCTCCACGCTGGCGGAACCGCTGGACGTAGACCCCGAAGTGGATCAGGTCACCGAGTTGAACGCGACAGATATCGCCGAGGGAATTGTCGCAAGCATCAAGGCGAATCCCGGGCCTGCTCTCAAAGATGTCGACCTGACCCACCTCCTGAGCCCGAAACAAGGTGATCTGGGGTCCGTTCTCGAGGAGAATATCAAAGCGTATCAGAAGGGGCTGCAAGCCGACGACGAGACGGAGTTCGACCCGAACCTCATCTCCAAGGAGGACTATCGAGATATCCGATTGAAACTCGGGACTGATTCGATATTCCATAATGACGCCGACAGACTCCGTCAGGCGCTCCGCGACGAGATTCACCGGCACTTCTCCCACCTCATCGGTGTGGACGACTTTCAGGGACAACTCCGCGACTACACGAAACGAATGGTCCAAGAGCAGGGCCGACGGCCGGTCATCATCTGCGAGGACGTGACGACCTTCTCGGTGTTGAAAGAGCAGTTGCTCGACCAGATCATCCAGGTCGAAAGTGCGTCCTTCGACATCGTGCTCGGATACACGACAGGGTTCGAGCAAGACGACCTTCAGGACGCTCTCGGCAGTCGTGGTTCGGAGGAGCCGTTGACCTACCTCAAGGACCGTGCTGAAGGCTACCTCTCCCTGACCGATGAGGGTGAAGCGTACTTCCTGGACGATAACATTTCGGTGGAACTGGTCCGGAAGTACCTCGATGTCATCAAGCGTGAATCGGGTGGGTCGGTCGATGAGTCAGTCGAAGACGGGTTCGATGGTCTCTACCCCTTCAACAGGGCGTTCATCCGTCGGACGTACCAGAACCTCCAGGAAGACGGGAGTCCGCGACGGACGCCACGGGTACTCCTGCAGAAGGTAATCCGTCGGTGTCTGCTCTCCGAAGACCAGCCTTACGAGGTCGTCGAGAAGAGCACGAACGTATCCGATATCGTGCCGACTGTAGACCCCGCACGGTACGACGATACCACCGAGCAGGTCGCGACGTGGTACGGTATCGAAGATGAGGGTTCGGACAAGATCACGGTTGCTGCGACCGTCTTCGATGCGTTCGGAATCGATGTCGATGGCGTGGTGACTGACGAGCGAGAGGGGAGAACGTACTACCAGTTCGAACCGAATTCGATGGCGAATCAGATTTTGACACCGACTCAGAAGCCGAGTACTCGAGAGCAGACACCTGAGTCAGCGACAGAAGACGACGACGACGAACAGTCTGACGACACGGCGACGTCAGATTCGACCGGAGAAACAGAAACGTCTCCCGGTTCGACAGAGCAAGAGGAGTCAAATCGCCGTCAGAGCCAGGTTAAAGAGTTCTACGACTGGGTGAAGACGGGGGACGATTATGAGAGCTCTGAACGATTACGCAGTGGTGCCGAAGACCTGCTCGAACGCTGGCACGACCCGACCAGACTAGCCAACCCGAACGCCAACACTCGGGGGACGAAAGGAATCTATTACACCCGTTCAGACTCGATACCTGTGTCGATTCAGGGTCCGAACGAACGACAGGGACTGGACATCATGCTGCCGTTCGGTGAGAAGAACATGCAGTTGTACATGGAAATTCTGGGATACGAACTCAACGATGGGTTCCAGGAAACCACCAACATTGAGCAACTGCATTCCTGGGCGACGGACAAAGTAGTCGGGTTCCGTCAGGATATGCGAGCAGAGATTGAGGCCTGCCTCCCGGCCGGGTTGACCATCGAACACTGCTTCCTCCTCGGGAAATATCTCCTGCTGAACGGTGAGTTAGGCGTCACCAGCCTCGACGCCGAGGACGTGTTTACTGAGATCAATCTCGAGGAACGCGAGTATGAAAGTCCGATCAGGGCAGCGCTCGGTCACAACCACGCACTTTCGGAGGTTCTCACCGATCTCTGGCAACGCAACAGTGATATCAACGGGCTCATAGAGGGCTTTTTCCTGTTGAAGTCGAATGTCGTCGATTACGAGCGACTCCAGCCTGTGCGAACGGATATCGCGAGCGACCCCCAGAAGTACCTCCAATTAGCACAACGCATCGACACCGAAGAACTCGACTATCCGAGTGCGTACGGAGTTGGAACCACGCGAAGCAACGCCAACGTCCAATTGACGAAGGTTCTCGACGCGATTTCCGACTACGCAATCGAGGTCGAAATGCTCGCTGATGACGACCTCAGGAACCACTTCGAGGACCACCTCGAACCGGTCGAGAAGTGGTACGACCCGAGTCACGATGTTTCGGAACTGATCGACATGTTCGAACGGCTGGAAGACTGTCTTGGGACTTTCGGGGTCGCCAAAGAGGCCTCCTGGAGCGAGGTCAAAGACCTCCTGACCGATGATGAGACGAATCTACGCTTGAGCGAGTTCGAGCGACACGTGGAGGACTTCCTCAACCCAGACCCCGAAACCCCGTTCGAACGGGTAGCGATCCTTCACTCTTTCGCCGAGAGCAGGGAGAACCACCATGCATGGGAGGTCTACAGAGCACTCGACGAGATGATCGAGACGCTCGACGAGTACAACGTGGCCGAATCGACGGACCTCACAGACAAACTGTCTGAACTGGCCGAGCTCAGCGAGTATGAGTCAGCTCGTGTCGACGTTCGCACTGCACTGGAGGATTACTGACAATGAGTGACACACAGACGCTCTCGAAGACGGTCGAACGCATCGAGTCGAAAGCTGCACAGAAAGATGAGGCAGACAACGTCGAGGACCGTGTAGAAAGAGCACAGACCACTGTCGCCCGTATCAATACCGAATTACGAGACCTTGCCGAAGCCATCGAGCACCTCCAGTTCTATCGTCAAATACTGCTTGAAGCGTTCGACGGGACCGAACCTCCGATCGTCCGACGAGCGCTCGATGACGCAGAGGCTGTCATTACGAAGGACCGTCGGGAGATGGTTTCTGTGCTCCGTGACGGCAACCCGGAAGAATTCCGGAAACAGGTCTCCGAGGCGACCGAAAAGGTCAAAGACGCAAGGCAGTCGGTTTACCAACGACTCAAGGATGACCACTGGTCTGAGTGGAACGAGAAGATCGCCTCCGCTCGCGAACTCCAACGTATCCTGGGGAGCAGTGATACGAAGTTCGATAAGACGATTAAATGGACCCACTCGATCGTGACCCAGAAGATGCAGAACCCCGACAAGTCGGCAGCGGGGATCGTCCAGGAGTGGGAGAACGCGAAGACTCAGTGGGAGAACCATCAGGACATGCAGGGCATCTCACAGTTCCAGCAGTCTCATGGAATCTCCGACGAGGCCGTCGACGAAATCCGAACCTTGAGCCAGGGTTCGACGACGCTTGCCGAAGTCGACCTTGAGATACTGCGGGAATTGAAAGACATCCCCGAACTTGCCAAGTCGATCTCGCTCGAAATCTAACTAACCGAAGAACTCTACCCATCCTCCTGTCCCCTCTATGAAGAATCCCGAACGCCACGCTGAAACGATTCGAACTGCCTACCAGCGATACCTCGAAGGTCGGAACGGCCGTAGTGCGCGGAGTGTCGCGACACGTCTGCGACCGGACGCTGCGGGCGAGGACACACTCACCGGGATGCGCGGGCCGTACTTGCAGGCGCTACCGGTGGCGAACTGGAGTGATACCGACTGGCAATCATTCGCCCGGTCGCAATCGTTGCATCCGAACGTCCGTCGTGCCTTCCACGAGGAGGGCTTTCAGCGACTCTACGATTTCCAGGAGCGGAGCGTAGAGACGATTCTCGATAGCGAGAACACAGTCATCACAGCAGCGACTGGCCGCGGAAAGACCGAGGCGTGGCTCATCCCGATTCTAGACCAGATTGTCAAGGAGAAACGGAACGGGGTTACAGACGGACGGACATCCACGAAGGCGTTGCTTCTGTATCCAACGAAGGCTCTGGCCCAAGACCAGTTCAAGCGACTCGTCCAGATCCTCTACCGAATCAACCGGAACCTCCGGCAAAAAGAGTGGGTGACGGTTGGGATCTACGACGGCGACACCCCACGCCACATATTCGAGGATGAGGCACAGGGCTACCTCAATCGGACGTTCGAACACTTTGGCTGCCCAGGGTGTAACGACGACCTGGAGAAGTGCCAGAGCTGTGGACAGGGAGTGTTCGTCGAGCGAACGACCGACGATTTCAAACTTCGCCCGGACAAGCCTGAATGCGAGACCGATGAGGACCACCGTGTCCCGCTGAATTTCGTCCGGATGACGCGCAACGGGCTGATGGATGAGGGAGCCGACATCGTCCTGACGAATCCTGACACCCTGAACTACCGATTGTTCAACATCAACGCAGAGACGGAACACGAGACGTTCGTCACCGACCCCGACTTCTTGGTCTTCGACGAGGTTCACACCTACGACGGTTTGCTCGGGAGCTATACAGCAACGCTCGTCAAACGCCTCCGCCAGCGTCGGCAGGCAGAGGGCTGTGACAGCCTCCAGGTAATCGGGAGCTCCGCGACGGTAGACAACGACGTCGAATTGTTCCGCCAAGTCAGTGGCGCACAGTCGGTCGCGTCAGTCAGCGAAGACCCGACATCTTTGTCAGCCCGGCCGCCGACAGAGGTTCCTCAATCGCTGTACGACGATCGAGTCTCCATCGGTGAAATCCTCGACGCGGGGCGCGGAAGAGGCCACGTGCCACAACTCGGTGAGATCGACCTTGAGGTTCCCGAGAGCGGCAGCCTAGATAACGACCGCCTCCGCGACCGCGTCGCCGATGAACTGTTCGATACACTACGTGCTGAAGATGTGGACGACCCCGTCGTACAAACCGTCCAGACACTGCACGAGGAACTCCGTACAGACCCGAGACCGCCAAACGAGTTCAGGGGCTGGGTTGCAGAGGAATTCAACCTCGAGGATGATCAGGCAGAGGTCCTCGTCGATAACTTCCAGACCATCGGTCAGTTCTCTGGGCTGCTCGAGAGTCGTCACCACCTCTTCTCCTGGCCTCTTGACGGTTTCTACACCTGTTCAGCCTGTACCGCCGTCTATCGGTCGCCACAGGAGAGCTGTGAGGTATGTGATTCGCAGTTCGTCACCAGAGCTACCTACTGTAGCCAGTGCGACGACGAATATCTCCTCGCACAAGCGTGCTCACAGTGTGACCAGTTGACCCCGTACGTCCACACAGAGGAGGGCCTCATCGGTGAAAGCCGTGACCAGGCATGCCCATACTGTGACGCATCGACAGGCAGCCAGATTGCGATGCATACCGTCCTGTTCCGACCGGTCCAAGAGTGTGGAGACTGTGGACAGCACCGGGAACGAAGCGTAACCGGGAGCTGTTCTGCCTGCGGTTCACCCGGTGTTCCGACGACCGACGGGCAGTTCGTCTGTCGGAATCCCGATTGCGAGCAGAACTGGGAACGCGAGACCGCTTGTGGCCGCTGTGGGAGTGATAATTGGACTGCCACCGTAGCCTCTGAACCAGTCGATTGCCCTGACTGTGGTGCGGAACATGAGAGCAACACCCTTCCACTGACGTGTGAATGTGGCGAGACAGTGGCGAATACTCGCCTCGTTCCGTGGAGTTGCACGCATTGCGAGACACTTCACTGGGGACGCGACCCGCCAGAGACCTGTTCCTGTGGCAGTGACGCGTTCGTCAAGCAAGGGCTATTCGATCTCTCGAACACTCTTGAGTGCGAAAACTGTGGAGACGTCTACCTCCCAGGCTGGTCCTGTAGTTGTGACGACCCCGCTCCATCCACGAACCAGAATCCGTACCGACGGTACAAGACCTGGTTAGGTGACGGAATGGTTGCTTCTCCGCTGACCCACGACGATGCGACCCCCTGTGAGCACGATCTCTGGTCGACAGTCGTTGGCGACGCCTTCAGCGAACTGATGCGCAGTCCGACCAACGTCTCGGTCACTACCACGCAGTATCTGCTCCGGAACGTCGCCGACACGGAAGGCTTCGACGCTGCAAAACTGCTCGCGTTCTCCGATTCGCACAGCGACATGAAAGACCTCGATCGGTCGTTCACCGACCCCGAGGTCGATTCGGCACTCGACCAGTTAGTGCTCTGTGCACTAGAACTATGCCGTGCCGAGGCCGACCTGGAAGCACTTGACAGCGAGACACTTCAGACCCTTCGTCCTGGCAGCAGTGTAGATGAATGTGAGTCTCCGTGGGTGTCGCTGGCGGCTGTCGTTGAGATGGCGAACGATCTTATCGACGTTCTGGAAGTGGAACTCACCGGGGAGAGTGCGATAGCGCACTCCGCGCCTGACCTACGGGAAGTGATTCTCGGAACGAGTCATGTCAGGGACAAACGAGAAGCAGTCCGCGAGAAACTACGACGAAGGGCACTCCAGACTGTCGGCGAACGGGGGTCTCCTGGACACGGTTCGCTGGAGACCGCTGGTCTCCTCGATGTCCGACTCCATCCCAGTGCGAAAGAGGCCCTCGAACCGTCACACAGACGCGTACTGGCGGCGCTGGTTGACTCTGGTGACGGTGTCGAACGAGACGACAGACGACTCGATGGTGTCCACGGGAACGCGATAGAAGAGCTGGTCGACGGAGGAGTGCTCGAAATCGACGATGGCCGACTATGGCTCGACCCATCCACGGTGGAGGTGGCGCGACCAGAAGATGGCACCGTAGCCTATGATCCGGGTCGCGATGACTATTACTCGCAACTCCACGCAGAATTCGGCGACATCGACGACATAGTCTCTTGCCCAGACAGCATCGAAGACCGCGCAGACCCCGACAACCCGCGGTTCACCGATCGGGCGTATACAGCGACAAACTCTCGACTCACGATGCTCCTGAGTGAGTTGTACTTCGGAGCAACCCCAAAGATGCGCCGCCGAGAAATCGAACACCAGTTCCGGGACGAGCCATACCCGCACTTCCTCTCCTCGGGTCCGACGATGGAACTCGGGGTGGATATCGGGTCACTCGACGCGTTGCTATTGAACGGGACGCCGCCGAACATGAATGCGTACTTGCAACGTGTTGGTCGTGCGGGCCGGAGCTCGCATTCGTCGCTCGTCCATAGCGTCAGCCAGCGCAACCCCATCGACTACTACTACTATGATGAACCGACCGAACTCATCACCGCCGATGAGCAACCGGTTCCACTAAACGAACATAACGAACGCGTCCTCGGTATCTCGCTCGCGTGGGCTGTCCTGGACTATATCGCGATGACCTACACCATCCCGTGGAACGTGACCCGTCACAGCGTCAGTGGTGGTGAAGAGATCAGGCTGAAAGAGGACGCGGCCCCAAACGTCCGCGAGAACGCGGCGAAGTTCTCACAGTTACTGGCGAAATCGGTCGGTGAACTCGGTCTAGGGACAGACGCTTCGCGACTCCGACCACTCGGGACGCTCATCGCTGATGACGAGGCAGGCGTCCGTGAGTACCTCACCGATCTCCTCGACTACGCGTACTGTCCCACCTGTGCCCGGCACTACGACCGAGAGCGCTCCAACGAGGAATGTTCAGCGGGGGACTGTGACGGCCTACTCGTCGACGCAGTCGACGAATACGGGTCGCTAGTTGACGACGCGATTGAAGCGGTCACCGACGTCTACGTCAACGGATTCGAGCGCCGGGTCAACCAACTCGAGCAGCGGATTGCCCGTTACGAAGACCGACTCGAACGGCTCGATGTCGAACTCGATGATGCTGACCCGGACGAGACGCGACGCCTCGAAGCGGAACTCGACCAAGTAGAAGCACGCGTCGACGTCCTCAGGCAGTACAGGCGTGACCTCTCCAGTGACTCGTTTTACACCGTCCTCGATGAAGAGTTCGGTGAGTATGCGTTCAATCTCCGGTCGGTCTCTGACAACGTCGACATCAGCGTCGTCGACGAAACGGGCGATCCCGAGCGGATCGGGGGCGAAAACGGCGGCCGTGCGAGTCGTCTCGCACTGACCGAGGTCCACCCATACGCCGCGTATCTGCACGACCGCCGCCCCCACGTCGTTGCCCGGGTCCATACAGACGACAAGAAGTCAGAGGATATCCGCGAACGAATCGATGAGGTAAGCGGGTCGGATACAAATAGCCCAGCCAGTTACGAATACATCTGTCAAGGCTGTGGGGCCGTCGTGGCAGACCCTGACACGGCCTGTGAGTGCTCGGACGACACCGACTATCTGGAACGTCGGTTCTTCGCACTCGATTCGGTCGAAGCGACCCTCGATACCCAACGGCTCCCCAATGGACGTGATACAGCTGGGTCGATGTACGAAAAGACCGGGACCCGAGTTCAGAATACCTTCGCATTGCGGGAGACCGAAATCCTCGCATTCGACGCCACGGAGCAGTTCCGTCTGGAAGCTGACGACGGGTCATACGTGGGGACACTCGCATATGGTGACTACGACATCCTCGAATACACCGGGTCGTGTCGGGCAAAATACAAGAACGGCAGTATCGACGAAGCAGCGACCCAGTTCCGGCTGTGCGATGAGCCGGACTGTTCAGGTATCATTTACAATGGCGAAGACGAACAGGATGTGTGTTCGGTGAACCCCGAGCACCGGCCCGAAGATGGCTCAAATTCGGTTCTGGCCCGTTTCGGATACCAGTATGAGACCGAGGGTGTCCGTCTCACGCTCGCCGACCACGACATCGAGGTTACACACTCGCTCGCACACGGTCTCCGCCTCGGGCTGCAGAAACTCTCCGGTGTCACTATCCGCGATGTCAACGAGTACATTGGTGCCGACCACGTCGATGTCTTCGACGCCCAAGAGGGCGGCGCGGCCGTCTCACGAGCCCTAGTCACCAGACGAGACGGGACCTACCGGAACTTCGAGATTGCGCGCTCACTGATGGCACAACAGTTCGATTGTGAGTGCGACAACGGGTGCCCTCGCTGTCTCTACCAGTACGGGTGTGCAAAACGGAACGACCCGAACTCCCTCGCTCGCCAGCACGTCCGTGAACTCCTTGCTGACGGACTGAACCTCGTCTCTTCAGGACAGTGACGCCACCCACAAAGTGGTGAATCGACTGCGTACATTCGGGGAGCCATCGAGTGGTCGAGGCGAGCCGATGAGAATCGGAGAACCGCTTCCATCTGGAGTTTAGCTCGTGCCAGCCGTGGGAAATTTATGGAGAACCTGATGAGTCCAGATCTGCCTGGTAGGAAGAAAGATATACTGTCCTGCATCCTCAGTCCTGCGCGCCTCTACTCGTGGCTAGCACTCAGCCGAGGCTGTCGATAATCACCTCTTCGGTCGCTTTCGACCGACCGGTCGCGACCAAATCGTCGATGACCACACTGCAAGAGGAGAGTACCTGTCGAATGTTCCCCTGGCTCCGCTGCAATAGCACGTCAAGTCCGTTCTCGGTGAACGGTTCGATCGACCCGGTCTGTTCCTCACGGACTGAATCGAGATACGAGGCAACGAGCTGTTGAATGTGTTCACTGGTCAATGGACGAAGTGCGACTTCTTGCCCAATTCGCTCGGAGAAAGCGTGGTATTCGCTCATCACGTCCTGCCAGACTTCGGGAGCACAGCCAAAGAGCAGACTCAGTCCCGAACTGTTCTGGTCCATCAGATGGCGGATACTGTTCAGTGCCGACTGCTTATTCTTCGAAGAGAGGCGTGAGATACTCTCGAACTCGTCGACAAACACGAAGACGCCGACGTACTTGAGATCGATGAGGAGATTCTTGAGGGCGGTGAACGCCCGCACTCCGGAGGTATCGTCGTCGAGTGCAGAGTGAATCTCCATCTCCTTGCGTTGCTCGTACCGGATACCCTCGGCGGTCAGCCACTGCCACGCATAGAGATTCGTGTCGTCGTAGACCATATGGACAATCGCCCGGGCGAAATCGGCGAATTTAGTTACGTCGCTAAGTCGTTGGACCGTCTTCGGAACGAGCTCCGAAAGGAGGACTTTCCCTTCATCGATGAGTGAACGCATCGCATTCGCGCTGATCGGGTTGAATTCAGTTGTCTTCCGGGTAACCTCAGCCATGTACTCGTATGCAAGGTCCTGAATACGGTCGAAGCCGAGGTCATAGATGAACTCGTGGTAGATGTCCAGGAAGCCTTCACCCGGTTGAGCGACGTAACCTGCGATGACGTCCTCTCGGTCCCGGACGAGCGACCGGGCATATTTCAGCGTGTGTGATTTCCCGTTGCCGTACTTGCCCGTGACGACGAGGTGTTTCGACTTCCCCGTCGAGAGCATCGTCGAGATGGTCTCACCGACAGCCTCGGCGACGTGTTCCTGTCCACAGTAGATGTCCGGGTCATCGGCTGGGACTGGGCTGTAGGGGAAGGGATTCGATTCGAGGCCGAGGGCCGAGTAATCCGTCTGCTGGTCGCTGATGCTGAAGGGGTCGTTGGTGCTCATACTGATTTCTCCGTGGAAAACGTGAGGTCTCGGTCGTGGACCGCGAGGTAGTAGTAGCGTTTACCGTACTGTTCGACACCGCGCATCACCTGGTCAGTCGACTGGTCCGTCGAGACCAGTCCGTCCTCGTCGGCTAACCGGATCGTCTTCACACCTAACCGAGCGTCTTTTGCACCCGTGTCGACCGGTGCACCAGAGAGTTCCAGTTTCCCGACGTTCTCGCTAGCCAGATCGACAAGAGCCTCGTCGAATACTGACCGGGGCAGCGCGAGGCGCTCGCACGTGTGCTCTCTGAGCAGAGGAATCGACAGGTATCGCTGTCGCATCCCGACACCGGTCGTCTCTTCGAGTTCATCGAAGACGGAGAGCAGTACCCAGGGGAAGTTCGACGGAACCGTATGTGTCTCGACTGGGTAGTACGTCCCTGTGAAGGCATTTCGTTGGATGGCGCCGAGTCGTTCCGCCCAATCCCCGATAACCTCGATGGAGGTCTGATTGTACGCGTAGGGTGTGAATTCAGCCCCCTTTTCGAGTTCATTAAGAAGGACGTCGAGGGTACCGGTGGCCGTATCCTCGAGTCCATCGAGGGTTTCGAGGAAGGCTCCGTAGTGCGGTGATCGCTTCTCGAGTATGTCACTGGCCTGTTCCCAGTCCTCTTGCATGACGGCGTCGAGAAAATTCTCACCGACCGTGGTCGTTTGATACACCGCTGCATCCGTCTCATCAGCTGGCCCATGTTCGTCAAGCAGGTCGATTCGGGCGGCTTCGAGAATCGTCTCCCGTGCACGCCTGTGTGAGACATCCAGCGCGGACTCGATGGCTTTCGTCGGGAGAGCCTCATCGCGACACGCATGTGTGACTTCGACGAGTCGCATGAGAGTCACGGGGCGAACCGTCGGACGTTCGTCGCTCACGACGCCAACCTCCGAACCTGCTGTTTCGCG
The DNA here is from genome assembly GCF_026616195.1 of Haloarchaeobius amylolyticus. Classification (NCBI taxonomy): domain Archaea; kingdom Methanobacteriati; phylum Methanobacteriota; class Halobacteria; order Halobacteriales; family Halorubellaceae; genus Haloarchaeobius; species Haloarchaeobius amylolyticus. The sequence goes on from NZ_JANHDH010000004.1 coordinate 183,278, forward strand.
GTCTCGTAGGCTCGTTGCGTGACCTCGTTCCCCTGAAATCGCAGGTCGAGGTAGTCCTCGATGTCTTCGCCAGTGGTCGCCATGAACCGGAACCGGCGGAGCTCGGTAACGAGTGACCAGAGGTTGTGTTTTACCAGAAGGTCCCTGTCCTCGCGAACCGTTTTGAGGGTCCGTGTTGCACAAACCGGACACGAGCAGGGGAGATGGGTCATCTCCTCGAATTTGTGCATCTCGGTCCCGCCAAATCCAGGAACGAGGTAATTCCGATTCCCGGCGCTGCGAATAAATGCGGACGAATCGAAACTATCCACTCCCAGATACAACAGGAGCGGTTGGTAGACGATTCCACCCAGTCCATAGACATGGAGGTGCTTCTCTGTGGCACGTCGCGCTGCGAGGACGAGACTCGTGACCTTACGGTAGTCAGTCCGGATCGGGACCATACTACCAAGCGCGTACCCGTCGAAGTCGCCGTTCGATTCGAGATATCGTAAGGTATTGGCAACGGTCTGAGGGTCGTGTCCGTGTACGCTGGCAAACAGCAATGCATCACCATTGTGGGCATCACTGGCCTTGAGGGCGTACTGTGTGCTCTGCTGGATGCGGTCTTGATTTTCAGATCGGCGTTCGTCCCGAGTAATCGGCACGTCGACGGTTCCGTAGATGTCCGCGTCAATCTCTCTTTGAGTCTCCAGTGTCCGCTCCGGGGTGGTATCGACCTCGTCGCTCGCGAAGTCCCAACCGCCGCTATCCGCGAAAATAATCGTCTCCTCGGAGACATCCATCTCTTCTCGAAGCGTCGAACCGTCTTGCAGACGTTCCCATTGCGGTTCGCGTTGTCTTATCGCCCGGGCATTGACCATCGCTGTTCGTAAGTCGGGGATCGTGTCTGTGTACGAGGGGGTGTTGTCCGACGACCGCTTCCCGATATTGCGCACCGGGAAGAGAGTCGGCGTCTCCAACCCCCCGCGTGGGGTGTCGAGTGTGCGTTGTCTGTACAGCATTCGCGACGCGCTCAGAGAGGCTCGGCTCTGTTATAAAACTTGGCGTCCACCAAGTAACACCGTCAGTTCTTTCTTACCGCTGACAGACAACCAGTGCATGACGTTCGACGCAGTGGTCGAGGTCACGGGGAAGAAACGGACACTGGAAGTGCTGTGGACGGTCAACCAGTCATCAGATCCAGTCCGATTTTCTGCTATCGACGAAGCCGTCGCAACGTCGAGTGACATCACCACCGACCGGTTGCGCTTACTCGTCGAATACGGACTCCTCTCTCGAAGAGAGAAGAACAAACGGAACGTGACCTACGAAGTAACTACGCGTGGGGAAAGCGTCCTCGACTATCTCCTCGAAGTTGAATCTCTGCTCGAGCGTGGCCGAGTTCAGAACTGATCCAATCCCTGCTGACTCGTGGCTTCGGTCGTACAGTACTCGATCAGGTCCTCGACCGAATCAATTGTCTTTCCAGCCCCCACATGGTCTGCGAAGTATTCCAGATAGCGTCCTTTGAGGCTCACGACGATAGTACCGTGCTCTTTCGCCTCCGCTGTCCGTGCAGAGAGAGAAACAACCCGTGAGTCGTCAGCCGCCAACTCTTCCTTGTTGAAAACGACGACGTGCGTGTCTTCAGCCACTGCATCTAACACAGCGTCGAAATCGAGCGCTCGGTAGTAGTCCGTACCGAGCGGGAAGAAGACGGCATCGTAGTGCTCGGCGTTATCGATGTGGTCCACGAGGTCGCGGGTCAGATTCAGCCGTTCTGCACGGTCGTTTATTTCAGTCGCGGTCATATCCGCGAACGTCACCTCGTACGGTGGTAGGGGAGTCTCCTCGTCAACGAGACCGAACCCTGCACTGATGAACAGTCGGTCGACATCGTGTTCGTCCGCCCGAAGCGAGTCTACCGCGTTGTCGATGTACCCCTGCTGTCGACCGGTGTAGAGGGCACGCGCTTTCAGGCTCGGGACGCCATCGCGTGCGAGAAGTTCTGCACGACCGTTCCCGTCGATATCTGCTGCATCAAACGGCTCGAAGTCGTCGGGGACATCCTTCGATCCCGAGCACTGGTCGACTATCAGTATCCGCATCGTCACCACTCCCCCAGACCGGCCTGTGTCGCTTTCTGCTCCTCCCCAGCGAATCCGATTCGTTCCCTGACCGCTCGCTCCAGAGCTGTCACATCTTGGAAAACGTGTACGCCACAGCCGACATTCTGGATTTTCTCGACGATTGCATTGTCTACGTCACCGTAGAGGTAGAGTTCCTGATACCGGATACAGTGGTCCGCCAGTTCCTCGGCAATTCGGTCCGGGTCAAACGAGATGGAGCGCGGCGGATCTTCCCACCATTCATGGACTCCCTTTGCAGTGACTGCGCCGACCTCGACGACCGGGAGACCGTGTGCGGCACTCCAGAACTCGCTGTGTTCCGTGGCCAGATACGACTCGATCGAGTCAGCGCCTGCAATAGTCGAATCACCAATCGTTGCGACGAGCACTTTCGGCAGCGAGTCTTCGAACTGGTCGTAGAACCGCCGGGTGTTATGGAAGCCTCGTCGTCGGTTCCGGTTGTTCCCACGGAATATCGCGACCTCGACGCCAACGTCCTGACAGATACGACACCCGCACTCACGCCATGGCTCCGAGCGAGCAGTTGCATAATACTGGTCGAGCAATCGATCGTCGCCGATGAACTCGGCATAGTCCGAGAGCAAGAGCAGGAGTTGATTGATACTCGGGACTGTTTCACCACTCTCTTCGCGCTCTTTGACTTTTTCGAGCAGCCACGGATACCCCTGTTCGAACACCGATTCTGCTTCCTTGATAAGCGCGAGGTACCGACCGAAGTCGATGGGGTCCTCTGGTTCGTCTTCTCGAAGGAGCTTCACCAGTTGACTCCGGAAGGGGTCACCGAAACTCGCCTTCAACGCGCCTGCGTGCTCAAAGTCCTCTCGGAAGTGAGATTCGATTGGTCGGAGGGTTCGTCCACCATTCGCCGGGTCCCACCGATGACGTGCGAGATAGTCAGGTAGCGCGCTCAGAGCCTCTCGGGCTGCATTGTGCCATTCCTCCAGTGCCTCTGAGATTGGTTCTCCGTTGTCGTACGCACGGAACGCGTGCAGTATCTCCTGTCCGCGAAGGGCCTTCTCAATCGCTGTCTTTCGGTCGTCGCGATTCGACGCGAAACGGACTCGGAAGGCGTCGTAACGACGCTCGTCGTCGAGGTGGTAGTTCTCGCCGCCCGTCCATGCAGCACGCAGCATACTCGCGCTGTCGAAACTTGAGACGTGGTTCTCACCGATATCATCGAAGGCGTCCGTCTTCGCGAACCCAAAGACGTGTGTATCGATGCGTGTCTCGTGAGCCTCTTGGTAGTCCTCGACGACCGTGCCGACCTCATCAACGATGTTGCGGACTGCTTTCGTGCTACTTCCCGCGACGCCACCGATACCGACATAATCGTAGCCCATACCGAGCACATGGCGCATTGCTTTGGCGTAGGAGGATGGGTCCCAGCCCTGAATGGCGACCATCAGTCTGAACGAGTAATCACCCTCACGATACAGGTCCGCCATCTCCGCTGCATTGTCGAGGGTTAGATCGTATCGGAACTGCATATCATCGTCCCGGTAAACTGCACGCGGATCATCAGCAAGTCTCTCGATGACAGACGTGACATCGCCCTCAAAGTCAGAGCTGGTGAATGGCTCGATCTCCTCGCTGGTGCCCACGATGCTCGGTTCGTATTCGGCGACGTACGATGGCCAAGTTTCGGGCCAGGAGTCGACCATCACGTTCACTGCTTCAGTAAGCTTATCTGGGAGGTCACTCTTCGAGAAGCCTCCAGAGAACGCGCGTTTGTCCAGATAAAGCCTGCTAGCGTGGCCGGACCCGAGGACCAGATGGTCGATAGTGACACCGACCGTGACATCCATTTCCTCGTAAAACTCCAGCATCCCCTCGTTGCCGTACGGGGGGAAGGGGAGTGATTTGTACCCCCAAGCACCGCAGTCGCTGATCGTTGGGAGCCACTCGGGGACGTGAAGACCCGAATCCTCACCATAGACACCATGTGAGGTCAACTTGTCGTACTTCCTCTGTGTCTCTTCTACCTGCTCTCGAGAGATGAGTACACCATCGATAGGAGTCGTTTCGTAATCAAAGAGGTCCCAGATGTACTGCAACTCCCGCTCTTCCTTTGACAGCCGCGAATGTTCGTCGTGGACGAAGTCGTAGTCCGCATCGACGTTGTCGTCCCACTCCGGTACATAGAACCGCACAGTTACTACTCCCTAAAACAGTGAGTCTCAAATAAAGAGGTGTTGAATTCCCCCGACTGGACGAGGGACATTGCTGCTCCTGAATGCCCAATCTTAAATCCATTGTCGATAGACACGAGACGATTGACGTGATTGGCAGAAAGAATTTCTATATGCTCTTTATGCGGTGAATGCGTCGGGTGATGTGTATAAGATGTCTCAGGTTAGCGAGCTAGAAATATTCAAGCAGGTTACTTCCTACCTTAGTGAGGAGTCATATACCTTCTTTGTACACATCCCAGAAGCCCACACGGACCACTACAAGAGTATTTTACAGCGTTACGACCGCCACAACATCACTATCGATGGACTCTATCCTGACATTCTCGGCCGTACCCCAGCAGGACACGTGTTCGCCGTGGAGGTGAAGGGGTCGAGGGACATTGAGAAGGGAATCAAACAAGCAAAGCGATACGAAGACGGTGCTCACTACAATTACTTGGCAGCCCCGGCTAAATCACTAGAAAGGGTCGAAGAATCCATGGCGGAAATTGGAACGATCCGTGTTAAGCAGGCTATGACACCGATCCTCCGGGACCCACCAAGTGTTCAAATCAAGAACTCGCTTCTCGATGTCGAAACCCGTCTCAAGGCATTTCTCCAGGGAACGGTTCGGAACGGGTCCATCTCCAGTATGCAACTCTCACAACCGCTCAACTACATTTCCCCACTCCTCGTAGTAAGTAAATTTAGCGTCACAGACAAAGAGGAAATTTGCGACATTATCGCAACGAAATTCGGTTTCGACGAAGGCGCTGCAGCAATAGACGGAGCGGTGGAACTCAGCCTATTGAATCAGACAGATCTCACGCTATCAGACCGTGGCCAGGTTGCCATCGACTTCTTTCGTGGACACGGTGTTCAGTCTCTGAGTGACTTAGACAGGATCAAAGGCGGTATCCCACAGAGAGGTTCCCTGTTCGAGGAGAATTCAACTATCGGGACATTCCTCCAAGATGTATTTCGTCGCCATCCAGACTTCGAACTTCTGTATCAGGCTATCCAATCATTCAACCGGCAGTCTGTCACGGTCCCCGATGTTATTGAACGGCTGGTCACCCAGTATCCGAACGTCTTTCTGAGCCTCTTCTGTCTCCCGGAGCAACGGTCTACGGCAGTCGAATATCTTGAGGTAGGAGACGAGAGCGAGATCTACCAGAATGAATCAGTCTGGAAGGAGTTGATCAGGCAAAACATCATCCAGAACTTTACACTCCAGCTCAAGCACCTCGGAGTGATTATGCCCAGGACAAAAGTGCATTCGTCCACCCTGAGTTCATTCGACCCGACCAGCTATCCCTGGTACTTACGACACGATCACGGGTTCTGGTAGGGCCAGCCTGGAATTAACTCGAATCTGGTCCTAAGAGACCTCTACCACCAGATTTTGAGAGATAAGCGATCTCAAAACCCAAAATCTGGATCCCAACCAGCTTCTGGTCGCGGGTCGCCGCTGTCTGGCGGTTTTACAAATCGAGGTGAGCGCCGCATGAGCGAGCGGTGCGCAACCCACGGTATCTCCAAGGAGACGGTCTATACCCACGAGATACCGGCTCAGGACTGCCCGCGATGCGAGGCTGAGCGTAATCGCGCACGGACCGACAGAGGTGACGGGCCGTGCCAGTGATGCTCGACTTCGAGAGCGAGCGCGAAGACGCGACGACCAGCTCCAAAAGGACGTACTGACTGAATTAGGGGGCCTAACCTCGTTCGCGGAGATCGCTTGTTCAGCTGGACTTCCAAGAAGTCGAAGGGATTCTCAAACAGGACCTGCACCGAGAATTCGTCACCAACGGTTCGCAGATAAGCACCCCTACGGCTCAGTACACAGAAATAACTCCAACAACAAGGCCTGGCCGATACGGAGTTTGGGTGCCAGTACAACGAGTTATCGTGCAATACCACACTCAACAAGAAATTTGAGAACGCGTTTTACCGGTTTCTCACACTTTTCGACAATCTATCACCTGTTTGGGTATCAACCCAGGTTAGGGTCGACTCAGACAACTCCTCGATCTTAATCCTTCTGTTCAACGCCCATCATCTGGTCATCGAACGCCTTCACGATGTCTCCGAGAGTTCCCTGATATTCTTCCGTGTCGTGATTCTTGATGTAGTTCACGATCGCATCAGTTGGGCCCCCAGCCACGTGGCCAAATTCCTCCTCAGCCACTTCCAGACCACCCGCTGCATACTGTGCAAGTTTTTCTGCCTGTACGTCGACATCAACAAGTGCAGCCGGATCGCCGGTATCTTGGAAGGCAATCGAGGCCGTGATGATGCGGTACAGGTCGTTCGCGAAGAAGTTCTCGACGCCGATTTGGCCCTTCGTGCCGTCCGCGTCACTTCCCTGGTAATCCTCACGCTCAACTCGCCCTTCGCGATACCCCAACACTGCTAGAAATACGAGGAAATCGTACGAGTGCTCGAATACATCGTACTCATCGACGACTTTCGTATACAGGTCTGACTTCCGGTATGAGATGAAGTTCATGAACGGGTACCTCCTGCAGTGACACGCTCCGAACGAATCCGCGTCTGCGGGTATTCTCCGGTGCCGTTCCCTTCGTCGAAGTCCAACCAGTATTGTTGACCCACTCTCGTCTTCATCTCATCTTCGACAGGCCCCTCCCATTGGGAGTCTGTCGCGAAAACGACGACCTGATTGGCCAGCTTCGGGATAACCCGACTCACCTGACGGCGGTGCGATTTGTCGAGTGCACCGAACGGTGAATCCATGACTAGGGGGTAAATACCACCGGTGAAATACTCAGAGTCGGCATCAGACTCGTAGCGCTGGCGAGCAATGTCCACGAGACTCCCGACGAAAGCAAGGCTCGCAATTTGGCGTTCGCCGGTAGACTTGTCGACCTCAATGCGTTCCCCACCGACATCTTGCCATATCTTCAGTTTGAAATCTTCGGTGACTTCCGCCGTCATGTCCTTGCTAGCTATCGACCCAAAGGTTTCATTTATTTTTGAGTTCGAGAGTTCTCGGACTTTGTTCTTCAGGCCGGCGAACGCCTCATCCAGTTCGTCGCTGACCAATTCAGCCGCTCGTTGCCGTCGCTTCGCAATAAGCGCCTCTTCCTGTTCGTCACGCTGTGCGTCAATCCTTTCTTCCAATTCTGCGATGGCTTCCTCTTTTTGTTCAATCCGTTCTTCAACCCGTCCAAGTTCATTCGCCAACTGATCCCGTTCCTGTTGTTTCGATTCGCGCATTTTCTCCAGGTCTTTAATGGACTCGCCGGATTCTGTCGTTTGGTCCATGTCCTGAAGCTCCGAACTCACTTCGTCTATGAGTTCTTCCTTCTCGATAATTTCATCATGAAGTTCCTTCCGTTCTGCGATGAAGTCGTCTACGTTTTCGAAGAACTCTGACTCTAACTCTTCGATTTGGTTGAGGTGGCCAATGATCCGAATAGCGCTTTGCTCGACACCGTCAGCGACTCCCTCACCCTTCATCGATTCAATTTGACGGCGATGTTTCGTCCCCGATTCCAGAGACCGTCCACAGATGCACTGCTCGGCTTCCAGTAGTGAATCGATGTAAGAGTTGCTCAGATCGGAGGGTATCACTCCATCCTTCCGCATCTCGTCAAGTTGCTCAGCTGTATCCTCCAACAACGGCATGGCTAGCGGAACGAACCCCTTACCATCAACTTCGTTTCGAATGGCCTCGTTGATGTCCTCAACTTGCTCCTTCAATGCCTGCCGCTGGGTCTCATATTCCTCCCGTCGTTCCTGTAATGCGGCACTCTCGTCAAGACGTTCGAGCTTCTGGTCAATGTCCCGAATCTCGGTCTTGATTCGTTCCCTCGCCCGCTTCTTATCCTTGTGTTCTCGTTCGAGTGCTTCTAATTCCCCCTCAAGCTTCCGTTTCTTTTCAATTAGTCCCGCGAGTTCGTCGCTGGCGTACTCTTCGACTTCGTCCTCGAAGCGACCACTGACTGTGTCCAAGTGTCGTGTCGCTCGTTCGAGGATGGTGAGCCCCATGATATTCTGGATGGATTCCTGGATGCGGTCCTGGTTGTCAATACCAGCAAGCTCTTCGATATCTTCACCATCAAAGAAAAAGAGGCTACTCAGCCGTTCTGGAATAATCTGATCGAGGGTATTTCTTGGATTTCCACGTTCATTCCACGTCTCGCCGTCTTTCGACTTGACCGTCAGGTCCATGTCGACCATCTCCCCGTCGAAGTCGGTAGCTGACTGCTTTTCGTAGACGGCTTGACGTTCCGCAACATAGGACACGTTGTCATGCTCGAACTCAAGAACCACAGACACGGTTAGTCGGTCCCCAACTCCTGCCTCGGCTATCGCGCCTTCTGTCACGAGCCTGTCTGGGCGAGTGTCGAAATCGACATCGTTGTAGAAGAGCCATGTAAACGCGTTCAAGAGCGTCGTCTTACCGGCACCGTTCGAGCCATGAATCACAGTTACACCCTCGTTGGCTTCCCGAGCGAACTCGATAGACTCGTCACGAAACTGCCGGAAATTCTCGAGCGAAAGCCGATGGAGTTCCATCAGTTCACCTCCTCTCGGAGTATTTGCTCGATTTCGTTGTTGATTCCTCGTGGGGTTTCGAGGTTCAACTTCTCCTTCTCTGCTTGCAACACTCGTTCACGAATCCGCCGGAGTGTGTCTTCGTCAAATTCTAACTCCACGTTCCCTATTGGTGTATGATCTGCCCGCTCGTCGCTCATTATCTCAAATCACGTCACTTGGGCCTTATATCTTCATTGGCTGGGCACTACGTGGATGGCACATATTTCCGTGACGGGGGAGCCGACCTTTCACGTGGCGAGAAGGTCGTATCGACGCCGGACCTCCTGAAGCGACCGACTCGTTGTTGGAACACCGTCGATGTCTGCGTCGGGGTGGTTGCGGGCCGAGTCAGCGAATGTCGAAACCCGTCCCAGTTCCTTCCGGATAAGTGTACGTTCGGCGTTATACCTGTCGTCTGATAGGACCTCTGGATGGCGTGTCGTATCCGGGATGGTGATGAAGTCGTGGATGACTGCGTACGGCTTGTCTTCGTGCTTTCGGAGGATGCGTCCACGGCGCTGGACGTACTGGCGAGGATTCGATGTACTTGAGAGCAAGTATGCTGTCCGGGTCGCTGGGACATCAACCCCCTCGTCGAGGCACCGTATGGAGGTTAGTACATCGATGTCACCTGATTCGAAGGCCGCAAGCAATTGCTCGCGTTTCGATTGCTTTTCCCTGGCTGTGAACCGTTCGACGCACAGGCCGCAGTCCGACCGTAGGCGTTCAGTTGTAGCGTCCACGTGTCGCGTTCCGTCGTCCTCAACCCCTGTGGACCCGTCGCTACAGTAGACGAGCGAGTGCCGAGGGTCGTTCTCCTCCTCGAATAGGTCTACGAGCAACTCAAGTTTCTCGCGGGCGGTCCCGATAAGTCGAGCTCGTTTGAACAGCACGGTCTGGAGTGATTGATTGTCACTAAGGTCGAGATCTCCCTCATTCCCTTGTCGAGCGATGAGCCGCCCGATTTTCTCCGTCAATTCCATGTAGACAGTCATCTCGTCCTCCTCTAGTTCGACGATATGGGGGACGTAGTAGTACTCACACAGTGCACCGGATTCGATTGCTTTCCCGAGCCCGTAGTCGAAGACGGTGCCGCCGAAGTACTCCTCTAACGCCTCCGTTCCTTCGTCGTCGTACCAGCGTTCGGGCGTTGCAGACAGTCCGAGTCGGAGCGAGAACTCCTCCATAAGAGCGTTCTGTGTGTAGGCCGCGCCGAGATGGTGGACTTCGTCCGCGATTAGCATCATCCCCCCAGTGGCCCGTCGAAGCGTTTTTCTTGCCGCTGGCTTCGAGAGCGTCCGGTGCGTTGTGACCACAACGGAGAGCTCACGGACACCGTTGTTGAACTCGAGGAGTTCCCGCTCTAACCGTGGTTGCCAGTTCTTTCGGGATTGGTACGCCAGAATCGGTGTTGCACCGAAGTTGCGCAGATCGGCAGCCCACTGATTGACCAGATGCTGGTACGGAACGGCCACGACGAGAACGAACTTCCCATCGACGTGGCGAGCGACGTTCGAGGCCGCAAGTAACGCAGTCACCGTCTTCCCGGTGCCGGTCGCCATGTGAAGAATACCCCGTCCATTAGCTCCAAGCCATTTCTTGATGGCTCGCTGTTGATACGGCCGTGTCTCGACCCATTCGGGGGGAGATAGGTGACTCATATTGTTACCAGTTGAATTCGTCTTCGATGCTGTCCAGAAGACTGCTATCCTCGTCGTCTTCACTACTCCTGATTTCACCGTTAGTTTTGTCGGTCGCTCTATCTCCGTTGCCAGTGTCGGTCACGCCATCAATCCGTGTCACTATACAGTCGCGCGTGCTGCTGAGCGAACGGCCTACTCCAGTTGAGGAGTTCCAGACCTTGTGACGTGCCTGTTCGATTCTGTAAGTCGCTCCAGTTTCCCAGTCGGCATCGATGTCGTGTTTTGACCAAAGCTGGAAGTCGAGTTCGCCTCCATCCGGCATCTTGACCTTCACGGTCGCGTCTCGTCGAGAACCGGGGTTGCGCTCATAGTCTTTGACCGACACTTCAAGCGAGTCAACCCGGCCCTCAGGTGGAATATTTTCGTGTGTATCGCGGCCCTCAGAGGGCTCATGGTCAGCGGTTGGCTGGGAGGGGAACTCGTCGAGGAGCGACAGCGCACGTTCGAGTTCTTCTTGCGTTTCAACGAGCACCGGCAGTCGTTCGCCAGAAACGGGCGCGACGGGCACGTGGGCCGTGGAACTATCGAAGGAAACGTTCATTTGGTCGACCTTCACGCACTGAGACTCAGGGAATGATGCGGTTTCGACGTGGTGGAACATCTGAACCCGGTTTCCATCGCCGTAGGTTTCGCGGTACTTCGCGATTGAGAAGTCGTTTCGTTTACTCTGCTGGGCGCCCAGTGACGGGGCGTCCGATGTGCCGTCGCCTGCCCAGTAGTCGTACACGGTGTCGTACCAGGCATCGGTTGTATCACCCGCTTCGTTCTCAAGCTTGTCTGCTACTTCATCGACCATCGATTCAAAGTGGCCGAAAAAGTCGTAGAGTTCCGCGAGTTCGTTCGGCGGCAGAGACGGGTCACTCAGATGCGACTCACCAGTCTCATCAGAGGCTATTTCACTCGAATCAACGATGTCCACGTCGTCCTGCCCGGTGACGCCAGCCGCTTCGAGCGCGTTGGACCAGCTTCCCCAGTGTCGATACGCAGGCGTCGGCGACATCTTACCGTACTCCTGCATCTCGGACACTTTAGGGACGCGTCCGAGTTTGTCTGTCAAGCGTTGAATCTCCGCTTCAACTTCGGCTTTTGTGTACCCCGACCTGTGCAGATTTCCAGTATCTTCTCGCCCGCTTGCATTCCCACCACTATCGTCGCCTTTTGAATCCGAGGCTCTGGAGTTGGAAGTGGTGTCCATGGAGTCCTCACGTTCGGATTCCAGGGTTTCGTCAATCCCTGCAGCGGCGAGCGCTGTGTCTAGACTCCCGAACTCGGCCTCATACTCGGCTGGCGAATATTCACCGACCGTGTATAAGAGGCGTCGGTCGACATCTCTCGACCACTCGTCGTCGAGTCGTCTGAGCTCTGTTAGAAGCGCTTCACGGTGAGAGGACTCCCTGTCGGAGTCGTCGGCAACCTGATTTGCTTCGCCCTCGGACCCATCATCCTCCTCAGTACTGGAATCTGGTACTTCGCCCTCGGACCCATCGTCGATACCTGCAGCGACCAACGCTTTCTCTAGCCCTCCGAACTCGGTCTCGTACTCGTCAGGTGAGTACTCACCGACCGTGTACAAGAGGCGTCGGTCGACATCTTTCGACCACTCGTCGTCAAGTCGTCTGAGTTCAGTCAGCAAGTCCTCCTGATGAGACGACCACTCCCGTGGGCTAGATTGTTCAGGGTCAGCAGGTGGGTCGTCAGGGCCGTCCTCATCGAGTCCTGCCTCCCGGATGGCCCGGTCCAGTTTGTCCTCAACGGACTCTGATTCCTCGGCTGTCGCGTCTGCGTCGCTCGGTGTCTCTCCGTTTTTCTCGGGGGTGTTCCACTGGTTGAAGTCCTGGGCGGTAGCGATTGCGGCATCGAGACTCCCGAACGTGTTCTCGAAGGCTTTGGGATGGTAGTCGCTTACGGAATGAAGGAGAACACGGTCGATATCTTGAGACCACTCACGGTCGATTCTCGATAGTTCAGCGAGGAGTGCCTCCCGCGTCGGTTCATCCTCCGGTTCTGAGTCGTCGGATTCCGAGGACTCTCTATCTCCCGGGTCGGACCCCACCTCGGAACCGTTGTCGGTGGTCGTGGGCCGCCCTTCGTCCTTCGGTCTGTCGGAGTCTTCAGTGTGGGTTGCACTGGAGTACAAGGGATCGGTGGCTAGCTGAATGTCAACGATGTCGTCTCGGACGACAGGGACAGTACCAGTTATCGACTTATATTCCGGATGGTGACATGTTATATCAAATGTGTCGATGTTTGCAGTCACAGATATCTCGACGCGCCCATCCTCGTCGGTGGTAGCGTGCTCGGCGACATCTCGCTCTGCAACCTCGATCGTTGCCGATTCGATGGGATCGTTGTCCTGGTCGTGGACGACGAACGTGACATCGACGCTCGACCACGTGCGAGTGCCGTCGTGTGCAAGCGTGTCCGTATTATTTGCGAGCTTTGTTTCGAGTACTTTGAGCGCCGAGTCGAGTTCGGTACCGACATCGCCTGCATCCTGTGTAAGTGCTCTGCGTGCCCGGCATAGGTCAGCGTGGACTCGAATCCCTGTCTCATGGTCGGGGAGTTCTCCATCGTTATCGAAACGCTCGACCGCGGCTTCCACGAATCCCGAAGCCTCCTTGTCCAGAACTTCCACTCGCTCGATTGTGGGTAATTCCGGGTCAGTCTCCGTCGTCCATGAATCGGCATCGCCGACTGCCGGCGCCGTAATCGTGCCCGGAGCGACGGAGCTCTCATCTTCACCGTCCCCGGATTCGTCGTGCTCAACGTCCTCCTCGCATTCAAGACCCGTTTCGTCGTTTTCCTCGCCCCTGGATTCTGCTAACTCGTCGGTTTCGCCTTCGTGTTCGATATCGTCTTCAACAGTCTCCGTGCTGTCAGACCGGTCTTCAACGTCAGTGCTGCTGGCAGCGTCAGCGGTTGAATCTGTATCTTTCGGCGAGTCGTTCGAACCTTCTTGCCTCTCGTGTTGCTCGTCGGTGGATTCATCATTCGACTGAGACGCCTCACGGGAGTCCTCCGTCATACTGTCGATGAGTTGGTCTACAGCGGCATCGAGAGCTCCCTCGTCTGTGTTCGAGAGTGACGACGATGCAGCAACTCGGTCTGCTCCGGATTCGTTGGACTTCCACGGTGGCAAATCGTCGTCCGCCGACCACGCGTACCCAACCGGTTCACGTTCGAGACCTTCCGTTTCCTCCACACCCGTCTCCGTGTCAGGGCCATCCGTCTCCTCTACACCCGACTCTGTCGTAATATCCGAATCCTCAGTCCCACCACTAGAAGCCTCTATCTGCTGGTCTTCGAATGGACTGGCTTTCGACCCACTGGACGATGAGGTACGGTCAGTAGAGGAATTCTGTTCATCTTCGACGTGGACACTTTCCGCAGATGACGCTGAATCATCCTCGGCGTTCGCATTACCAGCTAAATCGCTGTGCGCGTCCGTCATCGACTCCGACGATGACTCGGTCGAGTCACTCGGTGCGATACCTTCTGTGGAGTCTTCCACCCCGGCTACTGCGTCGGTCGACACGGTGCCCCCCGCTCCGGTTGTCATCTCCGCAGTTCGTTCGCTCCGATATCGAATGTAGGCCGATCCAGCGTCGCTATTCGCTGACTTCCTCGTGTACAGGTGATAAGTCCTCCCTTCGGCCTTCACGACGATTTTGTCACGACGGATTCCCTTACTCACCTCCACCTTGTCGATTGTGTCGTACGAGATGGTCACGACCCGGTCTCGATTCTGTTCCCCGAACACGCAAAGGATGCGCTGGTTCGTCAGAATGATAGCAGCCCGGAAGTCGTCCTCCGGAGAGATGTTCTCTGTACGAGTTCCTTCCTCAATGTCAATTCCACGCTTCCTGTTCTCGAAAACGAAGTTCGGGCGTTCCCGAGGCTGGAACCTCTGGACGAGGGGCTTCGTTGAAAAGTAACCTGAACTGAAAAACCCGCCAGCCCCCGTCTCAGTCAACAAATCGCGGTCAATGTCTCCCTCCGCACTCGCGACAATCTCGTCGATCTCTCGGTCACTCACCATCCGTCTTCCCTCCGGGTCGCCGTATGTTGTCTGCTGGCATCGTCATCTGTCGTGCAATCGTACCGCTACTGTCGCGTTCGTTGGAGTGAATATAGACATCGTTTTCACGTCAAAGTCGGGGTGGTGAGCACTCACCATGGCTTCTGAATTTGGGTCGACTCCTTCAAGTTCTACCCGTCCCTTGTCGTCTGTAACACCGAACAACGCGCACTCCTGATTCGTAACACTGACCGCAACACCCGATATAGGCATTTTGTCACTGTCAGTCACGATACACACAACAGTGTCCTCATTGGACCTTGTAGTAGACGCGACGAACTCGACATCCTCCCGCTGGAGTCGAGGTGACTGCTCAAGTTCGAGATGTTCGGGAGCGCCTGCCACGGTGAGCTTTCGGCTCACCGGTTCGAAATCAGGGTGTGTGGCGCGGAGCATCGCCTCGCCAGCCCCGCGAAGTGTGACCTCCCATTCGTTCGGGCCAGTCTCGAATACCGTTGCATCTTGGTCGTCGACCGTCTCGATAGCGAGCTGTGCCGACTCCAGCGGTGCCCCAGCACTCGTCACAACTGACACAGACGTCGTCGATAGTGGCCGAGCTTCGTTGGACGCTACCTCGTCGTATTCCCTCTTGCTCTCGAACCAACTGTACTCGCTCCACTCTCCGAGCACGGATGCCGGCGTGAGGTCGTCCGATTCATTGATGACGTCGAGAAGGCCTTTCAAGTGCGTCGTCTCCAGTTCGTCACTTGGCCAGTCGTATGTTCCCTCATCGATTAGTGTCTCGATGGCATCGAGACCCTTGTGCAGGAGGCGCGACACACCCTCCGAGTCCATGTCGCTCGTTGTCGCGAAACCAGGGAGGTTTTTGAACCGTCCGCCGAGGGCGCAGAATTCGCCTGCGTCCTCGATCAGTTGGCGGCCATCTTGCGCGGGTACCGCAGCGTCTCCATCCGGGACACCGACGACGTTGTAGAAGCGTGCGTGTTTTTCTTCCGACGGATTCCGGAGTACGCGCCCAATACGCTGTACGAGCTGCGCGTTCACACCACCGGTCGCCATGTTCACCGCGACGTTCGCTGCCGGGATATCGACGCCCTCACCGAGGAGGTCTCCCGTCCCGACAACGACGCCACCGTCCTCTGACTCGTCAAACGCATCTAACTGGTCTCGAAGTGCTTCTCTAGACTGGTCACTGGTCGCTGCTTGCACCCTTGTGGACATACGCTCGGCAAGTAAGTCTGTAAGCACCTCGACCTGCGCGTTGCTGTCCACGAGCACCAGCACGTGATCGTTCCGGTGCTCTGCAACCACCTCCACAATACCGTCGAGAGATGGCGCCAGATGCCACCGCTTCATTCGCCGCGAGAACAGCGCCGTCGACAGATCTCTGAACGCGTCATCATCGCGCTTCAACGCTTTACCCTCAGTCGTGTGCGTGAACGTCCGTATGTCATCGAACGTTCGCAACCGGCGTTCCGTTGAAATTTCGCCCGACTCGATTCGGTCCCTGAACGCTTCGAACGACTCGGTGACCGACCTGGAGAGCTCGACGAATTCATCGTCCCTCTCGTACGGCGCGTACCGGATCTCCCAGTCGAACGCCGGGATTACGCCGTCGCGTTGAGCTTCAGCAATCCCGTATCGCTTGATTTCCGGCCCTACGCTTTCTCGGAGTCGGTCTTGAAGCGCCTCGCTATCAGTCCCCGCATCGTCGACCGAGCCAGAGAGTGCGAGAATATCCGCGTCAAACGCCTCCAGCAGCGACCCCCACTCGCTCGCAGTTGCGTAGTGGTGCGCTTCGTCTAAAATAACGAGGTCGTAATCGTAGTCCGACTGGTTGATCAAGCGTTGTGGCGTCCGGAAATGAACCTCCCCCCACGTCAACTCGATCTCGGCGGCGCCCCGCGTCCGATCCTGTGGGATATTCAGGTGGTTGTCGAACTCTCGCCGCCACTGCTCAAGGATAAGGTCGCTATGCGCGACTATCAAAACCGTGTCAGTCCCCTGTTGATCACGTTGCCCTTCTACGTCGTCGATTGGATGCAGGTGGCCGTAGCGAAGCGCAATCGCAGCGAGTCCCAACACCGTCTTTCCTGTTGCCGTCGCCATGTCTGCATACCCGCGATACCCGGCCTTCTGCCATGCCCGGAGCGCTTCGAGTTGATGATGCCACAACGGCGTCATCATCTGGGGTTCGTCGAGACGTGCCAGCAAACCCTCTTGGACGCTCTCCTCGAACTCGTCGACGAGCGTCTCTGCATGGCGTGCAACAGAATCATCGGAGAACAACTCCATCACAAGGTCTGCTGTCGTTCCAATCTCGGTCTGCGAATGTGTCGAAAAATCCACGCCAGTCTCCTGTGTGAGTAGCTTCTCCAGTACCGCCTCGATCGCGTTCTGCACATTCTCTAGACCCGTGTCTGCCTGCTCGATCTCGTACTGGAGCTTGTTCAACTCGAACACGACCGTTCCCAACCCTCGTTCATCGATCGAGTTGTTCAGCACCGACTCGATATCACCGTGAGTCCCGGATGCGGCGACCATCCCCTCCTCGTAGAACGGGCCGATCTCCCGAGCGAAGTTGAACCGATCTAGGCCGGTTGAACCGATACCGATATTTTCGTCGATATCAACGGCGATGTCGTCGATGAATGACGGCCACTGACTCGTTGGATAACGCGATAGAAACGACTCATGGAACTGTTCTCCAGGTGAATGGGCGTTCCCTGTTCGGCTATCGACAATATCGTCGATGTTGTGTCCCACCTTCAAATCCCTCGTTTTACGATATTATATCGTAGTAGTGGTCGGACGCTTGAACGTTCTGGGCGAATTCTTCCGAACCCGGCAAAGCCTGCTGATTACTGAATCGATTCGTCGAAGTTGACCCGAACGACACCGAGTTTTTTCTGTCCAACAGTCCTCTTCCGTAGTACAATCTCAATATTGAACTCTCACGCTACGGTTCCACCGGACCTTTGTATTTTGACCGGATCTTATCACCGTCTCGCCATTGCCAGTAATAGTACCGATTGTCGTTGATTTCCTTGACCACGGTACTCGCTTTACCCGGTACACCGTCAGGACGGTCGTCGTCAATCCTCGCCTGCTCCACATCTTCTGCAGCTTCAATAGTGGCCCCTGCGGTTGATTCTTTCCAGTCCGCTAAGCGTGCCGCATACTCGGAAAGAGACCGGAGGTTGCTTGCATTCTGGCGGTTGAGTCCGTCGATAACGTACTGTGCCACCCCAGCAGGTGGGGTCGGTCTATCCTCGTCACTCATGTTAACCTACAATTGGCTGGACTGGTGCATAAATGTTGGTTAAGCGAGTACAGACACCATTCAACGTACCCGGTGAAGTCTAAAGGGAAACGTGCTAAGACCAGATTTTACTGCGGACAGAGTGGTGTTCGGGGCTCTGAATTGTCTTATTATTCGTAACTCTCCCCACGTAGATACTCATCCATTGTAGACTTAACCTACAATTTTTCAATCCCACCGGGATTGTTGGTTAACTACAGTCTCAATAACTCGTCGTCCATCTCTAACAGTCATCGTCCGATGATACAGAACCTCGGCAGTAGAACAGTTAAATCGCCGATTTACTCCGGACATTGTGGGGTTGTCTGTGGGATACTCAATTGTTTCTGTACATCTCGATTACATCGAATCGATACGAATCACTCGTCAACATGTCAGGACAGAGTCTCGGGATCCAAAAGTCAGAATAGAATTTGTAGACAATAGGTTGATATCCCTGAGGGTTGTTATCGAGACCGACTACGGGAGCGTGCTTGGATCGAACGATTGTGTCGCGATGCGAATCGTATCTCATCGGATAGGTCAATCGATATCGAGAAGTTCAGAACACGGATCGGGGCCAGCGAACTGGCGGTTCCAGACGAGCTAATTGAACGAGTAGAAGACGAGAGGGAGTACGTCGCGAACCGCACTCTAGAGACAGCGCAATCCTTTCTCCACGATTCGCCAGACCTCCCCGGTTTCTGTGAGCTGTACTGGAACGCCTGACCTCGCTGTCGAGATAGATGCTACACCACGGTGTCCGCTGTTGTTGGTCCTCCGAAGAACAGCGGACATTATGGTGTTGTCCGAGACGAGTGAATGGATATATGCCACGAATTAGTCCTTCTATCCTAGATTTACAGCGGACATAGTGGTGTCAGACGCTGGGCGGTCACCCGGGGTACTCCTAGACACAAATACACTCAAATTCCGAGGACTCAGCACGTGGTCGAGTATCATCAACAATGAGCTCGGAGTGGGAAGGGCCACGAAGGGACACACCACTATGTCCGCAGTTCTCTTCGTCATAGTCAGCAAGAACTGCGGACACGGTGGTGTGGTGGTGTGGGGCAGCCCAAATAACAGCGGACATTGTGGTGTCGGTTGAAGCCAATGTGTTCGAATAGACGCGTCCTATGGAGTGCAACGTGGATCGAAGGAAAGGACAGTGGATTTAGACTCTCCCCCCACTATGTCCGCTGTTATTCAGGAGAAGTCGTAGGGTGGGTTTCTCGTAGGATAGATCAGAGCTCCTGGAAGGACGGATACTATCGTATCCAACCTTCCTTTAGGTCTCCTACGGACTAGTTCAAAGTATTACTAAATAAAACTTTCTATAGGAAATGTGATTTCAAAGTTAGCCCTCTCCCTTCGTGAGACTAGAACAGCGGACAGAGTGGGGTGGGTGTGTCCCGGGATATACTTAAGTTATCGGGAACAGCGGAAACAGCGGACACTCCGGACACGGTGGTTTTATCGTCATCGCGTCACACTGGCAACCTATCGATGGCGCTGTTCGAGCGGGACACAAACATCTACGACGACCGAGACGCGCTCCGAGAGGATTACCAGCCCGAGGAGTTGGTCGGCCGGAGCGAGGAGTTACAGACGTATCAGGCAGCCCTCCAGCCCGTGATTAACGGTGAACAGCCCGACAACATCTTCCTCTACGGGAAAACGGGTGTCGGGAAAACGGCTGCAACGCGGTATCTACTCAGTCATCTCACCGAGGACGCGGCCCAGTACGAGGATCTTGAACTCACCGTGGCCATGCTCAATTGCGATGGCCTGACGTCCAGTTACCAGGTGGCGACGCGGCTCGTTAACGAGTTCCGGGACGAGACGAACCAGATCAGCACAACCGGATATCCCAGGGCGAGTGTCTACGAGATGCTCTGGAACGAATTGGAAGACAATGGTGGCACCATCGTCATCGTCCTCGACGAAGTCGACCATCTTCAGGACGACTCGATTCTCTACCAGCTCCCACGTGCTCGTGCCAACGGGAACCTATCCGAGGCTAAAATCGGAATTATCGGTATCTCCAACGACTTCTCGTTCCGGGAGGAACTCTCACCAAAAGTCAGGTCGAGCCTCTGTGAGCAAGAGATCCACTTCCCCGCCTACAACGCTGACGACCTCCGAGAGATCCTCGAGCAGCGAGCGACCGTCGCGTTCCACGATGGCGTTCTAGACGACGGAGTCATTCCGCTTTGCGCCGCTTACGGGGCGAAGGACGCGGGGGACGCCAGACAATCGCTCGACCTGTTAATGAGCGCAGGTGACCTCGCGCGCAAGGAAGAGTCTGAATCCGTCACCACAGATCACGTTGAGGACGGACGGGACGAACTCGAACGCGGTCGGATCCAGGAAGGCATCTCTGGGCTCACCGAACACGGCCATCTGGTCCTGTATGCACTAGTGACGCTTGACCTCGAAGGAGAAACTCCGGTCCGCTCACGAGATGTCCGTCCCCGGTACACGCGGTTCGCAGAGCTCGCGAACAGAGAGCCACTTGTCTCTCGCCGTATGCGTGACCACCTGAGCGAGCTCACGATGCTTGGCATCGTCGGAGTCACGGAACGAAACGAGGGCCGCCGGGGTGGAACCTACCGTGAATACTCACTTGATCTCCAGCCATCGCTCGTTCTCTCCGCGCTTGAAGATACTCTCGAGTTGGTTGGCATCCACGATTCGGTTCTTGATGTTGTTGAGGACGGCAAATCAGACGCAGTTGAGGCAACCCTCGACGACTACTAGGTGCGGTAATCAGTTCTCTCCTCAGAATCATCGTATTGTCCCTCAGGGCACGTCCTATCGAACACCACTCTGTCCGGAGTAACACTTGCTTTTGCGAGGTATATCTACCAAAATTCAGCTTTGATAGAATCCCTCACCACTCGTGCGACTGGCGGTTCCGCCACCCTTGGTATCACCGATTCAGACGATGGACTATCATACAGAAGTCGAAATGGCTCGTTCGCCTCTCACGAATTCCCCCACCGTGTGCGATTCGTATTTGCCATGCAAGCAGATTGTGCTATCCTGTCCACATTCCACCAAATGGAGGGGATAACCATGATCCGAACAGACTTACCCCACCCCGTGTGCGAAATGAATGAATTTACAAGCTACGCTATAGCTCAGCCCAGTGTTCTCCAGAGGGGAACCTCGAATTCGAATCTTCCGATTCGTACTTTTCTGCCTGTTGGGGCCTTCTATACTGGATAATTCAGATATCATGGAGAAGCCCCTCCCCGTGTGCGAAATGAAATCCCTAAATAATTTCGCTATATTTTTGATGGAAAACTAGGTCGAAGTGGGTCAGACACACCGTGTGCGAAATGAATCGTGATTGTAAACGAGTTAGGACCACGATTCGTCTACGACGAACACACACCGTGTGCGAAATGAATTCGTTAGCAAAGAACGCCGGCTTCAGTCGGCGAAGAAGTCCTCGACTTGGGCATTGACGACAGACCGAATCAGTTCCTCGTCTTCTTCGAACTCTTCGAGACGGACGTCTGTCTGGAGCGTCTCCACTACGACTTCTGGATCGTCAACGAAGGTGTACTCCTTGTGAACCCCACTTCCGTATCCACGACCCCGTTTCTCCGAGGTGACGAAGTTGTACGTCTCCGCCTCGCTCATGTAACGGAGGTAGGAGTCCCGTGATTTCGCATCAGCGTCAATCAGGTCGGTTATGTACTGATATACCTGATACGCCACGGTATTGGGGACAGCATCGAGATTACGCGATGAATATACCGAAACTATCGCAGTCGCGTACAGGGAGAGTTTCTTCTGGGTTGATAGTCCCTGCATTTGGGTCAGTGTCCGATCTCGCTCGGCCTCTTTCTGTGCGTTTCGCACGTGCTTTTCTCGAACTGTTTGCCCACCTCGTCGATCAGCGATTTCACCCGCTTTCCGGAACAGGTCAATCGCCTTCCGTGCGTCACCGTGGTCCTGCGCCGCGAACGCAGAACTCAGTGGAATAATCCCGTCCTCGAGGACACCTTCCTGGTATGCGTCTTTCCGGCGTTCCAGAATCGACTGGAGTTGGTTGGCATCATAATCAGAGAACACGATATCTTGCGGGTTGAACGAACTTTCTGCTCTCCCATCGAGGTCCTCCATGAACCGGGGGTCGTTGGTTAAGGCTGCAACCGAGACATGTCCCTCAATTCGTCCAAGCTGTGATGCTCGCGAGAGCTGGTACAGCAATTTCGAGTAAGCTGGCTCGTCGTTAGGGTTTCGCTGGCGCCCAACGAGTAAGTCGACCTCGTCGAGAATGATGATGACTGAGTCGAAATGCTCGCTCAAAATCTCGAAGAGTCGATGCAACTTCTGGTCAGTAGAGATACCACTTTGCGGGACATTGGGAGATACTCCCGCTGTCGCTGCCGCGCTCTCAACGAGTCGGTATACAGCACGGTCGTGAGATTTTATCGTCTGGCAGTTGATCTGGATCACCCCAAAGCGATCGCCCTGTGCTTCTGCTAACTCGGCGACCTGCTGGCACACCGCATTGATTATCAGCGACTTGCCCGTTCCTGACGGGCCATATAGAAGCATGTTGGGTGGTCGATTCCCCTGAAGTGCTGGTCGAAGATACGTGATGATGTCATCCAGCTGTTGATCACGTCCGACGATGCGATCCTCGTCGATGACGGCGTCAGGATCCAGCAATCCCTTCTCTCGGAATACGGAATTCTGTGCCCCATCTTGAAGGCGACTTTTTATCGATTGTGAGAGGGATTGCTGTTCGTCACCGTCAGCCATGATACCCGAATACATCTCGTTCCATAAATAGGTGAGGGATACCGCGTGCGAGATTAAATCGATAGAATTCGAATGATAGAACAGTTCTATTCTTCGCTGTCCCAGTGTGGCACCCAGACCGTGAGCAAAATCAAATCCATCCAGCCCCTCCCCGTGTGCGAAATGAATTACATTGTTTGTCCACAGACTCAAGTGGAGGAGACACTTCTGCTTACCAGATTGAACCCGTAAGAGTGTATGTAGACTCTCCCTGGGTCGACGGGGATACGAAACTCAACGGTCATTCAGACTCGAAGTGATCGGTTCAGTCGCGGCTGTCGACACCTTCGGATATTTTTCTCTCGCGTCTGTTTGAGTTGAGAGTGAATAAGATAACTCGGAGCCGTCCTCTTTGGGAGTGTCTGAACCCCCACCCACCGTGTGCGAAATGAAATTCACGAAGAGGAGTGTAAGCGGTTGACCGTTGTTTAATCGAACTGCATTGCGAGATTGGCTTAGACCATCACTGACGGGTGCTCAGGTTCTCTTTCAACTCTGATAGTGTCGATCAAAAACTTCGCCCTTTCACCACTAGTTCAAGAGCTCATACTCTAGTGCGGTTCTGGTTAAGAGCATAGAAATATAAAGGTTCGTGTTTTATTAGTTCAACTTACTTTATCGATGTATCCGTCTTTCTAATCGTGATTCTCTTCATTTCACCTGTCTCTATCGTCAATTCGTGAGGATCGGTTACCCACCTTCGGCCCCGTTTCATTTCGCACACGGTGGGTGGGTGTTCGAACTCTCGACCAATTCATCGGCAGATCCTTTGTTAACCTACAACTTCGTGTTCCCTCGACGTGTGTTGGTTAACATCCCCCCGAACTGGCCGATGTTAGGAGATGTATGGTCTCTCTTCGAGTTGAAGCATCTAGTGAAATTATGTAAGACCACATCGAAACGTGTGCTACCGTCAAATGACAAACGTCCCAGATTCGCTTGAGCTACTCTTTACTGGACGGCTCCAGCGATCAGATGACACTTACCTAATCGAGGTTCCAGAAACTGAGGTCGACTACGGCTCACTGGTAGTCGGTAACAGGTATCGTGTAGCTCTCATTGAACACACCAGCAATTCTCCCGTTGAGAAAGAGAATACGTCCCCTGACTCTCGGGAACAGTACGGGAACCACACCCGACAGACGGGACCACCTGTTAGTGAAGGAGAAGTTCGCGAGGTGACCATCGAGACGACTGGCCAACAAGGGGACGGCATTGCAAAGGTCGAACGGGGTTTTGTTGTAATCGTTCCTGACGCACGCCCCGGAGACGAACCAGTCGTCATGATCGAAAAAGTCCGGGAGAACGTTGCGTTCGCGAGCGTTCAACGCTAGTGAAATCGAAGCCTTCAGTCGCTAACAATACAATTAGAACGGTTGCAATGGGTGTTTGTAACGATGACTTGTAACGATTACTTGTAGAGCGTTTTCTCTTCCAAGCAGGCTCTTGATTAGCAACTGGCAGTTCGTCCAGCTAAAGGATGGACTTCGACGTGGTTCAACTACTCGTCATCGAGCGCATAGCCCATCTTGAGGAGTTCTTCGAGGACATCATCACGATTTCGAAGAGCAGCACGATAGACCGCCTCCCGAACGTCAAACTTTGGCACGTCTCGACCGAGCTTCGACTCGAGTTCCATGAGAAGATCTCTCTCACCCTCGGCGACATCGTCGTGGACGAAGAACGTCAGCCGTTCGTCGCGCTCGAACTGGACGGACTTGTCCTGGACTGCCCGGCGAACGATGTAGGGCTGGGACTGCGACCCCGACTGGGATGTACTTGAAGCCGACGAGGGGTCGGAGTCGGGACTCGACATCGACGATTCAACCTCAGTTGCGGACGGACTCGAATTCGATTCGGCCGTCTCTGTCGGGTCGGGAGTAGACTCCGGCTCACCGGTGGCCTCGTTCTCTGGTTCTTCCTCCTCATCTTCGGATTCGTCACCCCACAGGTCGTCCCCGGCGCCTGATTTCAGACCCGTCATGGCTTGACCTCCAGGTCATCTTGTTCGAGGTTTCCGGGTTCTGGTTGGTTCGGTGCCTCGAGGCCACCTTGCTGCTCGAGGTTGCGAGCCAGTTCGTCGAACTTCGTCAGGGTATCGAGTTCATACTCTCGCTGGCGGTCGCGATGTTCGCGCACGTACGTGAAGGCACTACACTTCTGCCGCCAGCATCCTTCTAGAAGAGACGTGCGGTCGCGGAAGATGACTGGGACCTCGAAGCCTTGCTCTCTGACCTCAGCGATGATCTCGTCTTGGTCTTTGGTCCCCTTGAACCGGTTCGGGACTGCAGCAAGGACACCGATGTTGATCTCCAGCTGGTCTTCGAGGTTCGTCACAAGGTCGTCGAGACCACTGACTGAAGCCTGTCCTTTCCCGGATGGTTCGACTGGGATGACGAGGTTCCGGGTCGCGTCGAGTGCATTGTAGAGATGCGGTCCGGAACTTGCTGGCGGGTCGACGATGAGCACGTCGTAGTGCTTGTGGACCTCGGCCTCACGGAGTACCCGCTGGAGTTGCGTCCACATTGGGAAGGACTCGCCGAAGTCACTCCTCGCCTCTTGCTCCTTACGGAGCGCTTCTCCGAGGTCTTCCAGTCGATTGTGTTCCGGGATGATGTCGACACCGTGTTCGACAGACTTGATCAGGTCCTGGAAGTCGCCTTTCCCTCGCCCAACAAGATGGTGGACAAGCGTGTCGACCTCACTGTTGGAGCGGTCGTGGTCGACGTCGAAGAGGTAGCTCAGGTCGCCATCCTGAGGGTCGAGCGGAATCGCCAGCACGTCCAGTCCTGCCCGAGCGTGGGCGACCGCCAGATTCGCTGTGAGTGTCGTCTTTCCAACGCCACCAGCCTCGCTGTACACCGCGTATGAGAGCATATACTGGTGTCATTGTAGACTTCCATTATAAGTTTTAGTCAGACGAAGCAACTGCACCACACGTTTGAATGCTGCATTTGAAACATACAATTGTAGCAACTGTTTGTAACGGGCGTTTGTAGTAAGTGGGTGTTCTCAGTATTTGATTTCCTTGATTGGCTCAAATACCTGTTCCTAGTACCTAAGATGGTCGAATAACAGAACCAAGTGTTTGAAACATACACTTGTAACAAGCATTTGTAGCGGATCCGATCCGACTTCAATCAGTATTGTCGTGGGTCTTGTAGGCACTGGCTATGCATTTGTAATGGGTGCTTGTAACAACCAGTTGTAACGAACCTACTACAGTTTGGAAAAGTGCCGACCCCGATTTCGAATGAATGGATCTCTCTGTTTGCAACAAGTAGTTGTAGCAACTAATTGTAGCAACGGCTTTTCTCGAGTCCTTCTTTTCTGCTCCATCGAGCTCCTGACGACGAATAGCTGGCCAGTCTATACATTTGAAACAACTATTTGCAACAACTACTTGTAACCAACATCTGAATCAGGTTTCGCACCCGAGAGAGTACTTGGAAGAGGAGACTGGAGAAGACAACCCCCCGAGTCGCACACTCCCAGATACGCCAACACTTGGTGTACGAGAGGGAGGCGACGAAGTCGTGTATCTCGGAGGTGAGTAGAATATCGACGCTGTTCGACCTTCCCCAGAAGCACATTCAGGTAAGATGCTTCGATGATGTGTGGCACCTTGCCTGAGGGGGTCCTATACAACCACGAAGATGACATAGCTTCCGCAGTTGGAGGATGTCGGCTTCGCTGTGACCGATCTTGACCTGATCTGGGGGTGGGGTTCGTCGGCCGCGTCTGACTCATGTCGACGAGTGATTCGATTCTATCGCTCATCAGATTGTGAAGCCCGCTTTGGTCAGGGCCTTCACCAAGTTCTTGTATCGTGAACTCGGTTTCGTGGGTGACTGCAAGTAGCCATAGTACTTCGTCAGTGGCCAGCGGCCGGAAGTTCTTCGTGGCATCGGTCGGCTGGATACGAAGGCAGGGCCGAATTTCTCGTTCCGTCTTGTCGGACACTGTTCGAGGTGATGCAATGAGGAATGAGGGACCTTCTGGTAACTGAGTGGTGTCTGACGTATGTGGGGCCTTGGTCGATGAATCCAGCAGGTCATAAACCAATTAGCGCGATACAAAGTGCAAGGCCCAGAAGTTGAGACTGGGGCTCTCAATGCATACGCGTTGGGACTGTTGCTTGGTAAGAAAACAGAACCGACTCATCAACCGGTCTCATGCAGCGTATTTCTGATCTAACACCGGTGAGTGATTCCTCCGGGTAGAGAATCTCCCCCTCCGGTTATCGTGACTTCTCACGTACTCGTACGTATGGGAGAACTCGAAACTGAAGCCGAGAAAACGCGGTCCGAAATTGCATCGTACCTCCGCGAACTCGCCGAGCAACTCGACGGCGACGACGCTGTGACGCTCAAACTCGGTGGGCAGCAGGTCCAGTTGGACCCGACGAACCCGGTGACGTTCAAGCTGGAAGGCGAGTCGGACTGGTCTGAAGGGGATACCGAGGCAAAACAGAGTATCGAGTTCGAGCTGGTCTGGTGGCGTGAAGCCCAGACGGCAGAGGAAGGAGCGCTGGATATCACTACCGAAGGTCAGTAACGCCCATTCAGTCCCTTAGACCTCTCCTATGTACGACTAGATCATCTTTCCCACAGATGGGAGCGAGCCAGCAGCATCGGTCCTCGACTATGCCCTCCAGATAGCCGCCGAGCACGGGGCAACGGTCCACGTCCTCAACGTCGTAGACACCAGCCAAGACAGCCCTCCCGGAGTACAAGATGATGTGAGTGACGCTCTGGAGCAGGAAGGAACGAAACAGCCCAGCGCGCTACAGAACGCGGCGTCACCGTGATCTCGGAGGTACTCCAGGGAGACCCGTATGAAGCGATTGTCGAGTATAGTACGCAGTCAGCCATCGAGTTGATGGTGATGCCGACCCACGGACAGCGTGGATTGCAGCGGTTTCTCCTGGGAAGCGTTACAGAGCGCGTTATCAACACCGCAGACGTCCCGGTGATCGCAGTCAATCCCGGGACCCAACCACTCACCTACCCGAGCCAAGAGCTTCTGGTTCCGACGGACGGCAGCCGTGGTTCGGAACTCGCAGTGTCCGAAGGAGTTGCCCTCGCAAACGCAACTGGTGCCAGGCTTCATCTACTCCACGCTGTCGAGACAGGAAGCCTCGGTCCGGATGCTCGCTCTCTGGTGAAAGACGAGGAACTCACCACCCGAGCGGACGAGATTATCGCAGACGCTATCGAGACTGCAGAGGCGGCGACGATCGATAGCATCGAGAGTGAGATCGAATTTGGTGTTCCGTCGAAAGAGATCCGAAGCTACATCGACGTGGCGATCCTCGGCACGCACGGCACGACCGATTTCAGCCGCTACATGATGGGTGGCGGAAGTGCGAAAATCGTCCGAACGTCGCCAGTTCCGGTGATGTGAGTTCGGGAGCCGGAATCGAGTAGCGGGTGAGACGCCTCCGCTGGTGGGTGACAAGCCACTTGAGCGTGATGCCCGTAGGGACTCACAGTACACATGTATGAGGACATTCTGCTCCCGTTCGATGGAAGCGATGGGGCTGCGGAGGCATTGCATCACACTGCCGAGATCGCACACTGGGCCGACGCCACGATCCACGTTCTGTTCGTCGCGGATACGAGACGCGATAGTGTCACGGTCGTCGAAACCCAGGTCGTTGACGCCCTTGTTCAGGAGGGCGAGGACATCGTCGAGGAAGCAGAAAAGACACTGGATACACTCGGCGTCGACTACGATTCCGACGTCGTCCAGGGGCATCCAGCGCCGACAATCGTCGAGTACGCCGAGCAATACGAGTACGACGTGATCGTGATGCCGACCCACGGTCGGGAGGGAGTGTCACGATACCTCATCGGAAGCGTCACGGAGAAAGTCGTCCGTCTATCTTCCGTCCCTGTCCTCACAGCGCGGATGCAGCCCGACGAACAGCTGGTGTTCCCCTACGAGACCATCCTCCTACCGACCGACGGGAGTGCTGGTGCGGCCCATGCTGCCGAGCATGGCCTCTCCCTGGCAGCGGCTCTCGATGCGACCGTTCACGTGCTGTCTGTCGTCGACGATACGTCGCTAGGTCTGGACGTTCGCTCCACGATTTCGGGACGAGAACGTGAACAGGCAGCGACCGACGCCGTTGACGACCTCGTGTCCGAGGCAGAGACACACGGCGTTTCGAATAGTGTCCGGCACGTCGAGCACGGGTCACCGATCGAGGTGGTACTCGACACCATCGACTCGAACGATATCCACGCCGTCGTGATGGGGACGACGGGGAGGCGCGGGAGCGATCGAATCCTTCTCGGGAGCGTCGCCGAGAAGACCGTCCGCTCTGCACCAGTTCCCGTCATCACAGTTGGACATGGGGAGTAGCGGTTCTATGAGCCGTTTCCGGGTATCGAACTTCCGTGCTTATTTACTGCGAGGGTTCAGTAGCAGGACACAATGACCCCGCTCGAGCTTAGCCTCCGCTTGGTCGCTGGTCTCGCTCTCATCTTGACCAACGGCTTCTTCGTCGCCATTGAGTTTGCGCTGACCCGGGCACGACAGTTCAGCGAACAAGAGTTCATTGATGGCACCCCGGCCCTCGAACGGGCGTGGGAGATGACGAACAACTTGGAGATCTATCTCACGACGTGTCAGGTCGGGATTACCGCATCCAGCATCGCAGTCGGGATCGTCGCAGAGCCCGCACTGGCGGCGTTATTCGAACCGTATTTCGCCACCACACCGCTCGCGTCGATCGGAGCGGGTGCGATAATCGCATTCGGGATCATCAATCTCGTCCATCTCACGCACGGCGAACAGACGCCGACCTACCTCGGTGTCGAGCGCTCCCGGCTGGTGTGCCGGTACGGGGCAACGCCGCTGTACTGGTTCAACTGGCTCATTTCTCCGCTCATTACGCTTGGCGACTGGGTCGCCAAGGCCACGCTCAAGCTGTTCGGTATCGAGATGACTGGGGCGTGGCTAGAAACCGAAGAAGAGGTTCTCGAATCACGAGCTCAACTCCGAAACCGGTTGAATTCGCTACTGGAAGAGGGTGAACTCCCGGAGGAGCGCCGCGACGAAGTCCTCGGCGCACTCGACATCGACGAGCTCTCGATTAGTGAAATTATGGTCCCGGCAGACGATATTATCGCGCTCTCGACCACCCGCTCGGTCGACGAGAACTTCGATCGCATCCGCAACACGCCACACACCCGGTTTCCACTAGTTGGTGAGGAACTGACCGACTTCCACGGAATTGTGTACGCACCGTCGATCATTGACCATTACGAAGACCTCGTGGACGGCACCATCTCCTTCACCGAAATCGCGGCACCCCCGATGACACTCGCGGCGGAGACGAACGTCAGCGACGCGTTCGATCAATTCCAGGCCGAGGACCAGGAACTCGCGCTCGTCCTCGAAGATGGTGACGTTGTGGGACTCCTCACAGCGACCGACACCCTCGAAGCGGTGATGGGCGAACTTGAGGACCCCCTCGACCAACGGGCATCGACCTGAAGATATCGCCTGCTACGAGCTCTGATCAGGGAAGCGGTTCCTTTTCACCAGCGATTCCGACTGTGACGAGGTGTTCGAGGAACTCGTCGAACCGCATCGAGGCCTACACACAGGTCGTGGACTTCTTCGACGAACACGTAGCCCAGCGACCCCACTCAGTCGTCAGGTTCGACGGGGATGTCGACGCCGCCGTCTGTCCTGTCACCGGACCCGTCCGTTTCCACCACTTCGGCGAGGTCCTCCAGTGCGAGCGTGACGTTGCGCTTGTTCGCCTTCCAGAGCGCGTCGAACACAGTACCGACGTAGGGGATGGATCCACCCGCCACGTCGATGGTAATGTTGGCGAGCATCTCCACCAGCGTTGTGAAGGAGACTCCGAGGTACGCCGACTCGGCGACGATGTACAGGGAGAAGGCGGCGCTCACCACGTCGCCAGCGAGGGGGAGTGCCCCCAGAACCGGGTCGACACCGATACGGACGCCGATGCCGGGGACGCGCACACTCTCGTCGAGGACGTACGCGACTGTCTCCATCCGCTTGAGCGCGGCCTCGTCGACGCTCCCCGGTAGTTCACCGTCGTAGTCGACGTCGAAGCGAGATTCGAAGTCCGCGGGCATGGGGGTAATGTTACGGGTTGGTGACGGAAAGTCTGTGCGGTGGGCGTCGTCCCGACGCCAGTCTCGGACCATTCATTCGTTCAACTTTAATGGCGGAGGATGTCGTAGAACGATTACCACACTAAAGAGCTAGATGAACGCTGAGGTGGGATGATTCCGGTCGTGAGGTATTTTGGCCTGCACCGGATAGTAATGAGAGTGTTCGGAGAAGACATTACGCCAGCAGCAGCAGTACTCGGTCCCGGAGATGACGCTGACGTAGCAATTGTCGGGGGTATTCATGGTGATGAACCGAGTGGCGTTCGGGCAGTCCGGGAAGTTCTCGAATCCTCCACGAACTTACAGCGACCGATACAACTCGTAGTAGCGAATCCGCCTGCCGTCGCGAGCCATCGCCGATACCTCGATGCCGACATGAACCGAGTGTTTCCAGGCGATCCAGCCAGCGAGGACCGCGAACGCCGACTCGCTGCTGCGCTCCTCAAAACAATCAGCGACTGTGGCGTCGTCCTCTCTCTCCATTCCACCCACTCCTACGATGATCCAATCGCGCTCGTTTCACGGTCACACCCCGAGGTACAGGCACTAGCCGCTCGCCTCCCAGTGTCTCACGTTGTTGACCAGACGCCCTGTTTCGAGGGAGCATTCGCAACGTCAGCACCCGTTCTCACTATCGAAGCAGGCCGAACGCGTACCGAGGAGGCGACAGAGAACGCGCGGCAAATCGTTGAGGCCTTCCTTCAGTTGGTTGATGCACTTCCTGGGGAACCGGTAGAGGTAGATTCGACATATTACACGATGACTGAAGCAGTCTTGACACAGCCGGACGCCAACTATGATCTCCTCGTCGACAACTTCGAAGTGGTCGAACCAGGGACAACCGTCGTACGTAGCGAGGGGGACGAATACGTAGCCGATACCTCCTTCGTTCCGATTCTGATGTCCGAAACAGGGTATGACGACATCCTCGGATACAAGGGCGCTGTCGCCGGCGAGACGCTTTCGTCAGCGCGCAACGCCTGGGGAGTCTCCCCGACTCCCAGGAACTAATTCATCCGTGTCGTTCCGTAGAGAGTAACTGTTTTCCTGAGGCAGACACCCCTGTCGTGAGTAGCCACCAGACTCTCTGCAGAAGGATGGCAACTGTTCTACGACATTCTCTAATGAAGGCCTTGGGAACCCTTCTATGACACCCTCTTAGTGGCGAACAAAGGCGAACTCTTCTGATTCAACCTGTCTGCGAAAGCGTTCGTGGGTTCGGATTCTGTGCCGGCTCGAATATTAATTCGTCCAGATCGGGGACCTCCTATCCGAACACCATCCAAGCAACCACCCAAGGTTATAAAATAACGTCCCGAAGTTCGAGTGAACGCGTGATATTTCGATCGACAGCTGTCACGACAGTACCACAGTTTGTTCGGAGGAGTCGATGAGTGAGACGGCGTCGACAGCGAGTTCGGTCCGGAGTATCGAGGGAGTCGGTGAACGAGCGTTGCATTGGCTCCTCCTCGGTGGGGATCGAATCGCCGTCACCGGCGTTCTCGTCGGCGCTGTCGCGGCGCTGTTTTTCGCACTCACCCAGCTCGGGTTGTTGGCCATCGGGCCAGGGAGTGCTGCGGCGTCGGCCTTCGCGAGCGGATTTATCTCCGGCACGGTGACCCTTGTCACTATCGCGCTATCCATCAACCAGCTGGTCCTCTCGCGCATGTTCGGCTCCCCCAGGGAACTGTTCAACCAGATGGACGGCACGCGCGACCTCCGCCGTCGGGTGCGGGAGCACGCCGGTGAGTCGTCCGTGCCGAACGATCCGGCGGATTTTCTCGGCCTGATCGCTGAGACGCTCACTGAACGCGCGAACCGCCTCAGTTCGGCGTTCGAGTCCAGTGACGATATTCCCGCCGAGGCCGAGGACTACGCGGCGGGAATCGCCACCTACGGTGAGAGCATCTCGGAGAAGATAGAGAGTCAGACAGCCATCGCGAACGTTCTCGCGGTCATCCTGGGTACCGAATACGCACGGAATATGACCGCGACAGAACATCTCCAGAACGAGTACGACCAGTTCTCTCCGGCCGCGGAGTCGGAACTCGATGCGATCGACGACCTCTTGGAGGCGATCGCCGTCACACGACAGTTCTTCAAGACACTCTCGCTCCAGCAGGACTTCGCTCGACTCTCCCGTGTGGTCGCGTACAGTGGCCTCGTAGCCCTCGCCGCCAGCGTCGCAATGGCCCTTATTTACCGGCCTGACTCCGTCACCGTTCCGGAACCGTATCTCCCGCTGTTGTTTAGCCTCGGTCTCGGGATCATCGTCACGCCACTTGCGGTGTTCATCGCGTACATGTTCCGTGCGGCAACCATCGCTCGCCACACTGTCTCAGTCGGCCCGTTCGTCCCACCCGAGGAGCGAACCGACAGCGAGTGATGCCTCCCACCGTCTCGTCCTACGAATGCTTTCGTGGCGGCTCCTCTCGGGCCCATGCAAACCGCCGACCCCTCGCGTCTACGACCGGCGGCTCCCGTGGGGTCGTTTCTTTACTCTTCGGTCGCCTCGATGGACTCGGCGACGGTCTCACCTTCGGTCCCCCAGACGACGTAACTGTAATTTCGCAGGGCGACGAACACGACGCCACCGACGAGGTTCCCCACCGTGGTGCGTGCGAGAAACTGCGCCCACTGGAGGTGGGAGATATCGGCGCCAGCGAGCATCCCGGCGATGACTTCGATGTTGCCAGCGACACAGTGTGAAAGGTGCCTGGTAGCTGACCGGCACAGCCCGCGAATGCTCCGAGAGTGGACGCCCCCGTCAGCTGGGGGAGCCTGCGACGGGAGAGCGGGCTCTGTCCGCTAGGCGGCACAGTTGTTCGGCCCCAGTTCGAGTTCCGTCGCCTCGCCCTCGTCATCGACGATCTCTTTGCCGATATTGATGGCGATAACTGTCTCGTAGTTCGGGGGCTTCTCCGGGGCATCCTCGGTCAATCGCTCGACGAACGCTTCGCGGTCGAGCCCGAGGAAGTCGAGTTCGTCGCGGAGGTTCCCGAGCCGGGCCTCGAGGGGTTCGCCCGGCGAGCCGTTCTCGTAGCGGCCGTCGCTCGTGACGGTGAGGTGGCCCGGCAGGATCGTCGTGTCGTCCGGGAGGTCGAGGATGGTCCCGTGGAGCGAGTCGTACAGTAGTTCTGCACCACGGGAGGCGTCGTCCTCGCCGAACTGGAGTTCCGTCCGCCCGACGGAGTCGACGAACAGCGTATCGCCCGTTAACAGGAGTTCGCCGTCGACGAGGTAGTTCATCATCTCCGAGGTGTGGCCAGGCGTGTGGTGCGCCTCGATCTCGACGTCACCCACGTCGATGACCTCGCCATCCGACACCGGTTCGTAGTCGTATTCGACACCGCGCTCGCTGGCTGCTTCGCCGAGGTGGTAGGGTACGCCGACCTCGTCGGCGAGCGCCGGACTGCCTGAGATATGGTCGGCGTGGACGTGCGTATCGAGCACACGCGATATGGAGAGCCCAGCGTCCTGGGCAGCAACTTTGAACTGGTCGGTTTGTCTGGTCGCATCGACCACCACGGCCTCATCCGCCGTTTCCGAGCCGATGACGTAGCCGAGACAGCCCTTCGCTCGGCGCTGGACCTGGCGGACGACGAGGTCGTCGCTGGCTGTCTCGATAGGGACGACCTCGTAGAGTTTGCTCCAGTCCTCCATGCCGCCAGTGACGACCGAGACGTCGTCGTAGCCGTGCTCTTCGAGGTCGAACGCGAACGGCGTCGACGTCAACCCCTTCCCACAGATTGCGACGACCGGCCGACTGTCGACCAGCGCGTTCACCTCGTTCAGTTGGTCCTCGCTCAGCCCCTCGTCGGGATCGTACGGGACGTTCTCTGCGTGGCGCACGTGCCAGGCCTCGAAGCTGTCTTCGGGACGCACGTCGATGAGCGTGAACTGTTCGTCGGCGTCGATCCTCCCCGCAAGTCGTTCCGGAGTGATGTTTTTGACCATGTATCTGCCTGTGTCGTGTCGAGTCCGTCGTTCGTCGGACCTGTCGCGTGCGCTGTCCCCATCTAGCGCGTTCGATTACGCCCTTCTTCGGGGAACGTGTTCCCACGAGGAATCAAGGACGTCTCGCAGTACGCATCACCACCCTGATAGTCGACGCCCGGCTGGATGAACGGATACGGCCCGTCTGCGGGCGTGTTCTGCGCCCGCCCACCGTCGTCTGCGGTCTCGACCAGCCCCATCACCTCGTAGTCGACAGGCGAGTGCTCTTCAAGATAGTCGACGATGACATCGACCGGTATCGTGTCGTCCTCGACCTCGACGTCCTGGAACGGGAAGCCGCAGTTTCCGAGGTCGCGCTCGGGGTCGCCAGGCCGGCGGAACGTCGCCACCGAATACGTCTCCTCGGGGTCGACCGGCTCGCCGTCGATCTGCAACTCGACGAGGCGACGGCCGCGCTTCGCGGTCGGATCGACAGTCACCTCGACGTTCGAGGAGAAGTTGCGGACCCGACCGTCTTCCTGATCGTAGGGGTACGGCGTGAAGTTGTCTTCGAGGAATTCCTCCATGTGGCTCGTGAGTTGCTGACCGTAGGCGACGCCGCGGGCAACGGGCGTTGTCATCGGGAAGAACGTATACAGCTGCCGGAGCGTGATGTCGCCGGGCGGGATAGCGGTCCCGTACCGGAACCCGTGTGAGACGGCGAGGTCGGTGTCGAAGTGCGCCTGCAGTGCATCGTTGAACAGCGTGTTCCACGCGCTTTCGAGGAACGACTGCCGGTAGAGTGGTTGCTCCGTCCGGCCGACGACCGTATCCAGCGGCCGGTCGAGCGCGCCCGCCCCTCGCTCGAATTCCGGGTCGGCCTCGAAGAAGGGCGCACGCACGGTTTCGACTGTCGCCTGTGCATCCTCGTCCGGTTCCGGCGTGTGCTCGCCGTCCTCGGTCAGACAGTAGAGGTGGTGACGGAACTGTATCTCCCCGTCTAGAACCCGGAGGTCAACACGGCCGAGCGCCTCGCCCATCCCGGACTCGACCACCACGGTGTTGGTCTCCTCGACGACGATCGGGTCGTAGGTGTACTCGTGGGTGTGTGCGCTGAACATCACGTCCACGCTCGCACAGTCCTTGGCGGCTTGGACCACCCACGGGAGGCCGATCTCGGTGACCGCGACCACGACGTCGGCGCCGTCCTCGCGGGCGGCCTGTGCGGACTCCTCGAGGAGTGCGGGATGCTTCCCGAAGCGGTACTTCCCCTCGTAGAACGCAGGCGCCATCCGATCGACGTAGACGTTCGTCATCCCGACGACGCCCACAGAGAGTCCGCCGACATCGAGGATGCTGTACGCGTCGTACAATCGCTCGTAGGTCTCCCAATCGTAGAGGTTGTTCGCAAGAATCGGGGCGTCCACCTCGTCCATCAGTTCTACGAAGTTGCCATCCTCGGCGGCCTCGTTCGAGTAGTCCCAGTTCCCCGGGACATAGATGTCGGGCGCGACGTGTTCGTTGATGGGGTCGAGCATCGCTCGTCCATCGGTGTAGGTGGTCACGGCCGACCCATGGAACGTGTCTCCACTCATGAGCGTACAGACGTCGTGGTCTTCGCGAAGTTCGTCGAGTTTGGCAGCGAGGAGGGGAATCCCACCGCCGCGCTCTATGATGCGGTCGTCGTCTCCGAAGTCGAGATCCGGCTTCGACGTCTGGTTGTCGTAGTAGACCTGGTGGCGTGGCGTCAGCTGTCCGTGGAGGTCGCTGACGTGGGCGAAGACGGCGTCGGGGGCGCCTGTATCGTCGCTGGCAGGGTCGCCACCGAGGGACGTCCACTCACCGAGTGCCGGGATATCGTTCATCGTGGTGGTGTTCAGATACGCACTCCACCCGGTAGTGGGTTACGCCTAATACTCGACACATTACCCAGGTTCGTCTGCCAACACCGTCTCGCGGAAGCCCGGACTCCACGTCCGAGACGCGCACACCCGAGTCGGGTACAGGAACGTGTGGTGCGACCAGAGGCGATTGCAAAATACAGCCTGGAGCGGTCCTCTTCGGCTCTCGGATACATTACACTTAGATAGGGGGCCACGGTATATCTATAGAGATGCATCCACTGACTCGTTCGTGGGGGCGGTGTCGATGACGAGTGACTGGGTTACGACGGGGTTGTCTGCGGTCGTCATCCTCGTCGCGTCAGTCGTTCACGGCATCGCTGGTTTCGGCTTCGCGCAGGTGTCGATGGGGATGATGCCGCTGTTTCGGTCGCCCTCGAGTGCGTCGATCATCTTCACGGCGACGGCGGTCGTGAGTAACGCTCGCGTCTGGTGGAGCGTCCGCGACGCCTTTGACTGGGAGAAGTGGATTGTTCCTGTCGGTGGTCTCGTCGTCGGGATGCCACTCGGTATCTACGTGTTCAGCGAGTTCAATAAGGCCCAGATGCGCGTTGCCATCGGGCTCACACTTGTGCTGGCGGTCATCGTCGTTGGCGCGACCCAGCAACTCGATACTGTGACGGACTGGATCGAGGAGAAGGACTACCGACCGGGCAATGTTATCGGTGTGACGGCTGGGTTGCTCGCGGGGATCCTCGGAGGCGCCGTCGCCGTCCCCGGTCCGCCGATGATCGTCTACGGCGCCTTCATGGCGGCGAGCGGATTCTGGAGTGACGAGGAGATGAAGGCCACGTTCACCGCCTTCTTCGGGACGCTCATGCTGTACCGCCTCGGGACCCTTACGTACACGGGAGCCGTGACGACGCCACTGATGATCGAGGCTCTCGTCGCCATGCCGATGGTGTTCGTCGGTGCCTGGGTCGGCGTGTACATCTTCGACCACATCCCCGAGCGCATCTTCCAGTGGCTCGTGCTTTTGCTACTGACCGTGAATGCGTTCGTCCTCCTGTTCACGGCGGTTCCGGAACTCTAAGCGTGTTCAGTTGTTCTCTTTACGAGGATTCCGGCCTCTCGCGACGCCGGTTGGAACCAAAAGGCAGGACCGCAGCGGCGCCGATTCGTGTGCTATTCGGGAATTAGTCAGGTTCTCATCATATTCCGACAACTCTCGGCGCATTCCTGGAGGACCTCGGAACAGACCTGGCAGTGGTCGGCATCGTAGCGCTCGTTCTCACTCATCCCGTCGCCGTCATCGGATTCAATAGAGCACTCGAAATGAGATTCACTGCCGGTATGAAATTCGCTCTTGAGAAGCAGATTGTTGGTAGCACTGACGAAACTCGTCTGGGGGCAGTAGAATCCCCTGTTCAGCTGGTAGCCACCCCGATCTCCCACGGCCACGTCTGGTTCTCAGTAGCCGACAAATCACAAGAGGGGGCCTCAACCAACAATGTACGTCACAGCAGCGATGAAATTTAACAGGCGCTATCTAGTTTTAGCTGGCGGGAATTACCCCACGACCTCCATGAGTTTGAGAAAGTCCGCGCCGGACTCCAGCAGACCGGGACTCGAAGCGCCCACCGGACGCTCGAACAGTCGAGTGGCCGAGAACCTCGATACGTCCTTGACGCACTTCACCGGGCGTCTCTCAGTCGTTGTGATACTCCTTTTCGAAACCCTGGAATTCGGTCCGGTGTGCCTCCTCATCGGCCAGAATCGCCACTGCGAGGTCTTCCGTGACGGGGTCGTCCGCGTCCTCGGCAGCCTTGATAAGTGATCGATACGTGTCGATAGCGTCCTCTTCGGCATCGAGAACGCCCCGAATGACCGAGAGCACGTCGGTCGAATCTTCGGGCGGTTGCAACGAGTCCTGTCGAGGAGTGAACTCTGCCGAGCTCGGCGGTCTAGCGTCCAGTTGCTTGAGACGGTTTCCTAGCTGTTGTGCGTGAGTCAGCTCCTCCTGAATGTCTTACTGGAGACTCTCCTTGATTTCCTCGGCCCGGACGCCGTCCAACACTATCGCGTTCGTCTGGTAGTTCATGACGGTCTCCATCTCGTCGCCGTACGCCTTCTGGAGCAGATCGATGACACGGTCTGAAGTCATACGGGTTACGTTTTCATCCAACTGTCAATATATCCGTTGGCA
Organism: Haloarchaeobius amylolyticus; assembly: GCF_026616195.1. Lineage (NCBI taxonomy): Archaea > Methanobacteriati > Methanobacteriota > Halobacteria > Halobacteriales > Halorubellaceae > Haloarchaeobius > Haloarchaeobius amylolyticus. Next base: position 222,159 of record NZ_JANHDH010000004.1, read on the forward strand.
GTTCCCGGTTCCTTGGAACATGTTGTCAAAGTATACTGACCAGACGCAAGCCCCGATAAACCACTCTGAAGAACACTTCTCACCCTCAATTTATATCAAATAATATAGAGGTATCACACAACCCCTCAAGTATATATATTATATATTAGAAGCCGAAATATTTGTTCGGTAAACTTGCGTGTGTCTCAAACCATCAGGTGATTTAACCGCTCTCCACCGCTATGATCACTATGTCATCCCAGACAACGCTTGGATGGTCGCTTCTGTCATCAGGTGTCGTGACAATCATTCTTACCCTCCTGCCCGGAGATGACCTTTGGTGGGGGATTGGCCTCTGTGTACTCGGCCTCGCAGTTTTCTACACGCGTCGTAATCGGGGCTTCTAACAAGTCTGTCGGCAATGCTATGAACCCGGACTGTAACTCGTCCTGTGACACCTGATATCCGGATAGCCGTACTGGACGATTCCACGGGTTCGAATTCGAAAACACGTCACGCACCCTCGGCTCCGAGAACGTCCGCTGGGCCGAGTGAACGGCCAATGTCCGCGTTACGTACTCTCGTTGCCGACGCCCGCGCTCTCCCCGCTCTTCGCTTCGGTCTCGCCCCAGTCGAGGTCGCGGGACCGGTCGGTCTCCCGGAGGATGAACGGTCCGATGGAGAGGGTGCGCTTCGTCACGGTGACGATGCGAAGAATGTAGGATAACAGGAACGCGAACGGCAGCAGGGAGACGGCCACGCCCGCGCTCACCACCACGACGAGCGGGCGCGCGCCGAACACGGTCCCCGTGAACAGCGCCGGGTCGAGGTAGACGATGCCCGCAATCGCCGTGAGGAGTGCGGGCACGGACGCATACAGCATCGTCCGGGAAAGGTCGATGAGCGCCCACTGGAAGTACAGCGTCTTGAAGTGCTCGCGCGCTGGCCCGAACAGTTCGAGCGCGTCGATGAGTTCGTCGAACGCCGCGCGCGCGTCCTCGGTGAGCACGTCCTCGTTCTCCGCGCGGATGCGGCGCGCCGCGTACAACTTCCACGAGTAGTTGTAGTTCAGCGCGGAGAACACCACGTCGAACTCCCCGAACTGGGCGTCCGTGAGACCGTTCTCGACGGCGTCCGCGTTCCCCTTCACGTTCTCTGTGAACGCGGCCACTTGGTCGGTGAGGGCCTCGTCGTCAATGTCCTGGATGGCATCCGAGACGGCTTTGGCGCGTCGCTTCGTGAGTTTCACGAGCGACCGGAGGAACGCCGAGGGCTGGGCGGGACTCACGGGCTCCTTGATAACGTCCTCGACGTCCTTCCGAAACGACATCGCGCCCTCCATGCGTTCGCGCTGATCTCCAACCGGCCCCAGTTCCTGAGAGAGGACGAGCTGACTGAGCGCGAGCACGAGCGTGACGCCCGTGATAATGGACGTTAGCAACGCCTGGAACAGCGTCTCGATGGGGTCCCCCCGGCTGAACAGCGCCGGTGTCCCGGTCGGGTGGAGGTGCCCGATGATGGCGAGCGTGAGGAACACGCCGCCCGAAATCCCGGCGGCGACCAGCCACCGGTTCGCGTTCAACAGTAGCCAGAACTTCCGACTGTTCTCCGGTACGCGCTCACGCATCGTGTCACTCGGGCGACTTCCATCACTGTCGCTCATACGAGCCATATTCCGCTTACGATGGCAAATGCTTGAGGGCCATAGAAGAGATTTCCCGCCGTGTTATGGTACTTCCCGGATGTCTACACATTCGTAGTTGGTGATTGCGACGACGAGGCGAAGAGACCGGTGCCGACCCAGAGGAGATGCAGGAAGAGGATGCCGACAGTGCGGCGTCGGATACGGACGGAACGGATACGACCCAGAGTTGACACGGTATTCCAGAATCGCCGTCGTGAGTTCACCCCGGTGAGCGTCCTTCAGAGCCTCGCACAGGGAGAAACGCCGCGCTGCGACCGCATTTGGGTGATTTATAGAGAATCAAGGAGAATACCTGCGCCTTTAGGCGCAGGATGAATCCGAGAACTCCTTCACAATCCACCTTCGATGGCACGTCTGGATATTCCACGCCAACCGGTACTATTAATAAAACAGTACGCATAACCGGTTATGAAGCCAGAAAATGAGTCGGACCATCCGAACCTTCGAGGCCACCATCACGAACCAGCGACAGGTTTATGACGACCTCGACCAACTCGGGTGGGCCGCCTCAAAGCTCTGGAACGTCGGTCGCTACTACGCACAAGAACAGTGGGACGAAACGGGCGAGATCCCCGATGACGGGGAACTCAAAGCCGAACTCAAAAGCCACGAACGCTACACGGACTTACATTCACAATCCAGTCAGCGCGTTCTCGAAGAACTCGCTGAAGCGTTCAACGGCTGGTTCGGCAAGCGTCGGAACGGCGACGACCGTGCTCGACCGCCCGGCTACCGCAAAAACGGAGACGCCCACCCACGTTCAACCGTGTCGTTCAAAGCGGCTGGCTTCAAACACGACGCACAATTCACCCGTGTTCGCCTCTCGAAAGGCCGCAACCTCAAAGAACACCGCTCGGACTTCGTTCTCTGCGAGTACGAGACTCGCCCGGATGTTGACCTGACCGAGTGGAACATTCAACAGGTTCGTGCCGTCTACAAGCGCGACGAGTGGCGGCTTCAATTCGTCTGTCGAACCACCATCGACCCGGACCCGCCGGGTGACGAGGTGGCTGGTGTTGACCTCGGGATTTGCAACTTCGCCGCCGTCTCGTTCGGCGGTGAGTCGGTGTTGTATCCCGGTGGCGCACTCAAAGAGGACGAATACTACTTGACGAAGCAGAAAGCCAAATGCGACGATTCTTCGTCCCGTGAGGCGACCCGTCTTGACCGAAAGCGAACGGGTCGTCGGACACACTTCTTGCACGCACTCTCGAAAGCGGTTGTCGAGGAGTGCGTTGAACGAGGTGTCGGGACGCTTGTCGTTGGCGACCTCGGTGGCATCCGGGAGGACGACGAAAACGACGAACCCCGGAATTGGGGTGATCACGGCAATCTCGACTTGCACGGGTGGGCGTTTGACCGCTTCACGACGCTCCTCGACTACAAGGCAGCAGCCGAAGGCATCGACATGGAGTTGGTGTCGGAACGTGATACGTCGAAGTCGTGTTCGGCGTGTGGACAGACCGACGATGATCAGCGCGTTGAACGTGGACTGTACGTGTGTGAACAGTGCGATACAGTTGCGAACGCGGACGTGAACGGCGCAGAGAACATTCGACAAAAGGTACTCCCGAGTCTCGCCACGGATGGCGGTGATAGGGATAACGGCTGGTTGGCACAGCCAGCGGTTCGCCTGTTCGACCGTAGCGAGGGCAGTTTCGCCCCGCGAGAACAGGTTGCGAACCGCGAACCATAATATCCCAACTCAGCGGTGCGGTGCCGTGGGATTCCCGCGTCTTCAGGCGCGGGAGGATGTCAACCGGTTTTTAGAGGTACGCACCGTCCCACTCGTCGGCCAAGTGTGCGTTGCCACAGTCCCCACACTCGAGCCTGTCTTGTCCGTCGGCGGAGACGTTCGTACTGCCACACTGTGAACAGAAGTACCCGTACGCATCCTGCTCGTCCTCCGCAGAGTACAACGTAAAGAATGGGGCCTCCGTGCCAGGAACGCTCTCGTCGCGGTCGAGTGGCCGGTCAACTCCGTCGATACTGACGGACTCAGGCACCGGGACGGTGGGTTCGTTCGACGTCTCCGTCCCTTCGCCCTCGGTGAACATGGTGACGCCGAGTTCCTCTCCACCGACTATTATCTGGTCGTGGCCACTTTCTTTGAGGCCGAACCCCTTGAGGAACTCGCCGCCCTCGGCGGCATCCTCGAGGACAGACGCTGCAATCGGCTTCTCGACAAATTCTTCGCGAACGCGACCGAGCAGCGTCGTGGCGATGCCCCTGCCCCGTGCCTCTGGATCCACGTGGAGCCACCGGATTGTCGCTTGCGTTCCGATTTGAACCGTGATGAACCCGGAAACCGTCTCCGTGCCGTCAATCGTCTCGTCGACGACGAGCACCGTCGTATCCGGATCGTCGAGCAGGTGGTTCAGTGAGGTGTCGTCGAACTCCTCTTCAAGTATCATCTCGATCTGCTGTGGGCTGAGCGAGTACGACGATTGCAGCGAGTCGCGCGCGATTGCTCTGATTCGTTCCCGGTCATCCGACTCCGCAGGGCGAATTTCCATGTGATTAATTATCGTCGAACAGTCATAAATCATCGCCTGTTCATTTTGCCCCAGTGGGCGCGGGCCATCTCGAACCCAGACCCGTGCTCTGTTCGACCAGTTCCACCCCGATCTCGCGCTGATCACGCTCTTTCGGGCCGATATCGTCCGAGTTTGAGTTAACCATACGACTGACTACAGCTCCCGTTCGCATAACCAGTGCGTGCCGGCATTCGCAACTCCGGGTTACGAGCGCGGGGCTGTTGACCGACCGAGTCAAGGCTGGCGAGATTATGTTGCCGGTGCGGTGTCGAAGACACAGGAACTGTACGCCCCGTAGCAGCGTACGGGGAGTTCGATCCCACCGAACGGACCTGTTACGGGCTTCATTGTGAGAGTTTCACCAGCGCCCACTGGATGTAGAGGTCCTTGAAGCACTCGCGGACTGGCCCGTACATTGTAAGCGCCTCAAGCAAACTTCTGAACGCGCTTTGTTCCTCGTCGGCGAGGGAGCCTTTGTACTCCATCCCGATCCGGCGAACGTCGTGCATCTTCCGATCGTAGTTGAAATCGAGCGCGGGCGATAAGACGTCGAAGGTGTCGAAGTCTGTGTCTTCGAGGTGATTGCGTGCGTGGTCGTCGTTCTCCAACAGGTTGGTGACGTACTCGTCCATCTTCTTGTAGAGCGCCTGATTTTCAGTCTCGGAAAGTGTGTCTCGTAGTGTCTTTGCTCGCTGTTCGCTCGTTTCGATAAGCGCATGCGGGTAGGTCGCAGGGTCGACAGGCGTTGTCATTCCGAGGAGGCTGTCGGTGTTCTGGCGGAAATCCAATTCCCAGTTGAATCGGCCAGCAATATTTCGTAGCCTGACATGGACCACTGGAATGAGGACGGAACGTTGTACCCGTATCCAACCTGCACAAGTACGGCCACAGATGTTTTACCCACTCCGCAGTTGTGTATCAACATGGCCGAGGAAGAAAAAGAGGGCGGAGCCGAAAACCGTTCGACAGACATCGAAGACCAAGGACAAGAGATCGATGCGGAGGTGGAAATTGACCCTGACGTCGAGTCCGTCAAGGGCGACGAAAACGACCCTGGTCCCGAGGGCGAGGGTGCGAGGGAGGCAACCCAGAAATCCGGAGAGGCGCCAACTGAGATCGTTGACGAAGAGGACGATCCCGAAGACGGACAGTAACGGAAAGGGCTTACACCTAACGATGCTGAGCGCATATACTACCGGATATCCCGAGAGTGGTCCTCTGTTGGGAACTCACTCTGTATCTCACACGCTTGTTCTGACATCTCTCGGGTGGGTCGCTCTGACTCTGCGAGATACAGCACGCGAATGCAGTACGGGGTTGCCCTAGTGGGTGACTCTGAAGGAGTGAACACCCTCAGATATTCCCCTCGTCAGCGACAACCCTGTGGCATGACTGAACACTGTGATAAGTGTGGGACTGAACTTGACCCATCGCAGGCCCGCCACCAGCAATACCAAATCAAGCACGCATCGGATTCGGTCGAGACGCTGGAGGGTCGTCTGTGTTCGGATTGTTTCTGGGAGTTCAAAGAGTGGCTCGAAACGGAGCAGGTCACCTAACGGCATTCCGAAGATTGCCCGACACATGCTCTGTGTCGGTCACCGCGTTACTTACTGACCGTATGTGCGGAGTTTCTCAAGCGAGTGCTGAACGTATCGCGCGTATGCACCACTGAATGATGTGACCCGAAACGAGTGAGATCCGGTCCCAGATCACGAAATCAACCAAACCATAATAAAGGCCAAAGCCTCTTCAATTGGCAATGGGAGTGCAGCAGACCTTACAAAATTTCCTCACGAATCCGATGTACCTCGCAACGTGGGGGGGACTCGTCGCGCTTTCACTCTCGGTACTCATCTGGGATCTCCGGAAGAACAACTCGGAACTTCCAAGTTTGATGAATTTCGTCTGGGGGTTCACGGTACTGTACTCCGGTCCGATCGCACTCGCTGGCTACTGGTGGTCGGGACGCACGCAGATTGACCACGACTCACTCTGGCGGAAGAGCTTTCGCTCGGTCAGCCACTGTTATTCAGGATGCGGAACCGGCGAGATCCTCGGCGTCTCTATTGCAGTCGGTCTGCTTGCGTTCAAAACAACCGGCACGATTCTTCTCTCCTTCACCTTGGCGTACTTGGGCGGGTATCTGTTGACGGTCGGGCCGCTGATGCAGGAAGGTGTCGGGCTCAATGAGGCACTCAAAGACGCCTTTTATTCGGAAACCGCCAGCATCACCGTCATGGAGATCGTCGCCATAGGAACGGATGTCTGGCTCGCCGGCGAAGCTGGGATGGGCGAGATCCTGTTCTGGACGGCGCTGGTGTTCTCACTCACGATGGGGCTCATCGCAGCCTATCCCGTCAATCTCGTGCTCATCCACTTCGGCGTCAAGGAAGGGATGATGAACCCAGCGGAGATGAGTGCCTGAACAGTTGGTTCTGAAGCACAGCCCATGAGATCAGTGCTGAATGAAGCCTTTGTGTCGGTCATCGCATTACTGACAGACACTGTGTAGTTTGAAAAGGCACTGCTGCATACACAGAGCTTATCTTGTCGATGTCATTTCGATGGATTTGCTGTTTGGGAGTCGTACGTATATATCGACATCAGGTCAGCCGGAGTGATCGGACGGTGTGTCCAAGATAGTTCGACCGATAGCCAGCCCTACTGTTATCCCTCTGGATCCCCTCCCGTGATATATGGCAGATGATAAACAGGGCCGAGATGAGCAAGCGGATGATGAAAAACGTCGCCAGCGAGAGCGGATGCAAGAGGAGGCACGTACCCACGACGATGAAGAAGAGCCGATGCGCGTTGACCCTGATGAAGGGCTTGGTGATCTTGATGAAGCGCTCAAATCGCACGACTATCCAGCCACGACAGATGAGTTGGTTGAGGTCTATGGCGACTATGAACTTGAAACGCAGGGCGGCAAGCAATCCCTGGAGGACGTACTCTCTTCAACTGATGACCAAATATATGACTCAGCCGAGGACGTTCACAGACGGATACTGGAACTCATAGGGCGATAACACAACGGCCCAACACACTTATCTCGCAAATTGGGCCGCCTGTGCTCAAATTGACATCCTCCTCCGCGTGAACGCGGAGGAATCCCGAGCGGTGGGAGTTTCAGGTTTGTAGTCCAATCACCGGACTACCAGCCCTTTCGGGCGCAGGTAGTCCCACGGTATCGGACTGGTGGACTGCTGGCCATGCCAAGTGGCCGTTACCCCTATCCTCGACCGTGTGTGGCGTCCCAGTGTTGTTTTTGCCACGGGGACGCCAGCAGGCGTCAGCGGACTCGGGGGTACCTTTTGGTTCGCTTCAAGCAGTCGGCACGTCGGTACACCCTTCGAGGATGTGTCGTTCACCGGCTGCCCTTTCGGATACTGCCTCGTTAGGTGGGCGGACAGGCCGCCTCCGGAGGACGGTTCGGAATCCGCTCCGTTCCGACCGATTCCTACTCTCCGGTACGGCGGCCTGTCACTTAAACATCTCCGTGGGAAACTCAGCGCAGCCGTGCAACGGTGGTCTGGTGCCCAGTGACGGCGCGTATCCACGGCCTGAAGGCCGTGGTATTGCGCCTGTTCAGCCTATAAACTTCGTCTGTAGTTACCTCTTTGCTGAATCCACTCTCTCTGTGTCGGTCACCGCGTTACTGACCGTATCTGGGGGGTTTGTCAAGCGAGTGCTGAATGTATCGCGCGTATTCATCGTGAAAAGACGGTGAACGGACAGGGTCAGTTGCTCTCGTCGATAACTCCGGGATCTGGCTCGAACTGTTTGACTTCCTCCTCGATGATGTCGCGCTCGAAGTAGAGAAGTTCAACGGCAAGCACGACGACGGCGATACCAAGCACGATATAGAACGTGTTCGGTTCCCGAGTGTACAGGTTGTACATCATTAGCGGGAAGAACGCCAGCGAACCGACTGTTCCGATTGCGGGGATGAGAGCGTTCACCTCGTCGTGATCACGCTGGCGGAACGCGAGGTAGCTCATTGACCCGAACACGAGGATGAACGACAGCGATGCGAACGAGGTGATAGCACCGAGTCCCCCGAACCACGTAAACGCCCCAGTGATGACACCTAGGACGAGGACTGTCCGCTCGGGAACCCCGTCAGCATCCGAACTCCCGATCTGATCGGGGAGGAGGTCGTCACCGAGCATTCCCTTGGCGAAATGCGCCGACGAGAACAGGGTCGCGTTGATGGCGCTCCCCGTCGAGAACAACGCCGACAGCGCAAGGACGACCGCTCCGAGTTGTGCTAGCCCGTAGGGCTGCATCATCAGTGAGGCAGCATCCTTCAGCGCGACGTGTGGGTGGGATGTGAGCGCCTGCGGAACGAGGTTCACCGTCACCATTCCCACGAGGATGTAGATTGCAACGGCGACCGGGATGGAGATGTACACGGCCGTCCGGATGGTATCGACGGGGTTCTCGATGCCCTCTTGGTCGTAGTACAGGAGCTGCCAGCCCTGGAACGCCACGAACGAGATAGCCGCCGCCATGAGGGGGCCAAATCCACCAAGATGGCTAACACCATACTCGAACTGCGCACCACTGAATCCGAACGCATACACCAGCCCGAGAATACCGAACACGACGAGGATGCCGATCTTCAGTGCGACGAGGACGTTTTCTGCGGCTCCGGTAGTCCGCGACCCGAGCAGATTGAGGCCGACGAACCCGGCCACCGCCAAGACCGAGATGAGCGGTCTGGTCGGGAGCTCCAGAACGCTTTCGGGGATGATGCCGAAAGCAGCCGTGAACTCACCGAAGGCGAAGGCGTACATCGCCATCGAACCGATGTAGCCGAACAGGAGCGTCCAGCCGGCGATTCCAGCCAGAGTGGAGTTGTCGAGATAACACTGGACAAAGGTTACAGAGCCGCCCTGGTTGTCCGTGAGACTGTTGAGCTTGTTGTACGAGTAGCCCGCACACATGGCGACGATTCCGGCGGCAAGAAACGCGACCCAGACGGCGGACATCGTTATGTTTGCCACCACACCGAGAACGGCGTAGATGCCACCTCCGATCATGCCGCCGAGTGCCATTGAGATACTCTCTTTCAGTCCGAGGCTGTCAGCCATGGCAATCGAGCTCCATTCAATCCCTCTGTTCTAGGTCAGAGCGGCTTGCGAGGCGTGAAGCCTTCGCTTGTTGCGGCAGGATAATTGCGAGGTTCCACTCTGATAGAGACACCTATACTGGCCAGTTAGACGGACTCTTTAGCGTGTCGTGGCTAGCATCTCGTAGTGGCTGCGACCTGTGAGTCACAACGCACTGTCTTTCGACGAATCGCTCAACAGCCGTACGTCGAGTGGCCAGTCTATGACTCGACGCCGTTGTACGATCGAACCTCACTCGCCGGGTTAGAATCGGACATTCGAGCCGTTTCGGAAATCTGGTTTACTCACCACGAACACGATTCAGTCGAGCAGTTCGTATTCGAACTCCCATTAGCCTACTTCAGATTCGAGGCCCACGATCGCTACGGGAGTTCGACATGCTACGAGATGGACACCCTCTTTCGCGTGTTCATCCTGAAAGAATGCCACGAGTGGGACCACGAGACCGCGCTGATCGAGTATCTCAATCGTAGTCCAGCACTCTGCGAACAATTGGGTCTGGAGACAGTGCCGGACCAATCGACGCTGTGGCGCAGTTGGCACGAACGGTTCAGTGTCGAGCTTCGCAGTACAGTCGAGACAGTTTCCCGGGCGATTCTCATCAAGGCCCAGAATGCAAGTGTCTCGGTCCCACGCGACCCTGAGCGTAAGCTCCGTTATCGGAACAACGACGACGAGGATTCGACACCTGACGAGCAACGCGTCTTGGAGCGGACGGAAGCGATCACGGACCACGTCGGCCGAATTGTCTTCCCGGCGTTCTCGCTGGATCGAGGAGAGGGATGTGAGATCCACGAGAACGCCTACTGGAGCTTGCAGACGTATCTGGGGCTCCGTGAGAACCTCGCTGCCAACGAGGGCGCTCGTAGTTTCACCTACGAGTCGGCTCGTGAGCGGACGCCGTTAGGGCACGCTCATCGAGACCAGATTCGCGATCTCTCTATCGAGCAGATTCGCGAGATGTACCGACAGGCCGTCACCAGACTCATGAGCGAAGTCGCGGAGACAGAGGAGTTCTTCCGAGCCGGGATCGTCGCAATCGATATCACCGAAGCTGATCCCTTCACCGGCGATAGAACGGGCCACGAAGACGAAATCATCGGCACGAAGGAGAAAACTGACGAGTACGCCTACCAGTGGGCGACAGTCCAATTAGTCGGCAACGCCGTCCCAATCGTGCTGGACGCGCGGCCAGTTCGGAATGGTGAGTCCCGCTTAGAAATCGTCAAGGACCTCTTGGATTCTGCCGAGGACCTCGTCCACGTCGATAACGTCCTGATGGACCGGGAGTTCGACAGTCAGCGCGTCCTGGAGATGATCAGCCAGCGTGGGCTGTCGTACGTCGTCCCGAAACGGATGCAGACCAGCGAGAAAGCCCAAGCGAAGCGGTTGCTCCAGCGTGATCAAGACCGGTACGAGACCAACCGTAAACTCCATCTCGGCAAGAACGAGTGGCACGAGACGACGCTGATCTACCGACGCAAAGAGAACTCAGAGCACGACGATCATCAACAGTATTCGGTGTTCATGACGAATCGAGGGAGCGGGCACCTCACGGAGTACGGCTACCGTTGGGAAATCGAGAGTGGGTACAGGTCAATCAAGCGATTCATGGCCGCGACGACGTCCAAGGACTTCGGACTCAGATTCTTCTACTTCGCGTTCGCGTGTCTGCTCTACTCGATTTGGCGAGCAGTCGATCTGCTCGTCCAGGTCGAATTGATTGGGGAGTACGAGCACGCACCGATTGTGACGGCAGATAATACGCTGACGCTGCTGAAGAAGGAGACAGGAATCGGATAGTAGGGTCCTCGGTCTGGGTCAGCGCAGATTTCTGAGTGGCAACGCTATCGAGAGTCTCAGAAAAGCCACGATCTGGTCGTTAGTGCGACAGGAAGAAGCACACGAGAGAGGGTTTAAACAGTTCCCGCTCCCTGATTCGTCGGAAACCACGCATCACAGCCCCGCTAAACCCGCTGTAGTCTCAACTTCAGGCGGCCGCGAGGAGTTGAGACTGGCCATCTCAATGCATATGCCTCAAGCCCTCACTGCTCAGTCGTGCAGAGTTGGTCGATTTGCTCGTCCAAGTCGAGTTGACGGGTGAGTACGAACACTCACCTATTGTGACGGCCGACAATACGCTTACGCTGCTGAAGAAGGAGACCGGAATCGGATAGAGCGGTGCTCTGTCCGGGGCAATGCGGATTCCTGAGTGGCAACGCTGTCGGGAATCTTGGAAATTCCTCGATCCAGTTGGCAGTACGACACGAGAAAATCTTTGAGAGGGGATTCTAAGCGTCCTCCACTTACAAATTCGCCCGAAACCACGCATTACAGCCCCGCTAAACCCGCCGTAGTCTCAACTTCCACTGGCAAGAGTGGTTGAGGGTGGTTGTCTCAATGCATATGGTTCCCTCCTACGAGTGCCCGTGCAGACACGAATCACGTGAGTACGTCTTTGTTCCGGGACTGGACCCCTCACAAGATGTCGCTGATCCGGAGTGACTATTACTACCGATCGACGTTCAAAATTACAATGGAGGAAGCGATTGCCCACCGGCTCCGTTGGATTTACCTTCCGCTGTTTGCCGTGATCCTCGCAGCGTGGGTCATTCGCGTTACGGCGTTCGTTGAGCACCCCCGGCTAGAGAGTCTGCTATCGGCCAGATTCCCGGCGTGCTCGTGATTGGTGTTGCCGTCCTCTATACCGTGATTCCCGTGATAGCCGTCGTTAGTTTTTGAGTGTCATTCTCGGTGACCACGAACGAATGCACGTCGCAAGACAGTCAGAAGAACGTGCGTTTCGTACTTCTGGGTTCGGCAATGCTCGCAGGGCTGCATATCCGTGACAATGTCCTCGATTTCGTCGTCGTACTCGTCCGTGAGCGTGGTGAGGGCATCCGTAATCTGGGGCTGGATAGCGTCGATCATCTCCTCAACGGCGGAGTCGGCCGAATCTGGTAGTGAGTACGAGAGGACGATCGTGTTCGCCCCGTAGTATTTCGTCGTCCCACCGCGCCCCTCCTCGAACCGGACGACATCGACGAGGCCCGCGTCCCGGAGCTCGTTGATGTGGTGGCGCACGGTGTTTTCTGTTCGGTCGATTCCGCGGTCGGCGAGGCGCTCGTGTACGTCGCTCGCCGTCAGCGTCTCGTCAGCAAGAATATCGAGAATCATCGCTCGCATCGGTTCATCGATCGCATCGGAGACCCCCGTATCTCGAACGGCGATATCCTCGAGTTCGTGCTCGGCATCAGATGTGCTCATATATGGACCGAGAGCGTGTACAGGCTAAGTAGTGGCGACCATCGCACGGACTCCACCTGATGCCCACCTCGGAGGCCTGTCATAGCTCTAGATGACTCGTTTGTCCGTTCAAACACTCCGTATCCATATTCAAACATATCATCTAAAAAATACTTTAGAGGGTATGGGCACTACGTAGAACTGTGATGAGCGAAACAACGCAACTCCGCGTGATGGACTTCGATTGTCCGAGCTGTGCAAGCACCGTCGAACGCGCCCTCGCGAATCAGGACGGCGTCGAAAATGTTGAAGTTCACTACGCGACTGGCCGGGTCGAGATTGAGTACGACGACAACGTCGCCGATCCCGCCACGTTCGAACAGACGATCGAGAACCAGGGCTACACGCCCCAGCCCACCTGAGGAGAAAAGCCATGGATACCCAATCAGTCAAACAGTACTATCGCAAACACCGGCAGGCCATCATCGTCGCGGTGAGTGGCCTGCTGTACGCCGGCGGCTGGACGCTCGGCTACGTTTCGGCCTTCGACACGGCGAGCGCTGCGATCTTGATCCTCGTGGCGATCGTCGGCGGCTACGACATCGCTAAAACCGCCTACCACGAGGTCACCAACCGGACACTCGGCATCAAGACGCTGGTGACGCTGGCCGCCATCGGTGCCATCGTCATCGGAGAGTACTGGGAGGCCGCAGCCGTCATCTTCCTGTTCAGCCTCGGCAGCTACCTCGAGGGGCGGACCATGCGGAAGACTCGGACGGCACTCCAAGAGCTGCTGGAGATGACGCCCGACACGGCGACCGTCCGGCGCGACGGGGAACTCCAGGAGATTCCCGCCCGTGAGGTCGAAGAGGGCGAAGTCGTCGTCGTAAAGCCGGGCGGAAAGATTCCGGTCGACGGTGACGTCGTCGACGGCGAGAGTGCAGTCAACCAGGCGCCGGTCACCGGCGAGAGTGCGCCCGTCCACAAGGCTGACGGCGACGAGGTCTACGCCGGGACGGTCAACCAGGAGGGCGCACTAGAAATCCGGACGACGGGTGCGGGCTCGGACACGACGCTCGAACGTATCATCCGTCGCGTCGAGGAGGCCCAAGAGGCCCAGTCGCCCACGGAGAGTCTCATCGACCGGTTCGCGAAGTACTACACCCCAGCCGTCATCGCGTTAGCAATTGGCGCGTATGCAATCACGCAGAACGCGATCCTGTCGCTGACCCTGTTGGTCATCGGCTGTCCGGGCGCGCTAGTCATCGGGCCGCCGGTCAGCATCGTCTCGGCCATCGGCAACGCCGCCCGTTCGGGCGTCCTGATGAAGGGCGGCGAACACCTCGAACGCGCTGGCAAGATCGACCTCGTCGCCTTCGACAAAACGGGGACGCTCACGAAGGGCGAGAGCACCGTCGCCGACGTCGAGGGGTTCGGCGTTGTTGATAACGAGGTCCTCTCGCTCGCGGCGACCGCCGAGAAGAAGAGCGAACACCACCTCGCCGACGCCATCGTCGACACGGCCCGCGAGCGCCCGACTGCTGCGACGGACGGTGGGGCGACGGTCGCCCAGGCGGACAATACGGACGCCAGCCTCCAGTCGATTTCCGATCCGGACGATTTCGACGTGGTCGCTGGTAAGGGCGTTATCGCCCATACCGATGGCCACGAAGTTGTCGTCGGCAACCGCGCACTGCTGGACGACCGCGACATCGACGTCCCCAGTCGGATCGCCGACTACGTCCGCGAGCGTGAGGAGCGCGGCGAAACGGTCGTCCACGTCATCCGAGATGGGGACATCATCGGCGCAATCGCGCTGCGGGACGAACTCCGGGAGGCCGCTCCTGGCGTCGTTGCGGCGCTTCAGGACGCCGGCATCGAGACGGTGATGCTGACCGGCGACAACGAGCGGACGGCCGCCGCCGTCGCCGAGGAGGTCGGCATCGACGACTACCGCGCCGAGCTGCTCCCCGAGGATAAGCAGTCCACTATCGAGGAGCTTCAGACCGACGGCCACGTCGTCGCAATGGTCGGCGACGGTATCAACGACGCACCATCGTTAGCAACTGCCGACGTCGGCATCGCGATGGGTGCCGCCGGGACGGACACCGCCATCGAGACCGCCGACATGGCGCTGATGGCCGACGACCTCGAACGCATCCCCTACGCGGTCAAACTGAGCAAAGCGACGCGCTGGAACGTCCTCGAGAACGTCGGGCTCGCGGTGCTGACCGTAATCGTCCTCCTCGCAGGCGTGCTGACCAGCTACGTCACCCTCGCCGCTGGGATGCTGGTCCACGAAGCTAGCGTCCTCGCAGTCATCCTAAACGGGATGCGACTGCTTCGCTACTGACTACTGGACACGAACTCCATTACACGCATGACAACAGATTCGACTGCGACCGACGGAACCGAGCATAGCACGAACTGGCAGGTCAACTACGACGTTGCCCCGATCGAGATTCGCGACCCTGTCGCGGAAGCTCTCGGCGTCCTTGAACCGGGCGATCCGTTCGTCATCACCTACAGAGACGCGGTGAAAGAGGCGGGACACTCCTGCCCGACAGCCTCGGGCGCTTACCGGATCGTCCAGCTCGGCCTCGACGCGCTGTACGCCGACGAGCATCCGGTCCGGAGCGAGATCGAGGTGCAGGCGGCCGGTCCGCGAGACGATGCCGCGTACGGCGTGATGAGTCGCATCATCTCGTTTGTGACCGGTGCGACCGAAGACGACGGCTTCGGTGGACTCGCCGGCGGCTACGGTGGGCGCCGTGATCTCCTGCGTTTCGACGCGTTCGACTCGGAGACGCCGGACCCGACGTTCCGTTTCCGACGAACCGATACGGACGATACCGTCGCCGTAACGTACCACGTCGGAGACGTCCCTGACGGGGGACCGGCAATCGGGAATCTCCAGGGGATCCTCGATGGGTCAGCCAGTGACCAGCAACGGGAGGCCTTCGCTGACGCATGGCATCGCCGCGTCCAAGTCGTCCTGGCGGACGACTCGCTGTTCACTGTAGAACCCGTCTAGACACGGCGTCAACCACGGTACGACAGTCGGCCAGGATTTCGCCGTCGGGCTATCACACTTCCATATGCTCCTCGACGAACCAGTGGATGATGTGGCCCTCCGCTCGGTGCAACACGTCGCTACACGTCGCGTTCGCGATGTCGAGTGCCGCAGCCACCTCGCCTAATGTCGATTCCCGTGGTGTCCGGTAGTAGCCTGCTTCGACAGCAGCCAGAAGCACCTCTTGCTGTCGGTCCGTGAGCAACTGGTCTGCTTGGCTCGCGTCGATTTCGCGAACAGATTCGATCGTGAAGCCGATGCCTAAATCCTCGAGGTGATCGCCGAGACTCGAGAGCCGCCTCGTCGATGTCGTCACCTCCCACGTAGCGACACCGTTCTGAATATCGAAGGGCATTCTGAGTGGAACACCGGCTCGCAGGACCGGGAGAAGTGGAAGTGGGTTCACCGTCTTTATCTGGAGGAGCGCCTCGTCTTCGTGCTTCCAGAGTAGCTCGAGGTCCTCGATGTCGTCACGGGATTGAATGTCGGTAATGAGTGGAAGTGGGTCAGCGGTCTTGAGCCTGACAAGCCCGATACCGGTCCCTTCGCCAGGAATACTCGTGACGACTTGAAACACCACCTCCGGATGAGCAGCCGAGAGATCTCCGATCCAGGTATGGTCGGGGATATCTATGGAAAGTTTCGCGTGTGGCATCGTCTGTAGCGTACCTACTATTTCGCTCATTATACCGAGTTATACGAATATGTTAGGGTGCGCCTCAATTTCTCGCGCTGATCACTAACCAGCCGAGGCGTGTACGGACATGTAATGTCGGAACTCCGCGAACGCGTGGCTAGCAGCCCGGGAGCGAAATTTCCCGATGTCCAGATTTCTGTCGCCAGATCGCTGGCCTGCGTCACGCTCAACGGGGCGGTTACGGTGGATCGTACCTCGTCCACGCCGTCGAAACTGGGGGTGTATGTTCAGTAATGGTCGACGTGAGCGAGTGGATCACGGACAATGCTCGGCTCGTTATTGCGGTCATGGTCGTCGCGTCCGCGGTGGTCGCCGCCGGAGTGCCGATGGTCGACCGATCGACGTCCCTCGACCAGTTCCAGACCGACGCCGACGAAGCCGATGCGCTCGATTACGTCGACGCGAACTTCTCGAGCGGGTCGACGGATACGACCTCAGCACAGGTCATCGTCCGGGACGACAACGTCCTCGATAAGGACACCCTCGTTTCTATTCTCGAATACGAACGGGCGCTCGAGACCAACGAAACAGTCAACGAGACCCTCGTCGAGAACGACTCCACGCGAAGCGTCGCGAACCTCGTCGCGACCACCTCGATCCGGGAAGACCGGGCCGCCGAGCTCCAGACCCGCGAACGTGAATTAACCAGGACAGAGGCGAGCCTTGCGGAGGCCATCGATTCGCTCGCGAACAACCCGAACGCGAGTGTTCGCCCCGCGTTCGAGGCCGTCGACGCCAACACGTCGGTGACCCTCACCGAGGCGGACTACCGGCTGTTCGCGGACGCTGTCGAGGAGCGACGCGCGCAAGACGAGACCGGTGAGAGTACGGGGAACGTCACGAAACAGATTCTCGCGGACGAGTACGCAACGCTCGCCGAGGACAGAAACGAGCTGGAGAGCCTCGACCCAACTCTCGAGACGCAGATCGAGGAACTCCGGTCGCTAAACGACTCCGAAGTCGAGGCTCTCGTCGCGGACGTACTTTCCAGTGAATCGGACCGGTCGGCACGCGCGCTTGCCTTCATGCCCGACTACTACGAGCCGGGATCGACGGAGACGAACGCGACTCTGCTCGTCGTGACCCACGAGTCCGCAGGCGGATCGTTCGCACCCGGTGACGCACCCGAGGAGATCGAGGACGCACAGGCCACGATGACGGACCTGGCGCCGGACGACGACTCGATGGCCGTCCTGGTCTACGGTGACGGTGTCGTCTCGACGGAGATCACGGACTCGATGATCGACAGCGTCCTCCTGGTCGGTCCACTGGCGATCGCGTTCGTCTTGCTCGTTCTCGTGGTCGTCTACCGGGACCTGCTGGACATCCTGCTCGGTCTCCTGGGGATCGCGCTCGTGCTCGTGTGGACGTTCGGTGCGATGGGGTGGTTCGACATCGCGTTCAGCCAGCCGTTCATCGTCGTCCTCGTCCTGTTGATCGGCCTCTCTATCGACTACGGCCTCCACGTCGTGATGCGTTATCGGGAGGCTCGCGAGTCGAGCGAGACGTCGCCCAGTCGCGCGATGGCTGTCGCACTCGGGAGCGTCGGTGTCGCACTCGTCTACGTCACCACGACGACAGTCATCGGCTTCCTCTCGAACCTTACGAGCCCGCTCGGGGTGTTCCGCGAACTCGGCGTCGTCAGCGCTATCGGCATCGTGGCCACGCTGCTCGTCTTCGGCCTGCTCGTTCCGGCGCTGAAAGTCGAACTCGACGAGCTCCTCGAACGCCGTGGGATCGACCGCCTGAAACCAGCTGTCGGAACGGGTGGCGGGCCGGTCAGTCGCGTCCTAGGTACGGGGGCGACGCTCGCGACGAAGGCCCCCTACGTCGTCATCGCCGTCGCGCTCCTCGTCAGCGCGACGGGTGCGTACGGGGCGACAGGTATCGACGCGAGCTTCGAGCAGTCGGATTTCCTCGCGGAAGATCCCGACGACTGGTTGAAAGACCTCCCCGATCCGATCGCGCCCGGGACGTACACGGCAGAGAGGGCGATCGACACGCTCGACCGTGACTTCGTCAGACAGGACACCACAGCCACGATACTCGTCAGGGGCGACGTGACTGATCCCGTGACACTCGACCGGCTCGACGCCGCACGCACGAACGCGAGCGACATGTCGGCGACGGAGACGTACGCCGACGGAGAGCCCGCGGTGACCGACCCGATCACGGTGATGGACCGCGTCGCGGCGGACAACGCGTCGTTCAACCGGACGCTAGCGGCAGCCGACACCGACGGCGACGGCGTCCCTGACGAGAACGTGACTGCCGTCTACGACGAACTGTATCGGGTGGCACCCGAGGAAGCGGCCGACGTCGTCCACAGGGAGGACGGCGAGTATCGGGCTGTCCGGATGGTCGTGACCGTCGACAGTGGCGTCGACGACGACGTCGTCCACGACCAGATGGGGTGGGTTGCCGACGACGCCGACGGGGAGGGCGTTTCCGTCATCGCGACCGGCGACGTGATCGTTAACCAGATCACGGCCGACCAACTCGCGGAGACGGCGCTCCTGAGTCTCGTCGTCGCGCTGCTCTCGGTCGTCGTCGTCCTCGCGGTCGCTTACCGGCTCACCGAGGGGAGCGCATCACTCGGCGTCGTCACGATCGTCCCCGTTGCGTTCACCCTGACGTGGGTGCTCGGGACGATGGCGCTGCTGGACATCCCGTTCAACATCGTCACCGGCATGATCACCGGGCTCACGATCGGGCTCGGCGTCGACTACAGCCTCCACATTAGCGAGCGATTCAACCAGGAGCTAGCCGGGGCTGAGACGGTTGCCGCGGCGCTCCACGAGACCGTCACCGGGACCGGCGGTGCGTTACTCTCGAGTGCGGCGACGACCGCCAGCGGGTTCGCTGTGCTGCTCGTCGCGATCCTCCCGTTCCTGCAGTCGTTCGGCCTCATCACCGCGCTGACGATCGTGTTCGCGTTCCTCGCCAGCGTGTTCGTCCTCCCGAGCTTGCTCGTCGTCTGGGCACGGGTGGTGAATCGAGATTCCGGACTGAGGGAATCCACCACCGGTACGGCGACAGAATCACCCGATAGCACAGCTGAAGGCAAGGCTGACGTGACGCGAACGGTTCACCGCTCCTACCTCTCCCCCGACCAGGTGGTTCCAGTGACTGTCTCGCTCCGGAACGTTCGCGATCGGATGATACTCAGGGAATCAGTCGATGGCGAGATCGGCAATATCGACCTCTCTCCCGAACCAGTTGCCGTAGACCGGGATGACGGAACCATCACAGTGTACTGGAACATCGCTGATTCGGTGGTCGACGCGAGCCTCGAGTACACGGTCGAACTCCCCGCGGAAGCAGCGGATGGCGATGTAGTCACGTTTGAGGGGACCGTCGAAAGCAGTGACTGCCGATGGTCGGTCGGTGGAGACGAGACGGCCACTGTCGTTGAGGATATCTTCCAACGCGTGCTTGAGCGTGGTGCAGTCACTGCCGCGGACATCGAGGTCGCTATCGAGCGTGACGATATCACTCCCAAAGAAGTCGCACGTCTTCGCCGTGCTTGGCTCAAAGGGGACTGAGTCCGGTAGTATCACTCGACGTCAACGGTTTCCAGTCGCTCGCGGATTACGCTCTTGGCCGGCAGGGATTTTTCGTGTTGTTCTTCCGAATGTCGTTTACCTGTGCGGTGGTCCTTCTTCATCCGCAACCCAATCAGCAACACATAGCTGAGGTTGCAGGTATGCGTCCCGACACTCGTTAATCTCCCTCTCGAATACCGTCTGCGACATACTGTACTCAACTACTGAAAGGGGAAACCTGGTCGAAGAGGATGCGATCTGTGGTTACGTACTCTTCAAGCACGGTTGGAGCGAACAGGTGCGGCGGTGGATATATCGGCGCTTGGATGGTAGTGTAACTTGTATGACTTCAGACCGCGTCATCGACCTGCTTCAGAAGGCCTACGGGGACGAGATGGAGACAGTGATGAACTACCAGACGAACGCGATCGTTCTGGACGGAGTTCGTGCCGAAGAGATCAAGCAGAGCCTCCAGCAAGACATCCAAGAGGAACTGACCCACGCCCAGCAACTTGGCAACCGTCTCAAGCAACTGGATGCCCGACCGCCCAGCTCGGCAGAGTTTACCGCTCGGCAGGACTCGCTGCAACCCCCCGAGGATTCGACCGACGTGCTTTCGGTAATCCGAGGTGTCCTCGACGCTGAAGAGGACGCTATCGAGACATATCGGTCGATCATCGATGCTGCTGAGGACGCTGACGATCCGGTCACCGAAGATCTCGCCGTGACAATTCTCGCCGATGAGGAAGCCCACCGAACCGAATTCCGGGGCTTCGAAAAGGAGTATCAAGACGACTGATCTCCCTCGTCAGGGAGCGTAACGCGCACAATATCGTCCAACACGAAATGGGCGGGAATGTAACCGGTCCGAGTACTCAAGCGGCAGTTGCTTCACGATCCATTTTGTTAGTCTTTCGTGCTCTCCAGTAGAGGTACGTGAGCACGACGATGAGCGCCCCTTGGAGTATTTTATCCACATACCCGAGCGTCGTGAATTCGCCGGCATTCGCTACGTACCAGAGTGGGAACTGAACTGCCGTATAGACGATCCCAACTATATAGAGAAGAGATCGCCGATAGTCTAAGAGGAACAATACGGCGGCACCGAGGAACCCGACTCCTGCGAGCGAAACGGGAATCCGTCCTTCGACAAATCCGGCGTACACGTGGATAACTCCCGTTATCAGGACGAGCAATATCGCAAGCCAGTGGGTTGTGGTAAGTGAGTCTGTCTCGGTGTAGCTGCTAACTGTTTGTCCCATGGGCATTAAACATACTGCGAGCAATTATACTCTACCTCGAACATTTTCGCCACATCCTCAAATTACAGGGACATCGGCGGGTCGATGTCCATCCGTACGAGTTCCAGTGCGAACAGCGCCGTCGCCACTACAATAGAAGCCGCCCCGATCAGAACCAGTACTGGTGGTAGATTGAGATAGATCTCCGAGAGGATACTGGTGCATGAGAAGTCCGACGAGTGCCAAGAGCGAAATCCAACGAGCGCGACCCTGACGTACGGGCAACCACAGAAGCAGTACCCCGAAGACAACAACTGGCCATCGACATAGTTATTAGGTGAATTGAGGGAAGGATATCGCTGAAAAAGTGTAGTCTCTGAATTGTCTCAGCGTATCCGACCACGAGACGCCAACTAAGTACGAATATATTCGATATACTCTATGATATCCGTAGGAATCTCTTTCGGGCCTGCCTCCGTATATGTAACTATGGCACGCCACCCGATTCGGTTCACTCCCTTTCACCTCGCAGGTGCGCTGTTCCTACTCGCCGGTCTCGTATTAGCTGTCTATCACGGCCTCGAGCAGTTCAATCTCGTCCCGCGGGTCGGCTGGGTTTCGTGGAGTCACATTCACTTCGTGACGATCGGCGGCTTCACGCAGCTCCTATTCGGAATGCTCCCCCAGCTTACGGCTCGAAAACTCGAGCGTCCACTGCCCTCGAAGTACTACGACTGGCTGAACTTCGTCGGATTGAACGGTGGATTTCTCCTGCTGTGGTACGGGCGTGGATGGGGTCACACGTGGGCGTTCGATGGCGGACTCATCGCGATCTGGCTCCTCGTCGCCGGGTTGCTGATAGTGATGTTGCGGATGGTTATGCAAAGCGATCTGGCGTGGAACGCGACGACTGGACTGTATCTGGTGTCAGTCTTCGTGTTCCTGTGGGGGATCACGTACGCGTACGGCCTGTTTGCCCACGTCTGGCAGGTTCCCGGCGGCTGGCTCGGCTTGCGCGAAGCGCACGTCCACGCTAACGCGTGGGGCTTTCTCGGGCTCGCGGCCATCGGCACGCTCTACGACCTCTTTCCCCGCCTGCTTGGTACCGATCTCTACAGTGAGAGGTTACGGGACTACTCGGCGTGGTTCTTCGTCGCCGGCATCTTTCCGCTGATTACCGGCCCCTGGGTCGGGATGGGGCGGACAGTCACGGCGACCGGGTTGGTCCTCTTCGCGACGGGATTTGCACTGTACCTGTACAACCTCGTCCAGACGTATCGATCGACAGACTCCCGATCGGGTATCGCGTTGTCAGTTCTGGTAGCCCAGTTCTGGATGCTCGGGCCGGCGGGATTCGCACCGTTCGTACTCTTCGGCGTCGAGTGGGTGAATCCGGCGTATATCGAAGACGGCGCACTCCACTTCTTCTTCGTAGGATGGGCGCTCCCGATCGCACTCGCCGGCTTGCTGCTCTACTTTCGGAATCTCCCTGCCCTGAGCGAAGGGGGGTTGGGGGGCAGTACCTCCGTTGATGCGTCTGATCCCCTCCCAGATGGAGTCATCCCGTCGGTGATCTCGACGTGGATGGTCTGGGTGTGGAACATCGCAATCTTGGTGGTTGGCGTCGGCTTCTTCTACCAGGATCAGTCGTGGTCGGCGTATTTCTTCGGTCCCGGATACACCGCTCTTGTCATCCTGTGGCTCTATGAACTGGCACAGGCGTTCCGCTTGCGTTGGGCTCTCCGGACTGAATCCGAGACGACTACCGATACGAGGGTCTGATACATGGAACAGCAGGCCTACCACGGCCACTCGTCACGTTCATCCGGGAGGGTATCCAACCATGATAGCATGGGAGCTGATCCGACCCCTGTGTGTACCCACTGGACTGAAACATGACGCTGTACGATTGCATTGCGGACCTCCCGTTGACAATATCGGGTTCGGACCGGACCAGTCGTCGTCGAGAGATGGTGGGCGAAACGACTCGCGTCACTTCAACGTTCGTCCTGCTGGCGGAAGATGAATTCGGCGCTGGCGAAGACATCACTCACGAGGCTGTCGACCACGAAGCGTTGCCAGATACACTACCGTTCGATTTTGCAGGCGAATATACGTTCGATGAGTTCTCACAATCGCTCGAAGCCGTCGACCTCTTTCCGACGAAGTCACCCAAGCGCGAGGCCTCGCGGGCGTATCGACGCTGGGCACTCGAAAGTGCCGCACTCGACCTGGCCCTCAAACAAAACGACACGACACTGGCGTCACGCTTCGGTCGGGAGCGCTCACCGGTTCGATTCGTTGTCAGTACTCCAGTCCCGGATGGGGATACGACTCGAGTCGAAGGGATACTCGCAGTCAACCCCACATGCGAGTTCGCGCTTGAGCCGACGGATGAATGGACCGCGGACACCTTCGCGAGACTCGCGGAGACCGACGCAGTCCGCGTACTCGATTTGAACGGCCAGTCCGGCGGAGACGGCGACAGTCAAGCACCGAATCCCGAGTTCTATCGCCGGGTTTTCGAGACGCTCCCCGATGCCATCGTAGCAGATCCTGTCGTCTCCGACGATGTACACGACCTGCTCGCGGCGAATTCGGATCGTCTCTCGTTGGGTGCGTCTGTCCGCAGCACAGCCGACATCCGTGACGCGCCGTTCGAGCCGAGCTGGTGTCGTATCGTCCCCTCGCGATTCGGAACCGTCCGGTCGCTTCTCGAGACTATCGAGTACTGTGCAGAGCAGGATATCAGTATGTACGGCGGCGGGCAGTGCGAGCTCTGTGTCGGACGCGGGCATATCCAATTGCTCGCATCACTGTTCTACCCTGATGGACCAAATGATGTCGCGCCGCGGGCGTACAACAAGCCAACGATTAGAGCGGACCTGATCTCAAGTCCCCTCGAACCACCCGAGGCCCCGACCGGGATGGAGTGGAAGCAACTCGAATTTGAGTAGCGGGCAACGTGTCGAAGAGTTCAGCCGCGTACCGGTAGAGCGCATTTACCTCACTCTATATCTTTCACGGCGTTCTTGTATCGAGTAATCCAGCAAACCGAACGGTACGTAAGTTCTCTGTACTGACCAGTCAGATGAGTTCTTGAGCGAGTCCTGTCCAGTGTTTCGTAGTGTCTCAGACTCGTGATTCTCGGCGAGCAGTCTTTCGGAGAATTGCCCGGCAATCATACACTCAGTGGCCTGTATACGATTCGACGCCGCTGTACGAGCGAAGCTCGCTCGACGGGCTGGAATCAGATATCAGAATCGTCTCGCAGACCTGGTTCAGACACGACCGCCATGAGTCGATCGAGAACTTCGCTTGTGCACTTCCGCTGGCGTATTTCGAATTCGGTACGCACGACCGCTACGGGGGGTCGACTCACTACGAGATGGACACGCTCTTTCGTGTATTCTTGCTGAAAGAGCTCCACGGATGGGCCCACGAAACCGCACTGATCGAGTATCTCGAGTGCCGTCCAGCACTCTGCGACCAACTGGATCTGGAGACAGTGCCGGACCAATCGACGCTGTGGCGTAGTTGGCACAAACGGTTTCCTGACGAGTTTCGCAGTACAGTCGAGACAGCCGCGCGCACTATCCTTGTCAAAGCTCAGAACGCGGATGTCGCTGTTCCACGCGAACCAGAGCGGCGTCTTCCGTCTCACGATGCGGAAGAGGACGAATTAGAGCTAGAGGATCAAGCTGTCCTCAACGAAGCGGAAACGATCACGGAGCATGTCAGCCGTATCGTCTTCCCGGCGCTTTCGCTGGATCGTGGGGACGGCTGTGAAATCCACGAGAACGCCTACTGGGACTTACAGACGTACCTGGGGCTTCGCGAGAGATTGGCTGCTAATGAAGGGGCTCGCAGTTTCGTCTACGAATCGACTCGGGATCGGACGCCGTTGGGCCACGCCCACCGAGAGCATATTCGTGATCTTTCAGTATCAGGGATCCGCAAGATGTACCGACAGGCCGTCAACAGGCTCCTAAGCGAAGTCGCGGAGACGGAGCAATTCTTTCGAGCTGGCATCGTCGCTATTGACATCACCGAAGCTGACCCGTTCACCGGTGATAGAACGGGCTATGAAGACGAGATCATCGGCACGAAAGAGAAGACCGACGAGTACGCCTACCAGTGGGCTACCATCCAGTTAGTTGGTAATGCAGTTCCGATTGTACTGGACGTGCGGCCAGTTCAGAAGGGAGAGTCCCGCCTAGAAATCGTCAAGGACCTCTTGGATTCTGCTGAGGAGATGGTACACGTCGATAACGTGCTGATGGATCGGGAGTTCGACAGTCAGCACGTCCTAGAGATGCTCAGCCAGCGTGGCTTGTCGTATGTCGTGCCCAAGCGGATGCAGACCAGCGAGAAAGCCCAGGCGAAGCGATTGCTCCAGCGGGACCAGGATCGGTACGAGACTGACCGCAAACTACATCTCGGGAAGAATGAGTGGCACGAGACGACGCTAATCTATCGTCGAAAAGAAGACTCAGAGCACGACGACCATCGACAATATTCGGTGTTCATGACGAATTGCGGGAGTGGTCACCTCACGGAGTACGGCTATCGCTGGGAGATCGAGAGTGGGTACAGGTCGATCAAACGGTTCATGGCGGCGACGACGTCGAAGGATTTTGGGCTTCGCTTCTTTTACTTCGCGTTTGCGTGTCTGCTGTACTCGATCTGGCGCGCTGTTGATTTGCTGGTACAGGTCGAGTTGACCGGTGAGTATGAACATTCGCCGATCGTAACGGCCGACAACACGCTTACGCTGTTGAAGAAGGAAACCGGCATCGGATAGCGAAGATATCTAACCGTGGTAGCGCGATGTCTGAGTGGCTACACTACCCGCGGTCTCGGAAACATCCCGGATGAGTTGACTATCCAACTATAACGTCCGGCCAGAAAGCGATCTGAATCAGTTTCTGGTCATCGATTCGGCCGAAACCACGCATCACAGCCCCGCTAATCCCGCTGTAGTCTCAACTTCCCCGCCTCACAGAAGTTGAGACTGCAGTACCCAATGCACGAA
This sequence comes from Haloarchaeobius amylolyticus, assembly GCF_026616195.1. NCBI lineage: Archaea > Methanobacteriati > Methanobacteriota > Halobacteria > Halobacteriales > Halorubellaceae > Haloarchaeobius > Haloarchaeobius amylolyticus. The sequence continues at coordinate 248,355 of NZ_JANHDH010000004.1, forward strand.
CTCGATTCATGATCATCGACCGAGCTTACACCTGGTGGCTCAGAGAACTCGTCGAATCGTCGCTCGACACCCTCGTTGAGCAGATCAGATCGGGTAGCATCGTACTGGGCAAGGAACTCAGTGCTCTCTGCTTCCTCTGACGCGCATGGTTCCCAGACAGCCACGCGCCAGAGTCACAGCCTCTGCTGGACTGTGCGACCGGGTACACGCACTTTCTGGTAGATACCCCTCCCTGGAACGAGTCCACAGCGGTACACAGGACTATTTCGACGCGGACCAATTGTTCGGCCATGGCTACCGAGGCGACGTTTACAGTCCCACCCGACGAGTTCCCCCTAGGGACGATCTTCGAGTCTGTGCCGGGCGTGACGGTCGAACTGGAGCGCATCGTCCCACGCGAAGACGTGATCATCCCGTACTTCTGGGTGCGGGGCGTCCATATCGACGACGTGGAGGCAGTCTTTTCACCTCATCCCGGTGTGAAGGATATTCGACCGATAGACTCCATCGATGACGAATACCTCTTGCGCGTCGAGTGGGACCCAAAGTACGAAGGAATACTCAGCACGCTCGGCGAGACGGGAGTACCACTCATCACGGCGATCGGCACGAACGACCGGTGGACCTTCGAGATCCGCGGAGACCAGCAAAGCGATATCGCCACGTTTCAGCAGCGGTGCCGAGAACGCGGCATCCCGGTGACGCTGACGGCCCTGCACGCGCTGACGCCGGTCGAGACTGCCACCGAGGCCGCACTCACCGATTCCCAGCTGGAGGCGCTGGTGCTGGCGTACGAACGTGGCTACTTCAACTCGCCGCGCGACGTGACGATGGCCGAACTGGGAGAGGAACTCGGAATCTCACAACAGGCGATCGCTTCTCGCCTCCGGCGTGGTACCCGCAATATTCTCGGTCAGACCCTCACCGCCCTGGTGGGTGACGTCCAACGGTATAAATAAGGATTGTATAAACAAAAGCCAGGGTGAACCGGGGCCGTCCGCTACTGGACAGCAGAGCCAACCAAGACTGATTGCGCAACGAGGCTCGTCACAAAATGACTGAAAAAAAAAACCACCGGTAGACGAGTTCGACCCACCCGCAGAACAGCGGCCCAACGCGTTGACGCGTTGACCGCAGCGGAACGCGAGACGCTTCGAGTTGCGCTCTCGAAGGGCTACTTCGAGGTCCCGAGGCAGACGCCCCTCGTCGACATCGCCGAGGAACTCGGCCGGTCAGACGTTGAGACCTCACGACACATCCAGCGTGGAATGGGAACCGTTCTGCGGGCGACGAACGCCCTGGAGGGGAGTGCAAGTGGGGCTGATTGCCCCAGTGAGAGCGCAGTGGGTAGCGTAGAAGAGGCGACCGACGCAACCGAACGCGAACGACAGCTACAACGTCGAGTCGAGCAACTCGACCGGTTCGCGAGCGTCCTCAGTCACGACCTCCGGAACCCGTTGAACACCGCCAAGATGAGCCTCGAACTGGCCCGCGAGGACCCCGAGTCTGTCGAGAGCCATCACGAGCGTATCGAACAGTCACTTGACCGTATCGACGAACTCGTGACCTCGTTGTTGCTCCTGGCCCGCGAAGGGCAGGTCGTCAGCGACTTCGAGACTGTCTCACTCACCGAGACCGCAGCGCGAGCGTGGGAGTTCATCGAGGAACCCGACGCGACGCTGCGATTCGAGATGGACGAGGCCACGGTCCGCGCGGACCCAGAGCGACTTCACACCATATTCGAGAACCTGTTCCAGAACGCGGTCACGCACGGCGGTCCGGGGGTCACGATTCGCGTCGGACTCGTGAACGGGGGGTTCTTCGTCAAGGACGACGGGCCCGGTATCCCATCGGCAGAACGTGAGGAAGTCTTCGAGTACGGGCACACGACGAGTAGCGACGGGAACGGGTTCGGACTTAGCATCGTCGAAAGCATCGCCATCGCGCACGGCTGGGAGGTGACCGTGACCGAGAGCTGGAAGGGAGGCGCTCGGATCGAGTTCACCACCAGAACGGCACCCCAATGAAGGTGCGTGCAATATCGAAACAATTCGATGCAGCACATCTCGATGTCCAGTATATTCTAGACTACTGTTTCTTTGCTCGACGTTTTCGTCTCTCACATGGCCGTGGTTCGAGACAGAGGCAACTTTCAGGGTGCGATTCGGGCGAGTTCCGATCTCTTACGCAACGCTCGTTGTCGATTTCCCACCCGGCGTATTTCGACGAAATGAACGAGAGCGACTCATCTGATTCCCGTGGAGACGACGAACTGCCCGTCACATACCACAAGTCCGCAGACGACGATGTCGAGGATCCCGCAGATGGACAGCCGCACGTCCGCCACCGCTCGCCCACTGGGTCGGACAAAGCGGGCGATTCTGGTCCCCCTATCTGCGGGGCGAGATGTGAAGATGGAACAAAATGTCAGCGGACGATATGCGGTCCCTTAGACAGGTGTTGGCAGCACGCTGAATACGAGGACTGAGTTTCTTGCATTCTATGGCAGATCTCTCTACACTGTGGTGATGACGAACCTAATTTGACTATCGAGATATCGGGGGTCTTGGTCCAGTAATACTCTAAATCGACCGGCACTGTTCGTTGAAATGTTAGAGTTAACATACCGTTAGTGCCCAGCGTCTGGTAGTGGTTTCTACTTGCGAGTCTCGCCGGACTATTTTTCGATGGGTCTCCCAGCGTTCACACGTCGAGTGGCCCGCGTACGATTCGTCACCTCTGTACGACCGAAGTTCGCTCACCGCGCTCAAATCCGACGTTCGCGTCGTCGCACAAACCTGGTTCAGGCACGACAAGCACACCTCAGTCGAGCAGTTCATCTGCTCACTCCCACTAGAGTTTTTCAGATTCGACGAACACGATCACTACGCGGACTCCGCTCACTACACGATGGACTCCCTCTTTCGGGTGTTCGTACTGAAGGAACTCTATGGGTGGGACCACGAAACCCCCTTGGTCGAGTATCTCGATTCCCACTCCGAACTTTGCGAGGAACTCGGCTTGGACGCGGTGCCCGACCAGTCGACGCTGTGGCGTAGCTGGAACAAACGCTTCACCGCAGACCTTCGCGAAACCGTCGAGGCCGCTGCTCGAACGATTTTGGTCAAGGCCAAGAACGAGGGCGTCGACGTTCCCCGTGAACCAGAACGAAAGCTGCTACCCCGCCTCGACGATTCTGACGAACCAGAACCCGACGACGAGACTACCCTCGAGCAGGCGGAGAAGCTTACCGACCACGTCAGTCGCGTCGTCTTCCCAGCCTTCTCCTTAGACCGTGGCGAGGGCTGTGAGATACACGAGAACGCGTACTGGGACTTACAAACGTATCTGGGGCTCCGAGAGAACTTAGCTGCTAACGAGGGCGCTCGAAGCTTCACCTACGAGTCTACCCGGGAACGAACCCCACTCGGCCACGCTCATCGCGAACACGTTCGAGACCTCTCCATCGAACAGATACGAGAAATGTATCGACAGGCTATCCGTCGACTGCTAGACGAGGTAGCGGAGACGGAGGAGTTCTTCCGAGCCGGTATCGTCGCCATCGACATCACCGAAGCGGAGCCGTTCACGGGCGACCGCACAGGCCATGAAGACGAGATTCTCGGGACGAAAGAACAGAGCGACGAGTACGCTTATCAGTGGGCGACGGTGCAGTTAGTCGGCAACGCTGTTCCGATTGTCCTAGACGCTCGGCCAGTGCGACGTGGTGAGAGTCGTCTGGAGATCGTCGAAGATCTCCTCGATTCAGCCGAAGAACTCGTCCACGTCGACAATGTGCTGATGGACCGTGAATTCGACAGCCAGCACGTTCTGGAGATGATTAGCCAGCGCGGGCTCACGTACGTCGTTCCGAAACGGATGCACACGAGCGAGAGAGCCCAAGCGAAGCGACTCTTGAAGAGTGATACAGACCGGTACGTGAACGACCGCAAACTGCACTTAGGCAAGAACGAGTGGCACCAGACGACGCTCGTGTACCGGAGAAACGAGAAGTCTGAGCACACTGACCACCGGCAGTATTCGGTGTTCATGTGTAACGGTAGTGTGGGATTCCTGAGTGAGTATGCGTATCGCTGGGAGATCGAAAGTGGCTACAGGTCGATTAAGCGGTTCATGGCCGCGACGACCTCCAAGAACTTCGTCCTCCGATTCTTCTACTTCGCATTCGCGTGCCTTCTGTACTCGATATGGAGAGCGGTGGATCTGCTGGTTCAGGTCGAGCTAACGGGTGAGTACGAGCACTCCCCGATTGTGACTGCGGACAATACGCTTACACTGTTGAAGAAGGAGACTGGAATCGGGTAATCGCTCGGGATTGAGCCAGTGATAATTGGGGTGATGAGCGGCAGCGCTGGCCTGATTTCTTTAAATATGCAATTCGGGTTGGGCTACTAACTAGAACCGGTGTCTCGACCGGAACTTGAAGCACGCCGGGTTCGTTGGTTCGGCTGAAATCGTGCATCCTGGCGGTCCTAAAGCCCGTGTAGTCGCAACTTCCACAAGGCCTCAAGTTGAGAAATCCCAATCCAGACCGACTCCACATGAGTGGAGGCAGCACTGAGCTTTCGGGACCTAACAAAGAGGCCAGGCCGATTTAGCGGACATCCCGGGTGCCAGCAATGCTGTCGATCCACTTCAGGAGCACTTTGGACGCGGGTAGTCAGCGCCCTGTGCAGTGAGCTGGATTGAGGACAGGAAGGTATGGGTGGGAGCAAGTCTGTGAATGTATCTACCTGGGTGAGCCTACATTCTTGTTGCACGTGATCGTCGTAGTCCAGTTCAGTGTGACCTGGTTTCGTTGATTCAACCTATATCCTGAATACTGACGGTGCTATAGCCCGTGTATTCTCAGCTTCCACGAGCTGCAGTAGTTGAGACCGTCCTTCTCAATGCATATGGCAGCCTGGCAGAGTTCATAAATAGTATGAAGGCGTACTCTAAGAGAGAACGATGGGACGAATCACCGGCTCCTATCCAGACGACCTCGACCTCCTCATCGAAGGTGCTGTCGAGGCTGGAGTGTTTGGTGGCAAAAGCGATGCACTACGAGAGTTCGTCCGTGAATACTTCGAGAACCATGAGAACGAGCGCATCGCAGCTGCAGTTGCTCTCTACGAGCGCGAGCGAATCACGCTCGGCGATGCCGCGAGACTCGCTGCTGTCGACCGATGGACGATGCGTGACATCCTGCGAGAACACGGGGTCGAACTTCGCCTCGGACTCGCCGACGAAGACGACGCAGCCTACGAGGTAGAAGCAGCGAAAGAACTGGAATTCGATGATGAAGACTCGGATGACGAGGAGTCGCGTGCGAAATGACAGGTGACGGGATTCCACCGAATCCGAGCGTCCTGAACACGACTGTCCTCTCGAATTTTGCGTA
>NZ_JANHDH010000005.1 GCF_026616195.1 Haloarchaeobius amylolyticus
CGCGGTTCTGGTAACTTGTTCTCTTCTGGCGCGCTCTCGCTCGCGCCCCAGGGGACGCGAGCGAAGGCGCAAGCGAGAGCGCGCGATGGATGAGTTGGTCGTCGACGAGAGCCAGGGCTGGAGAGTCGTGGTGGTCGGGAAAAGACGCCGAGTGAGCGCCTTCTGCGGTAATTCGGATCAGAACTACCAATGTATAATAGCAACAAGCTCAGTGAAGAAGGTTCGGTTCCAGAACGATACAGAGACCCCACGGATGCGTACGTGGTTGAGGAGACGCCGACGCTCGAGGCGACTGTGGAACTGGAGATCCAAGCGAAGGTGGACTGCAATCACCCCGACGTGAACCCGGAAGCGATGACTCTCGAAGCAGAGGAACGGATGGTGGCGCGCGAGCTGGAGATAGGGCGAACGCGAGAACGGTTGGATCGGTCACAGGAGTCGACTCGTGAGGCGGAGTGTCGAACCGACGTAGAAGCGCAGGCAGCGACGCTGGAGGGCGTCTGGGAGCCCCAACCCGACCCGAGAGAGAAGCTCAGTCGCGAAGAGCTGGGGAAGGTGAACGAGAAGGCGGCGAAGATTCACAGTCGCATCGAACACGGCAGTTCTAGGGCAGCCATCGCCAGGCAGTTGGCAGAGCGCGTCGCAGACGGTGGGAGCGTCCTGAGCGCAATCATTGCCGTGAGTGAAGCCGAGCGTGACCGGCCTGGTACCATCGTCCCCATCGCCAGTCTCAAAGACGTGCAGCGGCGCGAGGTGAGTATTCAGGGTCGTGTGAAAACGCTGTGGGAGCCTGCTCACCCATCGATTCAGCAAGTCGGGCTCATCGAGGACGAAACTGGAACGACGAAATTTACGTCCTGGGTCAGGAGCAACGCGAAAATGGTCGAAGAAGGTGAGCTCGTTCGGATGCGGAACGTCGCGAAGAACTGGTATCAGGGGCGCGTCTCGGTGGCCGTGACGGGCTGGTCGCGGCTGATCTTCCCCGAGCGCGGCCGGTGGTGGGAACAGTAGTCGACGCCGGCGGTCCTTTCTTTTTCGTCGACTCCACCACCCAACACCCACCTCCCCACCCACCGCTCCGTGCTCGCTGCGCTGCGCGCGCAGCCACGACCTTCATTGATGAAGTTACCGAACGCTTACAACTAAGAGAGGTGTGGCTAATAAACAACATCTGACTATGACCTCTGCTTGGCAATCAAAAATCCGTTCCGTGCTGTGGTTCTCTTTCCTGAGCCTTTGCATTATAGCGTCTCTCTCAATTCTCTCAGCTCCCGTATTTTCTACAGGACAAAGTCAAATTGAAGAAAAATATCCAGTCCAGACCGCTCCAGAGAAATGCATCTCATCCAGTGGGTCACCACTGCCAGCTGACCGGAGTTTCACTGCTAGTCAATACGGCTCATCTTCGGATTTCCCAATCACTGCTTCTGTTTCGAGGATTGAATCGAATGCGTCCCTCTTCAGAATCAATTACTCCATCAGCCCGTCCTACGATGGAAACTTACAATTAAAACCATTGAAAGGTGCGGCTCCAGTCGAAAACCACGGTTTCGTAAAGGGCTCATTTGGATCAGGATACATCTGGAACAAGTCGACTCGCACACCATCACTCGTTTTCGAGCTAGTCTCATTTGAAGACGGTCTCGAATACCCTCGAGGAGAGAACTGGATGATCGGCCCCTCGCTGCAGCATACAGGAAACGTAACACTCCAGATGAACCCAAACGGTTCGATTGGCCCCGACTTCATGTACATCGGAGATTACTCTACTGAAATAAAGAAGGTGGGATGCCAGAAACTACTCTTAGTTGTCCCCGACCCTTTGAAACCTGAGCTGAGTGTCTCGAAATCCAGAATCGTGAATACCGTCGCTGAGTCTTCTAGACGGTTGAATGTTGGTGCTGCACGTAACGTCGTCCGAATGTATGCGGTTGAAGGAAGTTTAGGTCAGTATGGGAATAATGAACCTAGCGGGTATACAACCACATCTGGAAATTTCCTTGCAACAGCATCTCAAGGCTTCGATCGCGCAGATAACGTCTGGATTCACGAGTACGTACATACTCGTCAAGATTATATTGCCATATCAGGCTCCCAGTGGACTGTCGAGGGAACAGCAACGTATCTTACCGCTCGACTGGCGGTAGAACAGGGTCTTGCTACGCCCAGGCAGTACGATTCGGTACTCGCACGTTCTGAAGTTTTACCGAACGGGACCAGTCTCAATGAAAATCATCAGCGGACAAAGTACGCTTATTTCTGGGGTGCCAGCACGCTTTCCTCGCTGGAACATGAATTGGACGAATCAAATGCAACAATAGAAGACCTGCTACGGTTCATGAACCGTCAAGCCACAGTACAACAACCAATGTTGGACGACTGGTCCAAAGAAAGGACAAATAAGAATTACAGCCTGCACACTGTGGTCTTCTCCGGAAAGTCGCCGGAACCTCGGTATCTACTAGGGCCATCATGGTTGCCACCTGAAGCCAGAATCGTTATACCTCTATTCGCAACTTTGCCTTTGAGAATCTTCTCACTGGCTCTATTGATTATCAGTCTCTACCGACTCAATGAAGGCTACGTCGGTATCTCTCTAGAAGATATTCAAGACTGAATCTAAATCCCCTAGTTCGTCATTTGACAACCTCCTCTGAAATTCGAGCCTTTCCCACAGCATTTTATCGCTCCCTCAGGGGTGAGGGAGAATCCTCAGATGTCGACAGACACAGACCCAACTAACGACGAACAGAACAGACTTCCAGACGATTTCGAGACAACCGAGCACGTCACGCGAACCGACACGGGAGCATCAATCAAGCTCACGATGACCCGGGGGACGGGCACTCGGGACCAAGACCGACTCGAAGGGAAGGTGAAAGCACCGACTGTCGAGCAGGCGAAAGCAGACGTCGACGTGCTGTTCCCGAAACTGTGCCGCCTCGCTGAAGCCGCACGAGCGTTCGACCCGAGCATCGACACCAGCGAATAAGCATCCTCTCACGACCCATGACACCACATCCATACGAATCCGACAGCCACGAACAGTTCGAACGACGCCAGCTCGCCCGAGACCGTGACCCTACCAGTGCACTCCAAATCGCAGAGGAGGACGCCCGACACATCGTCACCGACCTCGTCGACGCCGGCATCGTCGCCCCCAATCCAGAAACGAAGCAGTTCAGACACCGTCCGACCGGAGAGGTATTCCGCTCTTGCATCTGTCTCGCGTACTTCCATCGCGGTTGGCTAGCCGGCGTCGACAGCTGAGCCATTTTATCTCCCCCTGGCGGGTGAGGGGGACTTCGAGTTCTCCTCGGAGACATTCGATGTCGATAGAATCCTACCAGACAGAGGCTAGTGGCAACCGCACCAAAAACCAGGAGACCACCCACACGCAGTTCGACGACTCTGACACCCGTCGCGACGAGATGCACGGCTCACTCGAAGCGTGGGTCGAACAGTTTGCGGAGCTCTCAGACGAAGCCAGAGCAAGCGCAGAACTGCAGGAGTGGTTAGACGTCCAGTCGCACTTCCACGACTACTCCTACCGGAACACGCTGCTCATCAAGCACCAGTGTCCCGACGCGACGAAGGTCGCCGGATACAACACATGGCTGAACGAGTTCGACCGCCACGTCCAAGAGGGCGAATCCGCCATCTGGATCTGGGCACCCATCATCACGAGCAAGTGTCCCGGCTGTGGGAATTCACCGTCCTACCACGACAGTATCGACTGTGAGTACGACGAAACGCCGCCAGACGAGTGGAACGATGGTCTCGTCGGGTTCAAACCTGTTCCAGTGTTCGATGTCTCTCAGACAGACGGTGAACCACTCCCCGAACTCGAAACCGAATCACAGAGTGACGGGAGCGAAGAGGGACTCCTCGATGCACTCCTGAGTGCGGATTCGAGCCTCGGTGCCCGTGCGGCCATTGTCCCACCTGAAGACTGGGAACATGGAGGTGCTGCCGGCGTCTGTACTGAACGAAGTGCCTACGACTGCTCGCTGCGCGTCGAGGTGAAAGACGACGAGAACGAAGCACAGGTCGCGAGTTTACTCGCCCACGAGTACGCACACGCACTCCTGCACTTCGACGTGGAGGACCGGGAGGAACAAAAGAAACGCGAGGTCGAAGCTGAGAGCGTAGCCTACGTCGTCTCACAGCACTTCGGTCTGGATGCCTCGAACAGCGCGCTGTACGTTGCTGCTTGGGACGGTGATCCAGCCGAAGCGATTCGTGGACGTCTTCAGCGTATAGTACAGGCCGCTCGGGAGATTGTGAATACGGTCGAACGAAACATAGCCTGAATCAGTAGGGGATAGCTCTATTGGACTCGAACGAATATAGGAGGACGAATTGGACCCATGCAAGGCGAATCAACGCCGATACCCCCCTTCGCCGAGGACTGTCTCGATGTCCTTTCCGGGACTATCTCCCCGCCTGAGCCGGGCATCGACGAAGCAAGCGCGAAAGACGCGCTCATGAACGAAGGCTTCACACGAGCCAATGCTCGCGAGGCGCTCGAAGTACTGGAGATGCGTGGGTACATCTATCGCGTCAACTCCGAGATTCGAGTTACAGACTAAGAAACTCATTTTCGGGACCTAATCTGACTGTCCTCTTCCGCACACAGTACCGACTATGTCGTCGATACGGGCACCTCAGCTTCGAGACTCAAAGAGTGAGCCATCTTTTAAATACCAGACCGACTCCAACCAAATTATGACAGGCAAATCGTGGTACAACGCTGACCTTGACCTAGCTGACCTCGTCGATGGACTCGATGAGGAATACGTGGTTGCACGCATCAAAGTTCAAAAAGATATCTCAGATGAAGAACGCCAGATCCTGGCATCCCATTTCCGTGGACTCGCTGCATCACTATCTGAAAGAACCCACCAAGAAAGACGTGGTCACTAAGACCGTCCACACGCGGTAGTTCCCGTTATCGTATATCCGCTGGTGTCCACGAAGGGTCAGTCGACAGATACTGATCGACTATATCTACGGGCTCGCTAGCCTCTATTTCATACTTAGTGATAGAATCTCCGTCGGGAATGTCCATCTCATAGTAGTCAGCTTCCAGTTGGATGGATTCGCCTGTTTCAGTCTCTTCGATGGTCAACGTACACGGTTTGGGAGCTGGACCAATTCCCTCTTCTAAGTTTGCAGATGCGAGCAAGTATCTAATCTTACCATCGTCTCCATCCTCACGTCGGATGCTTAGGTATCCAGGGAGGTATTTGATTGTGTCTTCATCTTGGTCTGCTGTTATTTTTAGCACACTGCCCGGTGGTGCAGTCAAACTAATAATCCTTCTGGCAGGTATAGCCCTGATTCCTGTCACGGAAAAACAGAGATACGCAAGAGATTCGAAGTCTGACAGTGCCCCGACTTTATACACTAGTGTTTGAATTATCATAGACACAGTCAGGTTTCGTCTTAGCCGTGTCCCTAAGGAGATATGCCGAAAAAATACTAGAGTAACCTCCGCAGACCCCAGTTCAAACAGTGGGATGGTGGAGTCAACCGAATGGAATAGATGCGGACTTGAGTTCACCCACCATGTGGCCACTCTGAGAGAATCTGATTACACTCAGGGGAATCTACGATATCATCCAATTGCATGTAATCGGCGATACCGTCTTCGTTGAGAAGTTGATACTGCCGAATCCACCGGACTATCTTTGAGTCGGAAAACCAATATCCTGCGTTGGAGCTATAGTACTCAATCACCCTCTTCGATTTACTCCTGAGATATTCCTTCAATGTCGGAGCCACTTGCTCTAGGAGGGCATAAACGCCATTGATGATTAAGAGGTAAAGCCTCTTTCCACCGACTTTTCTTATATAGCCTAGTAAGAATTCATCAAGTGCAGACACGATAGTTGAGGAAACACGGGCCACAACTCCATAGCTGAGTAATGCGATATCTGCTACCAAGAAACCTAATGAGATTATGAAAGACTCCATCAGAGTGGTTGCTTTCTCGCTTTCTAAATTCCCTTTATTTAATTCCTGTACACGGCAAGCGTTCGAACAAACAGAGACAAGAGAACCTAGGATAGGAGCATAACTAGCTGTCCACCGAGAAGCAGATCGGAGCATCTGATCCAGATTCTCTGGTATCTCTACATCATAGATAGAAAGAGCGGACATAACCCTATTTGTGACATTGGCTATCCTCGAGGCTTCAGAAGACAGTTCAGTAGTTGTTTTCGTACTTATTGCCCCGACACCTGAAAGGCCACAGATTGTTCCTGCCAACTGATGAAGCTCCCTTTTCGGTTCTGCTGCCTCCAACATCTGCTTGTAGAGGTTATTCATGTTCTCGGCAGCTCGTCTTTCTGCCCTTGCATATTCGTCACTGAGTATTCTAAGGTGGACATCGGCCGAAAGAGAAGTATATTTTTGACCCACTTGTTCCGGGTTCCAGATATTTGAGGCATCAAATATTAACTTGAAATCTTGTTTGGGGATTAGCAAGCGTTTATACTGAACTCCTTCATCAACTGCCGAGCTTGCAACTTGATTAGAATCTATACTTTGATACCCGTCACTGATGTCCTTACACCGGTCGAGCGCCTCAAGACATCCCTTTTCGTTTTTTACATAGGTTCGATAAGATTCGTAATCGTAATCCGATATCATTCTAATGTCAAGAGGGATGTCCTCACGAGAAGCGCTGGTCACGTCCACTTCATATTCCAGTACTAAGCATTCTGATGCGATTTCTCGATCTAAAGTGGAGAATGAAACCGGAAAATAAGGGGTGTCAGAGTTGAGTTCGAGGTGGCCATGTCGTTCCAGTTCTACGACTTCACGCTTCGCACTAGGGAACGACGTCTGAGAACTTGATGATGAAATATCTTGGAGTTCGGCTTTCTGGCCGCCTACCCTCTCTCTTGAACAGCCAGAAAGCAGAGGGCTGGATGCAGCTAAGGTTGAGAGGAAAGCTCTCCTCTTGTAGGAAGTCATAATCCCACCGTCATTTCCAATATTGTTATTTCTTTTGGGTAGTAAAACCTCACTGGGTACGTCCCAAATCAGCGGCTCATTCTACCATCTCATGGGAGGGGATCAGTACCATGTTCGGACAATTTCTTCACTGTAAAGAAACCACCTGGAGAAGGCGGTCGAAGGTCACAAGTCCAAGGGTCAATGAGTTGGTCGTAGTACGCCTTCCCGGCATAGAATACCAGAGTCGTATTGATTCTGCTCAGCGTAAGTTCGCATCTTCGTGAAGTAGTCAAAGATGTAGAGGTCCTTCGGTTGAGCAGGCTCGTCTCGTTTCGACTTGCCACAGCTCACGAGGGCGATCTCTCGATGGGAATCCTAGACCATGCATCTGTGCTCTACATCTCGATAGTAAGTTCTTCTGCGTCTCCAAGCAATCCTCAATCGAGACAATCGAGTACTATTGCTGACCAGGTTAACCAACAAATTCGATAGGTCTGGCTTCTCCGTTGGTTAATTCAAAGGTGCTTCTGGTACCCAACTCCCGCACGGTATTTTTTCGCCCCCTGAAGGGTGCGGGGCGTTCCTAAAGAGTGCCCTGCGGAGCAGTGATTTCGACAATGGCGAGTAGACACATCTACGCGAGTGGCTTCGACGAAAACAAACGACTTCCGATCAACCTGCCGTGTCCCGAGTGCAACGGTGACCTCGAACGTGAGGAGCGACAAACCTACTGCATCGAGTGCGGGCTTGTGGTTCGAGAGTACAACATCGACCATGGACCAGACTGGTACGACGGCCAGGGTCAAGAGTCGAACAAACACGTTGGCTCACCGTTGACGCCCGCCAGACATGACAAGGGACTCTCCTCGGAAATCGGGGAACGACGAGACGGGATGGGCAACCGACTTCCCGGGCGGACGAGGCGGCGCTTCAGCAGACTCAGGCGGTACCACAGCCAGGCCCGCCAGCCGACGAAGCGGTCACGAAACACGCTTCGAGGGCTTGTCGACGTGCGGCGGATTACGAGCGCACTTGAACTTCCGACAAGCGTCCGTGACCGGGCTGCCTCCCTGTTCCGCGAGTCGCAGTCCCGAGGGCTCCTGCCAGGACGCTCAGTCCACTCCTTCACCGCAGGGAGTGTGTACGCCGCGTGTCGGTGCTTCGACCTCCCACGGACGCTGGAGGAAGTCGAGAGCGTCGCTCGCTGTGACCGCTCTGCCCTCCGGAACGCCTACCGCGTCATGAACGTCGAGTTGGGACTGGAAGTGACTCCCCCATCACCCGGTGCATTCATCCCGAAGTTAGCCTCCAGATTCGATGTCTCGGATTCAACCAGGCAGCAGGCAATCACACTCGCACGGCGACTCGAATCTGACGGAAAGGCAGTCGGGAAGCAACCCGTAGGAGTTGCAGCTGCGTGTCTCTACGAAGCCGGACAGCGAACTGGTGAGAGACTTCTGCAGAAAGAACTCGCGAGCGAAGCAGCTGTGTCAACCCCGACGATTCGAAGCAGACGAAACGAGATAGGAGAACTAGCTGATTGAATACCAGTTGGAGTAGGGGAGGATGGTGGATAACCGATTCCTTAGGAGAAGCCGTTTACTTCCACAGGATGCTGCCTCATTTTGAAGTTCCTATCCAGAAACACCAGATCAGGAACAACTGGTTAGTGGGACAAGTCGATTAGAAAGAGTGGTTAGCTCTACAACATCCGACGACCGAGAAACTCGAATCAGGTACCAGTGTTCCTCGTGAAGCAGTCCAAGTAACCTTTAATGGAGATCCAGATTGTCGTATTTCTCGTCATATTTATGTTCCACCAATAAACAGTAGTATGATAATGGAATTCGGGGGGAAGGAGATAGTCTTGGCCGTCGTAGTACTTTCAATCTGTATTGTTGGGTGGGGGGAAATTGATATTGATGGAGATGGTCTCAAAAACTCGGTCGAGGACCAACACGGTTTAGACAAATTCTCTATCGACACTGACGGTGATGGGCTGAATGATTCAATCGAGGTTGCGAGAGAAGATCTGGATGGGTCAGAATCCGATTCAGACGAGGATGGACTATCTGATAGTAAAGAACTCAGGTTCGGTTCGGACCCTTCGAAACCCGATACAGACGGTGACGGAGCGACGGATAAACAGGAATTCCGGTTCGGTTCAAACCCTAACGCAAAGCACTCCGACAAAGATGGTGTGCCAGACGGGGTGGAGATAAGTAACCTCTCAGACCCAACAAAGTTGGACACGGACAAAGACGGCTTACCTGATCCTCAAGAGATCAGGAACGACAAAACGAAACCAAACCGCCCAGATACCGACTTCGATGGTCTTGAAGATAAATTCGAATTAGAAGGCGATACTGACCCGAATCATCCAGACACCGATTCTGACGGTCTAAACGACAGTGTAGAAATTCATGGGCCTACTGACCCGACTCTTCCTGACACCGATGGAGACGGACTTGAGGACGGGTTTGAGTCACGTCAGAATGGATTCGATCCGACACGAGTAGACACTGATGGTGACGGTCTCAATGACAAGACCGAATATGAGATCGATACAGACCCAGCGAACAGTGATACCGACGGTGATGGTCGGCCAGACAAACAGGAGTACGCTGCAGAGGGCCTAGACCCATCAAAAGTCGAATTAACGACCATCAGCGGTTCTGGAGAGGGTGGAATATCGACTGAGAGCCTTCGAACGAAGACATTGGACTCAGTCACACAGATGGGTGATTTGGCCCAGAACCGGACAGAATGGAATCAAACGGTGACAGACACAGCGACTACGATTTGCAACAGCCACGATGAAGTCGTACCCCAGACGGCCTCTAACATTACAGGGAATAGTAGCGAAATCTATCGTGATACATATCGCATCCAACACGCAGCGGGAGCGATGCAAACTCTCGGTGCGGACTTGAACGTGAATTCGGTTGAAAATCGAATGCAAACTGCACGGAGATACACGAGTCTACTCTCTGATTATACCCCAATCGTAGGCAGTTATCAGCGTCTACACAATGCCTCATGTGCGGTAAAACAAGGCAAAGAAGGTGCGAAGCAGGACTTCTATATTGCATCCGCGGAATTCACCGCAGATATCGCTCTTGCTAAGGAAGGAGTAATCTACAAGGCGTCATTCAAAACGACCGGAATGGCAGCTCGTGCTGTCGGACTGAATCGACTTTCCCGAATTTGTGGATACAAATGTGTGGGTCTCGTCCAAAGTGAACTCCACTGGTTCATCAGAGGAACCTACAATAACGCGCTTGATACTGCATCAATCAAAGCCATCAACGGGGATGTCTCACTCAGTAGTTGGAATGAATCGGTCCGTCAAGATGTCGCTCAATACGTAAGTGAACACACTGAGGCCAGGGTTATCGGTGAACAGTTAATCCAAGAGCAGCGAATCGTGTCTTGTGTCAACGACAATCTGGGGAAGGAAGATATACTCACCCTCGCGACCAGCCTTTCGACCGAGTCAGTGAAAACACTTCGAACGGTAATCGAGCATCAGAAGCTCCCAGAGGACGTGGATCTCGCGTTTCTTGAAGAGATTGATGGAGTCGAGAGTTGTTTGAATGGTACTAATTCCTCTCCTGAACCAAGGGTATCAACACACCCTTCTACGGGATATGAGTTCACGCCTTCAATACGGAAACCTTGGTCCTAATCCCCTTTCAAACGCTTAGTTGAACAAGTCGTTTATCCATAGGGAGCCAGAGCCACTTCTTGTACTGACTCAGTTCCTCACCAAATTGGAGAAGTTTAGTAAGGGCATCGTTACTCCGTTAATAAATACATTACAAATATATAATTAGCTTTCATCAAGCGGCTTGTGGCTAGTGGGTTTACGATTGCTGGAACGATAATCGCAGCAGTAGCAGGAATCATAGCGATTCACAAATTCGTGGTCCGCCGGCCACGTTTACAACTTACCGGAGAAATATCGGGCGTTACGCGTTACCAGAAACAGGTCTCTGGGATATTGAATTTAGGAATAGAAAATACTGGGTTTGGGAACGCTGAAGAGGTATATTTAGAGGTTCACACTCCAACGTGGGACTTTCCGAAAGAAGAAATCTCTGACGAGGATTCAATTTTGGAATTCGACCACGATAGCCATGGATATATCGGAGCATCTGGCAAAAGACACAGGTTCAAAATAAGCGATATGCTCCACCCTGGATCTGAATATAAGTTAATCCACGGAGATATTCAACTTGAGCCCCATCGAAGTTATCATATAAAGTATGAGTCAAGTTCTCAGTCGCATGGGCCAAGAAAAGGGTCTCTGGAGATTCTCACAGACTATGATACTGTCAGGATATCCCATGATTCACCCTACTTCTGGACCCCTTACGCTAGAAGGATACTAGACATTGGAACCGCCATCGGTAGCATCGTACCATTCTCACTTACTCAGCCTCAAGTTCAAATCCGCGACGAGGGAATAGTACACAAGGCTGGCTCTTTTTTTGAATGGTTTGTAACGCCAGTCGTAGAGGTTGAAACTAAAGAGGAATCAAAAATATCGGCATATTCAATCACAGTTCACGGAACAATTTGGATGAGAAAGGGCTCTTCAAAGACCGCTGTTGGTTCTATAGATTTGTCTCGTTGCTCGGTCCCACCAGGAGACACAGTGGTTTTTGTTATGGAAGATCAAAATCGGCGCGCAAAACAAACCCTCGCTTGTAGTTCTGAATATAAAGTATTCAAACAGATTCCGCTCCGGTACACTCCAAAAGAGCCGCCTTACCCTTCGTTTCCCTTATCAGATATAGAGATTGATTGGTCCGTTGAGTATGAGGTGCCTGAAAAGGGAGATCAAAGAGGTATTGAAATCCAATCATACCAGATGGAGACAAATACCTTTGGGGGCCCCACTCAGGTCAAAATACGTGGAAAAATCAGAAATGAGAACGCTAAGGGCAGAGGATTCTTTGTAATTGGAAGAGTGTATGATTCGTCGGGGAAATTAATTGGCACTCCAAATCGGCGAATTCAGATATCTTCTGATAGCGTAACTGAGTTCAATATTAGTTGTTATTTACCAATAGAGGAGAGCAAAATTTCCACTTGCAGGGTTGTACTACAGCGAACACTCTGACACCGGAAGTGTAAGACTTCCTCTTAGACGTGTCCCTAAGGGGACGTTCTCAAAACACCACCCACACCCTCGGGGGCAGGGAGGGGGTGGGGTCAGGCCGAGTCAGCGGGAGAAATGCGCGCGCGAACCGGGAATTCAGGGGTTCTGGACAGTGTTGCCACTACGCTGGCTGCTTCAGTCGAGGTAGTGCCACGCCGTTGTGGCAAACGATTTCGTCTCGTCTGAGTCAACCGAGCGAAGATCACTGGTCACCTTCTTCTCGAATCGAACCTTGGCTATCCGATATCGTGCCTCCGGCATGTCTGCGGCTTTCCAGAGCTTGAATCCCTCGCGGAGCTTCCGACGGATATCGTCGACGACGCCGAAATCCAACTGTAACTCCGTACTCTCTCGGTCCGTCACGTCGATGTCGTGCTTAGCTGCCCACGCGATGAACGCGCTCGTCGACGTATCGAGCCCACGCCTGGACGCCTCGATAGCCTTTGCACCCACTTCAGCAGCACGCTGAGTGGCCTCTCTCGCTTCCTTCACTGCATCGTAGACCAGGTCCGCGATGTAGTCCGAACGGAGTGCGACCTTCCCGTACTCACGCTCTACCAGCTCGGGAATCCGCTTCAGGGCACGCCGGACGCTTCCGGGATGTCTCCCAGTTTCGTCGGCAATATCCTTCGGGCTCACCTCTCCACCGTCGGTCACCAGCACTTCGAGCGACTCCCAAGCCGTTGGTGCGAGTCCATCCGCGATGTGCTTGATGACCACCGACTCCTGTCGGTGCTTGATTCGCGTGAAATCCAGTTCGACCAGGTTGCGGTCACGGTCTGACTCCCCTAGCTGGAAGTACTCACCTTCGACGTAGGTCCCACCACCTTGACGAATCGGGAGACCTGCTTCGGCAAGTACGCTCAACAGGGTCTCCTCGAGTTCTCGATTCAGTTGTTCGATGTCGTCCTCGGACGCAGAGAGCTGTTCCCGCCAGAATGACTTCTGGTAGGACACGCCGACCTTCGGATGGGAGAGCGAGCCGCTGAGACTGACGGACTCCTTCGCGTAGTAGTGCTTGACCTCCTTCGGCAGGTCGTGCGTGGGGAACGCCTCAGCCACGCGTCGCGGGCCCAGAGTCGCCGTGTGGTAGTACCCTGGACGGTCGCGACCGTGCTCGTCGCTGTCGAACTGAACGAGTTTGCGCCGTCCCGTCCGGTCGTGTTCCAGAAGGTGGCCCAGTTGGGCTATCGGACCATCCCGTGCGTGGACTGGTCCACTCGCTTCCTCGTGGACCCGGACGTAACGCTCCGCGTCGAGAATCGTCGAGAAACCGTGCGGGTCCTCGAAGTACATGCTCTCGATGCCGACCGCGAGCACCGCGCGGCGAAGCAGCGGGAGGTACTGGTCGAACTCGATGTTCGACCCCTGGACGTGGAGGTTTACCGCCTCGTCGATGTCGGCTGAAATCGAGATCTCGTGACCACTCTCGGAACGCATACCCTGCCAGCGCGGGGCGAGATGGACGTGGAACGACCGCTGTCCAACGGGGTCTTCCGCGCTCTCGACGTGCAGGTCGAACTCGCGCATCTCTTCCAGACGGAACTCGGTACCGCTCGGGAGCCGCGTGCCGGGGTGTTCGGGACCGGAGTCACGGTAAGAGAGTCGAGAGACCCACTTCTCCCCGTCGAAGTCGAATTCGGCTTCCTGACTCCCGCCACCGTCCTTGATGCGCCGGTCGCACGCGAAGAACGGGGCGAGTCCGTGCTGATCGAAGAGGAAGTGCGCCGCGAACTCGTGGGGTGCGGTCTCGATCAGCTGCACCGCGGCTCACCCCCGTCAAGCGTCGAATCGAATAGACCCCTCGCTACGGGGGTAGTCGTTACGGCATGTAAACCGAGAAGGGTATGCCGCCTCCCGGCACTGTCCCTCCGACAACGAAACTAACCTCGGCCTACACCAGCCAATAGCGTTTTATCACCCCCTGAGGGGTGCGGGGGGCTGAAACGGCCTCTCGTCGATTAGAATGTCGACAAACCCACTCTCCAAACTGAAATACCTGACCCGCGTCGGGAAGCGAGCACAGTACGAAGCCTTCGAGTTCGAACTCACGCCGGCAGGCGTTCGCATCCGAAACTGCAGCCACGCGAACCCGAGTGAACACGAATACCTCGTCACCGTCGACGACGGTGTTCCATCATCGTGCACCTGCCCTGCCAACGCGAACTACGACGGGGCCTGTAAGCACCGTATCGCCGTCGCGATCAGACAGCCAGTCCTCGAATCAGCTACCCAGAACCAACTAGTCGCTGACGGCGGGACGCGGCCTGCAAAGTCCTCGGTTGACTCCGAGGACAGCTCTTCACTAGAGGATTGTGACTGCGACAGTCTCACCGACGGCTTCCCCTGCTGGCCGTGTTACCGCGATGAAAAGCGAGACTTCGAGAACGAATAGCCCACGCTGTCGCCGGCGTTGAACAACCAACCTTCACTCACGAAGAATGCATCAACTCATCTACGCACTCGTCCAGGCATCGACCGAAGAACAAGCACTCCAAGACGCCCACTGCGTCTTCGACCGACTCGTCGGATGTAGACCAGAAGCAACGCCTGTGTTCGACTACTACGTCACATTCGACGACCGGAGCTCTCGCTGTGCCGGCCCGGCGCGTTGGGGCGACCTTCCAGTTGCAGTTCCAGCCGGATCCCCGAGAGGGGCTGAACTCATCGAACGTGGCTGGAAAGATACGCTCAACCAGTTCGAACGCAACCTCGGCATCGTCCAAGACGCGATTGCGCAGTACTCGACGGAAGAAATCATGCAGGACACCGACCTCGTCAGACACGCTTTCTACAACGTCGGCCGCTACCAGGGGCCGACCATCGCACTCTACGACGGACACGGCTGCGGAATCCGCCATCGGCGACAACTCAACTCCGTCCTTGAACGTGAGAACATCTGGGTTGTCCCCGCTGACGTGCATTACTGATTGCAGCTCCGGACTGTTACAGAAAATCAAATCCGCCGACGAGCTAATTTACAGTGCGACCCTCGAACAGAAAGAGCGCATTCGTGCGCGGGAAGCCGAACTGGAGCGCATCAGTGCCCAGGCAGAGATGGGGACGCAAGACGGTCGGGAGAAGCGGACGCGAGACATCGCGGCGAGGCTGAGCGGCGTGCAGAGTTCCAGAAGCGGGCGGCGAGCGTGAATCCGATGGCTGACCCGGAGCGAGGCGATCCTCGTGCAAAACTCACGCAGGAGCAGTTGGCGGCGGTGAACAAGCAGTCTGTGCGGCTGGCGAAGAAGCTGGATGGCTGGTCGCGAGCAGCGATTGGTCGGCGGCTGGGTGAAGCCGTCGTCGGTGGGAAAGACCTGATGAGCGCGGTCTTCGGAGTGTTCGAGGAGTTGCAGACCGCACCGGGGTCAGTGGTTCCCATCGGGAAGCTTGAGGACGTCGATCGCAAAGAGGTGAGCATCGAGGGTCGTGTGACACAGCTTTGGGAGTCGTCGAGTTCAGCGATTTCCCAAGTCGGCCTCATCGAAGACGAAAGTGGACGGACGAATCTGACGTCGTGGGTTACGAGTGACCAACCCTGGATCGAAGAGGGCGAGCGCGTGCGGATCCACGGCGCGGCGAGAAATTGGTACGAAGGACGCGTCTCACTGGCCGTCACTGGGTGGAGCACCATACATTTCCCTGAGCGCGGTCGGTGGTGGGAAGCGTAGCCAGCGTACGCGGCCTTCTTTTTTGCTACGTGCCGGACCGACCCAGACCCCACCGCCCCACCCTCCGCTCCGTGCTCGCTACGCTGCGCGCGCAGCCACGACCTTAACAAAGGATTGAAAATAACTCTACGTATTGGATAACCGAAACCCAGATATCATGAGTCTATTCAGCTGACAGCGTAGGGATCGTCTTTCAGCATATCTTACTCGTCAACATAGATGCAGAGAACTAGTCACAGCCTTCTTTCGTCTAATTAGCCTCCGATTCCAGATATTCATGGTACTCAGCACCTTTAGTACTGATATCTTCATAGAATTCGGTCTCAACTACTTGTTGCAACTGCCGCCATGTCTGACTTGATGAGAGCTTCTTGATACCATGTCCACGTCCAGTTGGATAACCCAGTTCTTCATGCCACGGTCGAATCGCTTGTCCACCATAGTCCGGTATGTCATAGAAATCAGCAACGAGCCGCTCATCAAGTATTTCCTGCGTCTTCTTTAGGTCATCAAACTGCGCAGCTATGCAACCACACAGTTTTAGATGCTTGTAGATCCAACGGGTGTCGTCCTCGCCGAACCTGCTTTTTGCCTTTCCGTAGAAGTCATCTACTTGCTTGAAAATCTCCGAAAGTCTCTCATCATTGCCTTGGAAGAAGAAAATTGCAATAAGAAGGAAATCTCCAAAATAATGTCTAACCGTAGAATCCGGTCTGCTATACCTTGCACCGTCTATTTCCCGTAACATCAAACTCAGGAAGTCAGAAGTCAGCCCATCCACCAAATCGGTTTTCTCTACAAATTTTACCTGAATGTCGTTGCAGAAGATGAACAACATCTGGGGATAAGCGGAATATACATCGTGGTAATTCGTGTCCGGAAAAAGACTCGCCATGTCACTTAAAAACTCAACTAACGCCTCACAACAATCAATAAATTCAGATTCCAAACGGGCATTATCAAAACCTACTGCCTCACGTGGATCAGTACTGAACTCCTCTGGAGGGGAAGTCGTGATTGACCCAAGTCCAGCAGCCATATCTGGTGTTAAAGAATACAGACCATAGTATCGAAATTGAGTCAGGAAAGATTCCGAGCCGAAAAATACGGCTTCGAGCAATCCCTTATCAAACTGGTTGCTCTTCCATGCCGTGGAAAAGAGTTCAAGAATTTCGTCTAATGGTTTCTCGACTTGATGGCTCTGAAAATAGAGTTCCTCGGAAATCAGAGAATCTACCATAGAGATGTAGTGCCATTGGAATTGAGAGAGGCACACCCTTAGTGGCATACTTGCTTTATTCGCCAGACTCCATTTCCCGATCCTTTCCAAGTAGGACGAATACTGCCAGTAGTGTGAATGACCAGTAGCAGTTTTAGTTTCCAATGATAAGACCACTGTCCGATTGATTTCTCGGATCGACTTTCCCAGAGCATCTGTCCGGTCCATCTCAGGATACGTGATTTTGAATATATCCCATAATGATTGAAGCCACAAAGAAGTCTGGACTGCGTTCTCAGTGTTTCTAAAGGTTGATCTCGACAAACCCCCCAAGGATTCAGATAGTGGTTCCAAATATTTCTGACTCGTATAGTCCTTTCCTGTTCTCTCGATTATGAACTGAAATTGGTCGTTTAACTCCCTCACGAAATTATCTTCGACAGGCGAAATCAACATTCCCAAATATTTCGTCCCAATGTTTTCCAAAGATTGGACACATGTGATCACAAGAATGTGATCGTTATTTTCAATCGCACGGATCGACGTGTTGGTAATTAATAAAGTATCTTGGTTGAGTTCTGTAAGAAACTTCTCATCCTTCAGCGGTACGCGGGCAGATGATTGGTAGATGTTGTCTCTAGTGACTTTTCCATTGATGCGGTCCTCTACCCTGCCGATTGCATTTGAAACATCTAAATAATGACCCGTGACGAGAGACAATGAAACCAGATAGAGAAATGAAGAAAAAGTCAAAATATAGCTCAGGGATTGAAGTACACCTGACCATTGAAAGTATAGTCCAGAAAGGTTGTATAAGGCGATGAGCAGCAGCCCCATGAATATCAAAATGAGATAGAAATCTCTGTAGATCTCCTTCGAGAGACCCGGATTATACTCTTGAGTTGTATTTTGGATGACGAAGATCAAGATGATGAAGACGAAGCCAATCATATTCACAAGAAGCAATAGCGAATTCGAGAAAAACGCGTTCTCCTTCGAAATAGCAAATAATTCGACTACCTGAGAATTGGGATAGCTTATTGAAATCCCCACAAACACCAACGGTAAAATTGAGATGGTCCAAAAGGATATTTTCCCCCAAGAGTATAGGTCCAGATTCGATCTCCAAGCTTGAAATCTTGCTATCCTGGACTCTAAAAATATTCTCACCTGATTATGAGTCCACTGCCATTTTGCAACGATCGCTCTCCGCAGGAGAGACAGAGTTATCGCAACACCAAGTGCAATAATGCTTCCCCCCATCAGATACAGTCTCGGTCCAGAGTTGTTGGCGAAAGCTGTGAAGACCAATGTCCCTCCCAATGAGGAGGTATAAATTACAAAAACCTTCTTTGCCAATTGGACGAACATTAGTGCCAACTGACTTGATAGTTCCAGGTCCTATAATTGTATCCAAATCCAGTTAGAAGTGAAGATATAGTCTCGAACAGGCGCTCACAGAAGGGCTATTGTTTGATCTTCGAATATAAACAAGATAGCCCAGATTGTACCAGCGAAATCACCGTCCCTGACTACAAACTGAACTCGATCTATATCCATGACCTGAGTGGACCCTCCGTTGTCAGCCGACGGTAACTTCTTGAGTTGTTCCTGCAGTTCATACCCTGATCCAGTTTCAGTTGCTAATACCCCGCTCTCTTTCCCCTTATACTCATTTCCAAGGAAGATAGCGCGATAGCTGGAGTTTGAAGAACGAAATCGTATTTCGATCTCAGCGTCGTCATCTAACTGCTCAACATCAGCATTGATGTATACACTGCTTCTGGAAGCCTCAGAGATAGAAACCGGGATTTCACCGACTACTTCCCCATCAGCAACCGAGTCTTCGGTCGAAATCTTCAACCCAGAATTGTTGTTATTCTTGACATTATTGGCAGTGAGCTTGGCAGACCCACTTGACGAAACGGACAGGTCTGATGAATCAACCACCCCTGGCCGCTGGCTGGTCCTTCCGAGACACCCGGTCATGGAACCCAACACTGCTGCGGCGACCAGAAACTTTCGACGGCTTGTATTTTCAATTCCGACCATTGTGTTAGGAAATCTAGTAGCCGATGGATTAACCCCGGATAATATTTTACACCCTGAATTATATTATCAAGCAGAGTTTATTGAGCGGTATAATTTGGCGATGTCTGGCGATTCCACCGACTCACATCCAGCAAGGAAGATTGACCGAGGGGAGCTCAAAGGTAAGTTAGGTGAACTCAACGAGGATGTACCCGCATTGACTAGGAGAGTGCTCGCAACCGAGTTTCCTGAAGTTGAACCACAGACTGTGGGTAACAACTTAGACGAATTGGCAAATATCGGAGAAATTTGCAGATTCAACGATGGCGATACGAAACTCTACTGGTACCCCCGTGAACGCGACGAGGGTGGGACAGTCAAGTACAACGAACTTATCGACGATTCGATTGACTGGGGAGAAATCGACGTGACTACTGTTCCTAAACAGGTTGCCCAAGAAATCGCTGCCGAACGACTCCCATATTATCAACCCCGGAGCTTCTGGACTCAAACCACCTATGCCAGCCAACTCGGCGTGATGATCGCCTTCGGAATGGTCATACTGGGGATCGGTGGGCTCGTTGGCGGTACTCTAGGACTGGGACAGAACACTGCCGCTAGGATATTCCAAGCAGGGCTATGGCTGTCACTATTCGCAATGATCGGCTTCGTGATTTCGTTAGCCCTGGACAATCTTGCCGCACAAGATCGCGTTCCGGTGGATCCACTTTCGAAATTCCGGCGATAAGCATGGAGTGTCCCGCTGACGCGGTGAAAGATGGTCCGTGTAAACACCGGATAGTCGCAGCCATTCAACCTCAAGTCCCCGATATCGCGACGAAGATGTGAGCTGTCGCCGACGGAGGCGTCGGAACCGACAGAAATCGACTGGCAGGTCAATCTGGTGACGAAGACACAACGGAGTTCGATTGTGAGGACCTGGCCGACAACTTTCCATGCTAGGATTGCGTACGGAATGGCCGCCAAAATCTCCTTGAGTCGTTCAGCAGACGCCCGCACACAGCCTTAGTCTCGGCTGTTTATCTCCCCTGAGAGGGGTGCGGGGTGCAGACAAGACATCTCGCAAACTACCGATGGCGACGAGACACATCGACGACACTGGCTTCGGCGAAGACGTACCGAACAACAACACACCGTGTCCCGGGTGAAAGGGGCCAGGTGAGAACGAATGCAGTCGAGACAATCTGTAAGGATTGTGGACTCATCATCTACGAGCAGAAAATCGACTACGGACCGGAGTGACGATCGTTCGAAGACGACTAAGAAACCCCGAATCGTACAGGCGCACCACTCACCGTCACACGTCACGGCCGAGGACTATCGACGGATATCGGTCGCGGGAAAGATGCGAACGGGGACGAACTGTCTGTGCAAAAGCGTCAGGGACTGTCCCGAATGCGGCGGGAACAGAATCGTGGGCGGTTCCAGTCGAAAGCCGAACGAAGTCTCGCACATGGCTTGAGCGAAGTTCGAAGAACCGCGAGCGTCCTCAAACACTCGGATTCGATTCGTGACCAGGCGTGTCAACTGTTCCGGAGCGTTCAGAATGAAGACAGCTTTGAGACCGATCAATCGAGGTGATAGTTGCAGCAAGCGTCTACAGGGCCTGTCCAAGCGAGGCTTGGAACAGGCCACTCACACCATCGGGTTACTGCAGTCGATAAACCGTGTGAGCGCACCGTTATTGACACTCATCGATAGCGTTGCTATCGACTCGTTCCACAAATCTATATAAGGGCCAAAACAATTAACCAACAAGGTCAGAAACCACCGAGACTGTTGGTTAAGCCGCGTCGATGCCTGTTTTTCAGCCCCTGAAGGGTGCGGGGCGACATCGTCTCGCGGATGATCTCCTGTGTCCATACACAAGCTTCCAGAAGCAGGTAGCGACAGCACTTCGAAAACAATCGCTGATGCACGACAGGCAGACTACGTCGCGTTCCTCCACAGAGTTCCCTTCGCCATCGACGCCCTGAATCTCGGGTTTCTGACCGGATTTCGTGAAGATTGCTCGTACCAACAGCAGCGATTTGACCGACTTGACCTGCCTGTCGGGATGCTCGACAACGACTTCAGAAATCCCAACCTCAACCGGTACATCGAGCGCGTCTGTGAACACGAACCGAGAGTAGGCGTTATCGGTGACGCCTACGACGCCGCTAAAGCAGAGACGTACGTTCAGACCGTCAGGGAGCTCCAGGAGACAGTTCCAAAGACAGAGTTCATCATCGTCCCGAAATGCAGAGAAGCAATCGATGCGATTCCCGACGATATCGTCCTCGGGTACTCACGTGGTTACGCCGATATCCTAACGCACGAATTCTCGGACTTCATGGACTGGCGTGGTCGTCGCGTTCACATCCTCGGTGGAAGTCCGCCCAAACAACTCCACGTCATTGACCAGCTCACCCGGCCAACCCTCACGGGTGATTCTCCCGCTGACATCGTCGGACTTGACTGGAACGGTCTGCATCGCGGTGCGCAATTCGGTGAGTTCTGGACAGCGAACGGATGGAGCGCTGACGGTCGCGATGCGGATCACATGACGATACGAAAGACCGTCCGACACAGTCTCGGGCGGGTTCGTACGTTCTGGGAATCTCAGGGGGTCTGGCCGGAATCCACCTCTCCAGCGGAACGTCATCGTATCGAGTACCAAGGACCGTCCCCTGACGACCTTCGCAGCGATACCTGCTCTGAGTGCGGTGGAAGTGTCTGGTCGTCGGACCGCGCTCCCTACGTCGCTGAATACGACACCGGCGACATCTGTGGATACTGCAACTACGACTGCTACTTCTCCCACCGCCACCAGAACCGGCTCGAAGAAATCGTCGACGAGCGAAGCGTGTATCTCCCACCAGCCAGCTGAATCTTAACCAACGAATCTAAGTTTATGTCGATTGTGTTGGTTAACCCGACCGAGATCCATGCCCGACTCCCCGCCAGACCCACCAGAAGTGCTCCCGGACGACATCGGCACTGACCGGGCCTCCCGGCTTGACTGACTGGGACAGGCGTTCTCCGTGTGTTCAACCATTGCAGCAACACTCGTACGACTGCTGGCTAAAGTTCTTCACGTGCTCATGGATCGTTTCGGCAAGACTGAACATCATGTCGGCCTGCTCAGCGGTTGCAACCGTATCGCGATAATACGCTGCCGATCGATTATCCGTGTAGAGCGTCTGGAGACGGCGAGCCGTCTGCTCGGAGAAGACACCAAGCGCCGCGGCGCGGTTGTAGGCACGCGTATGGTTCTGAAAGTCGTTGACCGAGTCGTTCGACGCAGAGAGGGCGTAGAATTCCAGGGTCCGCTCGATGGCGGCGAACGACATTTCGATCACACTCGTATGGTAGCCATCGTGTTCACGGAGAGTGCGGCACGCATCGAGAAGACGGCATGCCTTTCGAAGCTGTATGACCGATGGTTGGTTCGCCTCCGGGTCGAGGTGTGCCTCGTAGTCGGGTTCACCGGTCGTGTAGCCGCCGAATGCGTCCTCAGCTCGATCCAGCGCGTTGAGTATAGCCGACGCATCCTCAGGCATTGGACAACACGTCCTTCTTGAGCTTCCGGAGCGCCTCGCTCTCGTGGAGCGTGATGGCATCCGTAAAAATATCTGTAAGGCGGTCAGCATAGCCCTGGGCCGACTCAATTGACTCAACCATCACCTGGAACTCGTATCGCTCCCCATCGAACCGTTCCTGACCGAG
Organism: Haloarchaeobius amylolyticus; assembly: GCF_026616195.1. Classification (NCBI taxonomy): domain Archaea; kingdom Methanobacteriati; phylum Methanobacteriota; class Halobacteria; order Halobacteriales; family Halorubellaceae; genus Haloarchaeobius; species Haloarchaeobius amylolyticus. Next base: position 22,781 of record NZ_JANHDH010000005.1, read on the forward strand.
TTCCGTCGCGATTTCGTTCGCTCGATGCTGCTCGCCGCGGGAATCCGCGACCAACACCCACAGATCGATATCGCTCTGCCTGTCCGCCTGTCCGCGGGCAACGCTCCCGAACACGAGGACCCCTCGGACGTCGTCCAGTTCAGCCTGGAGTCGATCAAGTGCCGTTCGGATAGGCACGTGAAACTCCGGTTGCGGAACCCGAAGGACAGGATCATCCGGCTTGCTCACTCGGGTTCGATTGATCCCGACTGGCCGTCGATTGCCTTCGGACTCTGCAGTTACTAGGTCGTTGTCCTCGAGTACATCGACAGCACTCTTGATTGAATACGTCGAATGATCGGTGAGCCGGCTCAACTCGCGGATCGTGAACGTCTCGTATGGGTTATCGAGGAGCAGTCGAAGGATATCGTTTGTAGCTTTATGTCGAAAGAGCTCCGGATTCAGTGCCGGGACTGGAAGCTGAATAGCTGCTGCCTCGTTCGACCTTGAGGGCCCGTCATCCGAGCGATTCTGTTTTGCCATACCTAACACGTTTGCTCTAACAACACAGTATTTAAAGAATCTTGCGATGGACTACCAGGCAACCAACAAGGGACAGGGCGGTGGGAAGCTCAAGGAACACGGACTGAATCAGTCAGTCGAGAACGTCAAGGACGGGTTCGGCGAGTTTATAGCCGCTTAACCTGCCCCACCCCACTACTTCCAGTGTCTCAGCTGAGCTCCTTCTACCAATGAGCCGCAATCATTCTAGAATTACTAGAATAAGCTTAAGACAGATTGGCAAGAGCCGTAACGATATACTGTTGGGAACTAAGACGGTAACCCCCCGCGAAGCGGTGGGATGGTGTCGCTGTTTCTCTGAACACTGGAAGTAGTAGGGTGGGAGAGTATACATCGGTGATAAGAGAGGATCCGTAACGCTCAGCACCATCTTAACCAACAAATCTATCAAATCGGCGTCTGTGTTGGTTAACACGGGCCAAGTTAGTATGTCCTCCGACCCACCAACACCTCCACCGGAAGTTCCCGCCGGTATCATCGATACACTCGACGACTCTTCAGCTGAGAAACTCCAGTGCATTGCTTCATATGCCGAGGAACTCGCCGAGTACAAAGAACGAGAAGCGCATCTCGCAGAGGAAGCCGCCGAAAACGAACGTCGCGACGACCTGCCCGATGACGTTCCCTCGAAAGCAACGATTACCATCAAGGAGATCAACGACAACCGCTACTACTACTGGCAGTGGCGAGAAGGAGAGAAGATACGTTCAAAATACAAAGGACCAGTCGATTCGGGTAACTAGACCTCGTTTGTCGGTGAGATGGAGAGACGGTGTTTTACTGGAAATAGTGGTGTGGTGGCTGGCAATTCGGTTTCGCCAGCTCATCGGACACGAGTAAACGTCGATGCTACTCACGGTTAGTTATTAACCAACGAGTGAACAGTATTCCGCTCCACGTTGGTTAACCTACCCAGAGCGTCTGACGAGTGTCAGACCCCACCATTTCCACTAATACACTTACATGATGGGGCCAACGGGCCTAGCCACCCACTCTCCCCCCACTATTTCCAGTAAAACTAGTGGCGAAGGCCTCCCGAACTCTCTCATTAGTTTCTTTCACTAGAACCAGGCACAACAACAACACCGCTCTAGCTCTCCTACGGACTAGCTCAAACGCTATTAATATAAACTTTTCTCTAATTTAGAATTCCTTCTGACTAGGTGGCTCTCTTTCGTCGTGCTTTACTGGAAATAGTGGGGAGGGGGTGTTCCGCTCTTCCCGTCAACTGTCACCCTCCGCAGTCTAGCGATTCGGGTTCTCGACGACTATACTGGAAACATCGGGGTGTCTTGAGTATATAAAGAACCGTTTACTGGAAATACTGGAACCCTGTGGTTCTTTCCTCTCGTGACCAACCGCCTGGATTCACCGTGAATTACTGGAAACGGTGGGGTGGGTCGGTCAACCGTGAGGTGATGGTTTTACTGGAAATGGTGGGGTGAGGTTCCTCCTCGAGAGTCAGATCTGTCCGGGTTCTTTCCTCATGACAGTCAACACGACATTCTTCCAATTGACTGGAAACGGTGGGGTCAATATCGATTAGTGGAACTCTCACCCCATGGTGGTTATACTGGAAATAGCGGAAACGACGGTCGAAACAGTTATGATTCTAGCTTGAATCAGTCGAGCACAACATGACTCCCCGATTCCAGCCCGACGACACGCTCTACAAAAGACGGAATACACTCAAAGTCGAGTACGTTCCAGACGACATCGTCGGGCGGGATAACGAGATCGAGGAGTACGAAGCAGCCCTGCAGCCGATTATCAACGGTGAGTACCCCGACAACATCTTCATCTACGGCAAGACAGGCGTCGGCAAAACCGCCGTAACGAACTTCCTCCTGAACGAGCTTCTGGAATCGGCGGAGCATTTCGAAGTCGACCTCTCTGTCATCTCGGTCAACTGCGACGGTCTCAGCACGAGCTACCAGGCCGCGATTAGTCTGGTGAACAACCTCCGAGAACCTGAGCACCACATCGCCGAAACCGGTCACCCTCAATCCAAAGTCTATCGTCTGCTTTGGGATGAGCTCAACAAGCTCTCTGGGACCGTGATCATCGTTCTCGACGAGATTGACCACATTACGGACGACACGTTCCTCTACCAGATCACCCGTGCCGACAACAACGGATACATCGACAACATCCAGCTCGGCCTTGTCGGGATCAGTAACGACTCGACGTTCAGAGAGCAGCTCGACGCGAAGGTTCAGTCGTCGCTGTGTGAAACCGAGATTTCGTTCCCGCCGTACGGCACGGAAGAGCTCCAGAAGGTCCTCGAACAGCGGGCAGACATCGCGTTCCACGAGAGCGCACTCGAAGAGGGCGTGATTCCGCTGTGTGCAGCCCTCGGTCGCCAAGATGGTGGTGACGCCCGACGCGCGATTACACTCCTTCGGAAGGCGGGTGATCTTGCACGCACCGAGAACGCGGATTCAGTAACGACCGACCACGTCGAACGCGCCCAGGAGAAACTCGAGGCACAGCAGAGCATGGACATCATGCGCGACCTCACCGAACACGAGCAACTCACACTCTATGCACTGACCACGCTCGCTGCCGAGGACGCTACCCCTGCCCGGTCGCGGAGCGTCTACCAGCGCTACAAAGAACTCTGCGAGTTGCAGGGTCGAGATCCACGTACTGCTCGCCGGATGCGCAGCTTCTTATCCGACTTCGAGATCCTCAATCTGACCCTCTCGCACATGGAACACCGTGGTCAGGACGGCGGAACATACCGCGAGCACGAACTCAACCGGGACATCGCGACTGTCGTCGACGCGCTACAGACGATCATCAGCGAGTTCGGTGCCCACCGGAGTATCATCGAGTACCTCCCCGACTCTGGTGAAGAGTTCGCTGCGATGTAGTGTGGTGCCAGGGGTGCAAAGTTGGTTTATCTTGCCGAAACATTCGTCCACTACCCCACGAGTGAGGACTATGGGTCAAAAGACAGCTAAGAAAGTCGCTTGACAAACTGGTGAACTACTTCGCGGGCCTCAGCAAGGTTGACCGTGGAGTGAGAAAATTCAGAGCTGATGAGTTCTGTGAACCCGGGGCGGTGGTAATCAGGTCCGGCGGTCTCACTGGCTTCTACGTACCACTTCCCGTCGAGATACTGGAGCGAAACGACTCTAATCGGCACATCGGTACCCACGAGTGAAACATCCTCCAAATCCCATGAGTATTCATCATCGGACATCGCCCGAACCCACTGGTAACTGTCCTTGTCGAATTTTGTTCGTTCCCATCGGTGGTCGTTCTCTTCGATAGATTGAGGAGGAAGATTCACGTCATCTTCGGTCGATATACCCGAAATACTGGTCGGACCGGTTAAATAATGTAGGCCAGCTCGACCGACTTATGACTGCAATTACGACGCAGGTCAACCAACCAGATAACTAAATGTTTGAGTGACTCCCTTGGTCCCGCCACTGACTGCTCCAGAAGTATCCATAGTTCCGAACTGCTTTGCTGGTGCCCCCTCAATCCTACAAATAATGGAACGGCGGCCATCGGCAATTGATTTGTTTTGTGGAGCTGGAGGGTTCACACAGGGACTACTGAATGCAGGTTTCGATGTCTGCTGGGCAATTGACAGCGACACTGCTGCTGTAGAAACCTATCGACGAAATCACGGCGAGCATGTGCTCGGAAAAGATATTCGAGAGACGGATCCGGCGACGGATGGGCCAGACATTGAGCCGGGTACGCTTGACCTCGTCGCAGGTGGTCCACCGTGTCCATCGTTCTCTACTATTGGCCGGGCAAAACTTGGTTCGCTGGAAAACAGATCGACCGATGAAGACGACAGGAATGTCCTCTATCGCGACTTCCTCCGGTACGTCGACTATTTCGAGCCAGCTGCCTTCATAATGGAGAACGTTACTGGCCTGATCAGTGATACCGCAGTCATCGAAACAGACACGATTCAGCAGTCCCTGCCAACAGATTCTGCGTCCACTGGGGAACCGGTCGGCAAGGAAACCCCGGTCCCCGAGATCATCCTTGAGGAGATGGAAGCGCTCGGGTATCACGCTGACTGGGAAGTGATTGACGCAGCTGACTACGGGGTTCCTCAGCATCGAGAACGGGTTTTCTTCATCGGGGCACGTGAGGGCGACATACTTCCCGACCTACAGCAGTGGAAAACACACCGCGAACCGACGGACGAGAGGGAACGAAAAATGGGTGTCAGGAACACTCCCGGAGCGTTCAAAGAGTCCTCTCAGACCACGTTCGATACGGAGCCAGAAGTTCCACCTATTTCCCGAGAAAACACGGCCAGACGACCGTATGTGACGGTTGCGGACGCAATCATGGATCTGCCTCCGGTCTCACCTGATGGAGAGATGCCGCCGAAAGAAGCAACGGAATACACCCTCCCTCCGGTGTCACCATATCAGGAATGGCTACGTGATATCCCGGAAGATGAAGACTGGGACGATCAAACGCTCCGGAACCACAGTTGTCGGTGGCACAACCATTTGGACCTCTCCATCTACAAATTGCTTGGGCACGGTGTCGGATGGAATATTGGGGACGTAAGCCAGGAGCTCCAGCCTTACCGCGATGATGTCTTCCCAGACAAGTACAAGAAACAGAACCCCTCTAGGCCAGCATCAACCATTCTGGCGCATATTCAGAAGGACGGTCACATGTTTATCCACCCCACAGAAGCACGATCGTTGACTGTCCGAGAGGCCGCGCGGTTACAGTCATTTCGTGACTCGTACTGGTTCCCCGAGAGCCGGACAAACGCGTATCGACTTGTCGGCAACGCTGTTCCACCACGGTTGGCGCACGCTGTAGGCCATGCGATTAGAGAAGAAGTTCTTGAGTGATGTCTCGGGGGCTCTACCGAGGACGCGGATTATCGGCGACAGCGGTGATGTATCCGTGAGCAAACTCGATTATATCGAGATCCAATTCGCTTCGGTCTTCGATGCGGAAGTGGAAGAGACGATTGCGGTGTTCTCCAATACTGCTGACCAGCTGTCGGACGAAATCCTGCCGCTCGTGAAAGAATTCGTCGAACCCGTCATCCCAGTTTTTCGAAAATAGAAACTCGTAGTGACTGAAGCTGCACTCATCGAGGCTCTCAACGAGACGTAGATGACCAGAATCCGAAGATAGATTTTTCAACACTCCTGGAACCTCATCGCCATACACATCCTGAATGATGCTACGGATGGCGTTCTCAATTCCTTCAATCAACAGAAAGGGCTGGGTTGATTTCCTCCAGAACTCGCGGATGTCGTAGTCGGTGACAATTCTGTATCCGTCTGGGGAGTCCACGAGCACGTATGAGCGTTCGCCAAGAATACTGAACAGAGTATTGAACTCGTCGTCGTGGTCGACGATTCGTGGTTTTTCAACCGCGAGTTCGGCTGTCCGGTTGCTCAGCCTCTTCGGCGCGTCAAACAGTTCGTCAGTCGCAAGCAAGGCTCTCGAAATCGACTGATACGATACGGCCCCGATGAGTTCACCACCGCGGGTGATTCCAACCTGAGAGTACTGCTGTGCCAGCATCAGTTCGATCACGTCCCGAAGGCTTGTCTCCGCAGTAACCGTCTCAAAAGAGGGAGCGTCGATCTCACCAACCGTATCAAACACCATAGGGGTACACATGAACCCCTTTCAGAAAAATATGAGCGGGTGCCTGATAGAGTCGTCCTGGATGAGCTACAAAAGCAACTGATCAATGCGTTCATCTACCGTTTAACCGGAAATGACCAATTCGCGAAGATGACCTGTCTGGCCCGCACGACTTGGCAGTACTCTCGCAAGACCTTGTTCAGACGAGTATCTGAGTTGCAACGATTTCATATGCGATTGCGCGTGGAATGCGTCAAATAGAGTCCACCGGACAACCGGGTTCTGTGGCTAATTCTCGAAGGCGTCGATAACGACGGCCATGTTGATGAGCTCTAGTTCGTCAGGAATTACCTGTTCCTCCTCTTCAAGTCTCGCTATCTCCGAATCTCGTTCTTTCTTTAATTCCTTGAGCTGGCTCTGTGCCTTCGCGAGGACGATACGCATGTCTTCATTCGGCTTCGTGTCGCGCTCTTCGAAACGCTCGATCCGGTCTTCGATATCGTCGATACGGTACTCGAAGTATTTTTGTGTATGCTCCCGCCGAATGCGCGCTTCTCGCTGCCGGTTTTCTCGTGCCTCGGCTGCCAGACCCTCTATGACCTCCCATGCGACAGTCTCCGCCCGGTCCACGAGCTCGTCAGAACACGTAGAAATCGCTCCGACAGCGGGATAATCGTTGGCGGCGGAAGGTGGGAGACCACCTGTGATGTTGATGTCCCCGGTCTTCTCAACGCCGTCTGGTGTCACGTAGACTTGGACGAGGCGCTCAGTGACCGTCTCGCCAGTCCCCGAGAGGTATCCGACCCGGAAGTGACAGAGCAGGCCCGGTGTTTCCAGGTCTCTGCCTCCCGTTAGAACGGCGGTCTGTCCCCCGACCACATCACTGTCAAGACAGAACTGCATCATCGACCGTACGACCGGATGGTCGAGGGCGATGAATTCGAGTGACTCGTCCTCGACTGCGTTCTTCCGGTCGAACGTCGAAGCATCGTACCGGTCCTTCACTTCGCCCCCCGAGATGGGGTCCGGAACGACGAGGTCGAATATCTCACCACCGTCCTCGGCGGGGCCGGACCGTACGTTGACAATCCGACCACCGAACTCGTTGCACACGGTCCGGACGAGGTACTCCACGTCTGCCTCGCTGATCGTGTCCTCTGCACTCTCGTCGATGATGTCGAGGATCTCTCGGTCCTCCTCACTCAGGTCAAATCGGTCACGGATGAGCAGTTCTTCGTCGACGCGGCGAACGGCCTCCTCCTGATCTTCGACAATCGCATCGAGGTCAGCAGCAATCGAATCCGCCCCGTCCTTCTGCGTGATGGCGGTCATGATCTGCTCCTCGAGGTCGACGTTCTCCAGCACCAGTCCGAGGACATCAGAACTCATGCCCAGAGTTTCCTCGATCTCGTCGAGTTTGCTCAGCAGAAGCTCAAGGATGTCGCTCTCCCGTGTATCGTCGACGAACAGGTTCCGGATCTCGACCGTGCGTTCCTGCCCGTAGCGGTGGAGTCGACCGATGCGCTGGTCGATTCGCGTCGGATTCCACGGGAGGTCGTAGTTGACCATGATGTGCGCGAACTGGAGGTTCAGCCCCTCCCGGGCCGCGTCCGTCGCGAGCATGATGTTGGCCTCCTTCTCGAACTTCTTCAGCTGGCGTCTCCGCTCGGGCTGTGAGAGGTCGCCGTAGACTTGAGCGACGTCGTGCTCGCTGAACAGCCGGTCTCTGAGGTATTCTAGTGTGTCCGTGTACTCGGTGAAGATGAGGACCTTCTCGTCTGGGTCCTCGGCTAGGACGCCGTCGACGAACTCGCGGAGCTGTTCGGCCTTGGAGTCGACGTCGATCGCCTTCGCCTGGTTGTACAGGTCCCGGACGATTTGCAACTCCTGTTTGACCTTCGCCGGGTCACTCGATGCCGCCACACTCCCGAGCTCCTCCTCGACCTTCTCCCGCTGCGCGTCGGTCAGCATATCGGGGTCCTCGCGATACTGCGGGAGGAGACTCTTCGTGATTTGCGATAGGTCTCCCGGGTCTGCACCACCGGCCTGGATGGATTTCATCCGGTTCTTGAGCGACTTCCTGATGGCGTGAATCGACGAAACGAGCCGCTTCTGGTAGAGGACCATCGCGAAGCCCGCGGTGTCGTTGTCCTCCCTGTGGGCGAGATTGTAGTGCTCGGTGATGTACTCGGTGACGTTCTCGTAGAGCTCCCGTTCCTCGGGTGTAAACGTGACCGGCAGCGTCTCGATGTTCTTCTCTGGGAACATCTTCGAGCCGTCGGACTCGTACATCTCGCTCTTCAGCCGACGGATCATCAGGTCCCGCAGGCCCTCCTTGTTGACGTCGTGCTCGTCACGGAAGCGGTAGGGATCAAGCAGGGAGATCATGAAGTAAAACTGGTCGCGTTTCCCCTTGTGCGGCGTCCCGGTGAGGAAGAGAAGCCCATCCGAGTTCTGTGACACCGCCTCGCCGACGCGGTAGCGCTCGGTCCTGTTGATCCCGCGCTTGCCCTCACGGCGGGCTGTGAGGTGGTGAGATTCGTCGAAGATTGCGATATCCCACTCTTCGTCCAGATTCTCCAGCGCCGCGAGCATATCGTCCTGCTTGGCGAAGTCGATGGAGGTGATGATACGGTCGTCGTGTGTCCAGACATTTTTGTTCGGGTGGGCACCGCGCTTCGCGTCGACGTAGTCGCGGTCGTACACGACGTAGTTGCTGTCGAACTTCTCGCGGAGTTCCTCCTGCCACTGGGTCGTGAGGGGTGCAGGAGCGACGATCAGCACCCTGTCGGCCTGTCCACGGGCGGCGAGTTCCTCGATGACGATGGCGGCCTCGATGGTCTTGCCGAGACCGACCTCGTCACCGATTAGATACCGATGATCGTACGAGGTGAGAATCTCGTAGGCGGCCTTCACCTGGTGTGGTGCGATGTCGATGCGGCTGCTCTCCAGTGTGACGAACCGGTCCTGCCGATGGGCCAGATCGAGTTCCGCAGCCCGCGACCGGAGGTTGAAACGGTCGGGCGCGTCGAACTCGCGGTTCGCCAGTAACGTGTCGCTCCCCTCCACTTTGTCAACGACCGCGCTGGGGCGCTTGGTCTGTCCACTGTCGGTCAGAATCGTGAGCAGACACTGGCCACTCGGGCGGTGGTTGGCCTTTGCAATTTCGCCATTACCACCCGCGAAACTTACGCGGTCACCGACTTCGAATCCACATTCGCAACTGGTCACTGATAGGTACGATGTGACTCTCGGATTTAATGTCTTTGCGGATAAAAGTCGCCACAGTGCACCCGGTGTCTCGAATGACCACTCACACTCCCCCATCCCGAGAACCATGAACAGGGCCTTCAGAATTGGCGAGCGATACCGAGACAAGGGGAGCTACAGGAATCCAGACGACCAGTTCCTGCGCTGGATCCGGGGACCGCTGAGCAGTGGCATCAAAAATACGGGTGGCATTCGCGACTTAGGGACGGACCGCAGTGACACTCCCGCGGCACTGGTACTCGTCTCGAACGACAAGGGCGTCTCTCAGCACGACGACCCGTGGGAGGACACGCTTGCCGTCGATTCGGGATACATCAGCTACTGGGGCGACGCCAAGGCAGAGAACCCCTACGACGAGTCGAAACAGAACGAGAAGATCAAGGACGCGTTCGACAGGAAAGCGTCCGGTCGGCGTGAGGAGGTCCCGCCAGTTCTTGTGTTTCGGAAACCAGAGTCCGGTGTCGTAGAGTTCTGTGGACTCTGCGTTCCCGACCATCTCGAGATCCGTTCGTATCAGGACGACTCGGGCGCACAGATTCCGAACTATTTCTTCCATTTCTCGATCCTCAACACGCAGTCAGTACCTGTTTCCTGGCTCCACGACCGTGCACGGACGAACAGTTCTGAGAACGCCCCCGAGGTGTGGAAGCAGTGGGTGCGGACCGGGGACGTCAAGCAGTGGCCGACCGGAGAATTGCTCGACTCTGTCGGGGGGACTATCCGTCGCTACGAGCAACCGGAAGTTGTCGTGAGCGACGCGTTCAGGGCTGAAACGTTTGAGCGGTACGGGAAGGCGTGTACGATGACCGGCATCCGAGAAGAAGCCCTGCTCGACCTGGCACACGTGTTGCCCCGGAGCCAGCGACCAGAACTCGCCGAGCATCCGGAGAACGTGTTCGTGCTAAACTCGCTCCATCACCGGGCGTTCGACGCCGGTCTATTTACCTTGGATACTGATTACAGGATACGGGTCAGTCCGACATTCGATCCCGGCCATCCGTTTCTCAGGGAAACTATAGTCGAACAACAAGGAGATCAGCTGTCATTACCACCGGGGGTCCGGTTAGGACTAGGGTTCATCGAGGACCTGAACGCAGATCTGGGTTGGTTGTAATTCACCTTATATTGAGCTTTTGAAAACACGTAAATACACCATAAGATTGAATAGACCCTTAGATACCATTGTTTTTTAACGTATCATCGATCTCATCATAAGCGTCCTCGAGCACTTCTAAGTCTGGATCGCCATCTATAACCACAGATCCGGAAGCGAACAATATAGCAAACCAGTCTCTATTCTTTGGCCGATAAAACAAGCCCGGGAATTGTTCGGGTTCATATTCAGTTTCATCAAGTCCCAAAGAAACCGCTGCGGTGGAGAGATCGAGGGGTCGCTCTAGGTTCCCCGTTGTAACAAAGAATCGTATCTCTATGGAAGGTTCAATCTCAAGCCCGGTAATCGATTCCAGTTCATCACAAAATCTTTGGAATGTCAGGTTAGTTTCTTGGACAGATTTACCACCAGCTATACTGAATTTCCCAGAACGGAATAACATAATTGTCGGGTCAAACTCATGAGATCTTAGTACTATTGCGGCATACGATTCGGGTTCATACTGAATATCGAATTTTTCAAATTCAGCTGTCGATACCGAATGGAGATCAATCTCCGTCCCGATGGCACCACCTCCTACTACATTTTTGATGGTTAGTTTCTCACTCATCGTTGTCTAGTGTGAAAATCACAGAACCCACAGAGCTTTTTGAACCATGGATAATATCAGACGATACAATTCAAATATAAATGCAAATCAAGTTTGCTCAAGTGTTTATAGAGAGTTCAAATTGCATCAACTGTTCTTTAGTGACTCTTCAATAATAGACCGTTGGTCGTCATCAATTCCATATGCAGTATAAACCATGTCATCAATAATCTCTTCTGACTCCATTTGACGCTCTTCAAGTTTGTTGTGTTTAGATTTAGCCTGTAAAAATTGGTCCAACCCCTTCGATATGTCTTCAATCTCCGGTAGCGTTAGTTTCTCTAGGCGATCTATCAATGAGTTTGTTTTCGTCGCGGTTTCGCGAAAGCTGGCGAATCCGTTACCTTGTTCTACTGCATACGGCACAAACTCTAGAACAAGTTCTTCCACTTTGTCGTCAGCTCCCACGAACTCCAGTGCCGGGATAAAATCTGTTTCTGTGTATCCCCAACGGTCAGTCTCATAACCTTCTTTGTCCTCAGGCTTATATCGAGCTGTAACATTGAGTGATATTTTTGAGCCATGGTCTACAATTTCACAATCGCCAATACGTAGGTTTTCTCGCTTTTCTGCTGTATCTACTAGAATCGTATCATTCACTCCAGTGGCTGGCTGGAATGAGGCTAAGTCCCCTAAACTGTCTCCCCATTGATAATTGCCCAAATAGTCCGGTAGAGAGGTGTTGATCTCTCTTTTGTTTTCAATTGTCGAGATTATATCTTCAGTCAGTGATATTAGGCCTTGCTCAAGCGAATCACTTTCATTAAGTAACTGGTGGTCAGAGGCCATCTCGATAGGCTCACTGAGCTTTTTGCCACATATGGGTAAAATCTCAAGGTATCGTTTCGCGTAGGAGTAATACCCTCCGCGGAATCGAGAAGTTTCTTTCTTTAGTGTCCAGTCTAAAAGAGAGCTATTGAGTAACGCGAGGAGTGCCGGGTAGCTCAACTTGTCCTTATCCACAGTTATTCCATAACCGCCAGCAGTCCCGCCGCCGACGAATGTTATCAGCCCTTTCCGATCCAGGGCTAAGGACGCTTCTTTAGCAAGGACCTGTGTGAGGAGTTTCGGAGATTCGAACTTATCTAGGTTTTGTGGCCTTCCATATTGCCACCAAGTTGTTTCATCGACACCAGAACGGTCAATCAGTCGATCGCGATTTTGAGAAAGGTATTTCCATGTCTTTGGATATTTGCTTTCCATCTCTTGTTTAGTAATAAGCGAGTACTCTCCTTTCTCAGAGTCAGTATTGTATGGGAAAATGACACGGGAATCGTATTGTGTAATAGTCCACTTTTGCATATCTTGACCCCGGAGCAGAGGCTTCGTAATCTCCTTTTCAATTTCAATTTCTTCGCCAATCTCTTTTGAATAGGCTTCTATAGTGTCCCCAGTTTCATCAATTACGTCCAGAATATAGACCGGATCAGCACTAGTTTGTAGACCTACGAAAATAGTATCTGTGAAATCTTCCAAAACGGGGAAATCATCTAGATAGTCCAGTATTTTTCTTTCACCGGGGAGTGCGAAAACCCAAGGAGAGCTATCCAGTCGGTCGATAGATTCAGTGTATGAATACAGGTCATCGCGGATGACCTGATCCGATGACCGAACTTCCCTTAGCTGGTCAACAGTTCCGTCTAAATCCAATATTTCTGCATAACGGAAGCTCTCATTTTCTGTTTTTTGCAGAAATAGTAACACCGTGTAAGTACTAGCTCCGGGGAATACCTGTTGATCCCCAAAGTCAATTAATTCATAAACTGCCCTGTTTTTGGCGAGATACTCTCGCAAATTTTCACCATATTCACCTTGAATCCATTTCTTTGTTTCAATAAACCCGAACAGGCCATCCTCTCGGAGAAGTTCATATCCTGCCTCAGTAAATGGAACCGCTAAATCGTAGTTCTGGTGAGTCGTGTCATAATATGTGTCAAGATATTCGGCTAACGACTTGTCTGTCTTTTTGAGATTCTGAATACGTACGTAAGGGGGATTACCGATAATAGCATCGAAGCCAGCGATTTTAGCATCGTCTCCCTCACTTGTATAGAATACCTCTGGATATTCGAGCTTCCAGTGGAAATAGTTGTGATCCTTTGCCCATTCTTGAGCATCCCCAAACCACTGCATTTGCTCAATATTTTTCCACTTTTCGTCATCCTCTAGAGCTGCTGCCATCCGCTCATACGCATCCGAGGGTAGATTGTCCAGACCGAACCTCTCTGCGGTATGAACATTTGTCATAGATTCCAGTCGTTGGCGGAGCTTGTTTTGCTCGAACTCGTCGTATTTCGCCTCCATCAGCTTGACGTCGGCGAGATCCTGATTCTCGATAGAAACAAATTCCTGATATATATGCATAAGTTGTTCAATAGTTCCCTTCCGAGCGATTCCAAACTCGGCTAGAGTTGTGTTCCCATCGGTACCTCCGCTCTCCGACTCTAGTTCTTCGATCTCCTCGATGTTACTCCCCACGAGAGAGTTTCCAGTCTTGAGGTGATGATCGAGGAACGCTAATGGTTGTTCGGCAGCGAGCGTCCGAAGCCATAGAGAAACCTTTGCGAGTTCCGTTGCGAGCGGGTTCAGGTCAACGCCATAGATACACCGCTGGGCAACCTTCCTCCGCGCCCAGTTGATATCCCGGAGTTCACCTTCTTCAGTCCGGGGGTCGCTAATCGCGTCGTCGTCGCCCCGCTTGACTGCCTGCTGGTCCTGCCGCTCCTGCGCGTCGATAATCTCACGGGCGAGATAGTCAACAGCGTTCACGAGGAAGTGCCCGCTCCCCATCGCCGGGTCGAGTACCTTGAGGTCGAACACACGGTCGGCGAACTCCCCGGCAAAGCCACCCTGCTTGTATGATTCAGTCCCGACCAGATCCTCCCGGATACCGTCGACGAGTGGCCCAAGTGTCTCGTCGACGATGTATTCGACGACGTACTCCGGCGTGTAGTAGGAACCAGTGGCCTTCCGCTCCCCAGCGTCCGTACGGAGGTACACATCACCTTCCGCAACCTCGATATCGTCACCGTCGCCGGCAGGCGAGTACTCGCCGTCGTCGACCGTCAGTGGCTCGTCGGCAACGTCGAGTTTGTACTCCAGCAGTCCCTCGTAGATCGACCCGAGGTGGCGTTCGTCTAGTGAGGAGTAGTCGACGAAGACCTGGCCGTCGCCCTCGTCGGCGTCACGACGGGTCAGGAGGTCGATCACCTCTGCGAGGTGCGCGTCGTCAGCCTCGTGGCTCGCGAGGAACTGTGCCTCCGCGCTGTCGTCCGGGTCGGGGGTGGTTCGGAACAGCCCACCGTTGTAGGCCGGGATGTAGAGCTGGTCCTTCGGGATGTTCTTCCCCTGGCTTCCCTGGTCGATGAGGACGAAAAGTTCCTCGAGCCGGTCCCAGAGGTGCGTCTGGAAGGTCTGGTAGTGTTGCTGCGTCTCGTCGCGGTTGTCCGCGACCGTCTGCTTCAGCTCGTTCAGGCTGTAGCTATCACTGTAGATGTCGTTGCCAGTGGGGAGGAGGTCGCGTCCCTCACTCTCTGCGTACAGAACGAAGATGAGCCGGTACAGGTAGATGAGCGAACTGTCGTGGATCAGCGACAGGTCGTCCTCGTCGAGGTCGTCGTTCGTGTCGAGGAACCCCTCCGCGAGAACGCGGATGGCCTCGTAGATGTTGTTCTGGAGGTCTTCCCCGATCGCTTCCGCGAAGACGCTGGATTCGTCGTAGACGTCGTCGAGGAAACAGTCTCCTGACCGGTCAGGTAGGAAGGCCTGCTGTCGGAAGAAGAGATAGAAGTCTTTGAAATCCTCGATGCCACCCTCCCCTTCGACGACCTCGAAGAGTTCGGGCAGGTCGATCTCGTAGTAGGAGTCCAGGCGGTGACTCGTCGGCCCGTAGTAGAGCCGCCACTGCTTCCCGTTCGTCAGGACTGCCCACTGGGGTGGGGTCTCCTGAAGGTAGGCGTGAATCTGGTAGCTCGGGTTCTCGAAGTCGCGTTTCTCCTCGCCACGGGTGTCGAGCTTCCGACCCCATCGCTTGGCGTCCGCAACGGCGATGGCCTCCTCGTAGAAGTCTTCCCGGTCGAATGCCGCGTCCGCGGCGTCTGCACTCGGGAAGAAGCCGTAGTCCGGGCGACGGGCGTTCCGCATGACCGTCTCCTCAATTTCGAACGGAATCCCGAGAATGTCGAAGACAGGGCGAATGAAATTGCGCTCCAGCTGAGCCTCGTTGTAATCCTCGACCCGGTCCTGTTTGTCTTCCCAGAGTTCGTTGATCTCGTCGTACGCTTCACGGACCTCGGCCTCGCCAACTTCCTGCCAGGGCTCTGTCTGCCGGAGATGCTCCGTGAGGTAGTGGTTGGAAAAGAGGTCCCGATTCGTGCGATAGGGGTGAGATTGCTGAGACATGTGTGCTGAACTGATGGCGTCATGGCGTCGCCATCTGTGAATATTCAGACAGGCACATTCCTGCCCTATAACAGTTAGTGAAAAACGGGTGTCGAACGAATTTGACTCTGGCTCTCCCGCGTGTGCGCTCGCGCGTTGCGCAACGCGCACGCGCAGCGCGAACGCGCACGTCGCTAAAATCTCAGACCAGCACCGAGCTTACGCTCTTTTGTTTGAGGTGCTGGTCTGAGGCAAAAGTATAAGTGGGATGACCCGAGATGTGCTAGGCGCAACATGACAGGGTCCGAGCCAGATCCGGACGCCGGCCCTCCGGACGACGAAGAACGCATCGCACGACACCTCCGAAAACGCATCACTGACCGGGTGAGCGGCAATCTCGAGGGCGAGGACGCTCGGGTCAAGCGGGACGCCCCGAGCGACAAATTCTTCGCCGGAGCACTGGCCCCGGAGGGGAACAGCGACCTCGAGGACAGCGACGACGACCTCCAGTCGAAGATGGAGCCCAGCGCCATCGGTACCATGACCCGCATCCGAAACGGGTCCGCGGGTGACACGATCTCCATCGACATCACGGGGAGCGTGTGGGTGCGCGTGAACCCGACCTACGAGGAGATGGACCGACGCGAGGAGTACGTCTCGCTGGCCGACCGCGACGACGACGAGACCGAGAACACCACGCTCCTCCCCGTCTTCGAACGCCTCGAACTGGAGGTGCCGTCGATCGAGGTACCCTACGAGGCCATCGCGGGTGGAACCCGAACAACGCCGGAAGTCGTTCGGGAACGCGCCTCCGAGGCGATTCGGGCAGCCGTCGACGACGCTCGCGAGCGAGCTGTGGCACGCGACGACATCTACCTCGACAACGGCGACGACAAGCCCGACGAAGACGTCCCGAACTACGTCCTCGAGAACGAGACCGCGTTCAACGACTACCTCGCGGAGCGGGACGGGACGCCGGCGATACCGGACTGGGACCTGTCCGTTCAGGTCACCACCACCGAGGACCGTGAGAGCAACGGTGGCGAACTCCTGCTCGACATCGAGGTCACGAACACGGGCCGGCAGTCGAAGCGAGACTACGTCTACACGCTCCGCGACCCGACGCTGTTCGAGGTTCAGCTCGACCTGCAAGCGAACGGCGACGTAGAGTTCACGCCGTTCACCTTCGACCCGCTTCCCGAGGACTTCCGCTACAACCGGGACCTGTGGGGACACGGACGGAACTGCACCATCAACGCTCCCGGCTACAAGGAGACCCTCGGTGATGCGACGCCCGGGCGATCCGCCCCTCGTGCGGACCCGCACACGGACCACCTCCGGACGGACTTCATCCCCGAGTACCGCCAGCTCGTCTACGAGTCCGCTGATCGAGGCGTGAAACCCGCGTTCAGCGAACTCGCGGATCTTCAGGGTGGCGGATACGAGGTGCTGGAGTCGGTCGCGGACGCCATGGACGAGTACCTCGAAACCGCCTACCCGGAAGCCCTCCGGGAATACAGCAAGCGGGGCGACTGGACGGACGCCGACCGCGAGGACTTCGAGGAGGACAAGGCTGCGTTCGAGCGCGAGATCACCCGGTTCCGACGTGGCATCCGCGTGCTTCGCGAGCACCCGGACACGGTCGGGCGCGCGTTCGAACTGATGAACGAGTCGATGGACCGGATGCACGACTTCAACACGTGGCGACTGTTCCAGCTCGTGTTCATCGTCATGCTCGTCCCCGACATCGCGGGCCGCGAGTACGAGGAATGGGACGAGATCAGCTGGCGTGACGAGGAGGAGCTCTCAGAGCGGTTCGAGGAGGCCGAGGGCGCCCTCGACGTCGTCGACGTGCTCTGGTTCCCGACGGGCGGCGGGAAGTCCGAGGCCTTCTTCGGTGTTGCGGTCTGGAACATGTTCTTCGACCGCATCCGCGGCAAGCACTTCGGGGTGACGACGTGGACACGGTTCCCACTCCGACTTTTGTCGCTCCAGCAACTCCAGCGGATGTCGGAGACCATCATGTACGCCGATCTCGTTCGGCGTGACCAGGACGACATCGGGAGCCGCCCGTCCCGTCCGTTCAGTGTCGGGTTCCTCGTCGGCAAGAAGAACACCCCGAACGCGCTCACGGGCTACAACAACGACAACTTCACGCGCTACAAGCAGGACGAGAAGCTCCGGGAGGAGTCGAAAGTCGTTCCGAGCTGCCCGGCCTGTGGTGCCCGGGTCAAGATGCGCGTCACTGAAGAGGACCACCGCCTCGCGCACGTCTGCACCGGGACCCCGTTCGAGTGTGACTGGCAGAAGCGCGAGACCACGGCCCAGGAGGTCTACGCGGAAGACGAACTCCCGATCCACGTCGTCGACAACGAACTCTACCGTTACGCGCCGAGCATCCTCGCCGGGACCATCGACAAGATCACCGCGGTCGGGTACCAGCGGAAGATGGCGCACATCCTGACCGGAGAGATGGAGTACGAGTGCCCGACGCACGGCTTCGCCAGTCTCGGTGAGTGTACGGAGAAGTACGGCTGTGACATCGACAAGAACGAGTTCGAGTTGATGGCGTCGCCGATAGACGTGTACGACCCGGCACCATCCCTGATGGTTCCCGACGAACTCCACCTCCTCGAAGAGAGCGTGGGGAGTTTCGACGGCCACTACGAGACGGGCGTCCAGACGCTCCAGGAGATAGTCGACGCCGGGAAGACGAAGATACTCGCTCCCACGGCGACGATCACGGCCTACGAGGACCAGGTGTACCACCTGTTCCTTCGGCCCGCAGAGCGCTTCCCGTCGCCGGGGCCATTCCTGCGCGAGAACTTCTACGCGATGGAGCAGCCCGAGACACAGCGCTACTACATGGGGCTCATCCCGCACGGGAAGACGCACATCAACTCCATCATCGACGTCCTGTTCACCTTCCACGAGGAAGTCCAGGACCTCCTCAGGGTGGCGATGGAGTCCCCCGAGGACCTCCTTACGGGCGTCGCTCTGGAGGGGACTGACACCAGTGAGGCCCTGTCAGCAGACTCCATCTCGGAGATCATCGACATCCTCACGCTCTACAGCACGAGCCTGACGTACCTGCTGTCGAAGAAAGATGGAGACCGTCTGGACCAGTCGTTCGTCAGCCAGCTGAACGCGTACTTCCGTGGGGAAGGTCGCCCACCGCTCAACTCCGAGCGCATGACCGGTGGGACGCCCTTCGAGGAGGTCCAGACCATCCTGGACCAGCTCGACGACCCGTGGCAGGAGGACGAAGACGAGTCCCTCCTGCACAGCCTCGCCGACGACGACCTCGTCGACGAGGAGGACATCCCGGACATCATGGAACTCCGTGATGTGCTCGCGGCGGAGCTCGACGATGACAGAACTCCGCGGACGGAGTTCCGGGTTGCTCTTCGTGCGGCGTCCCCCGAAGTCCGAGAAGGACTCGCGTGGCTACTCGCGTATCGTCCGAATACGGTGACGGCTACCAGCATGATCAGCCACGGGGTGGACGTGGAGCGGTTCAACATGATGGTGTTCTTCGGAATGCCACGCGCCACGGCCGAGTACATCCAGTCGAGCTCCCGCGCTGGGCGGTCCCACCCCGGACTCGTCTTCAACATCCTTCACCCCATCCGGGAGCGCGACCTGAGCCACTACCACTTCTTCGAGAAATACCACCAGTTCCTCGACCGACTCGTCGAACCAGTCTCTGTCAACCGGTGGGCGAAGAACAGCGTCAAGCGGACGCAGCCGGGGCTGTTCATGGCACTCCTGCTCAACCACTACATGTACACCGACGACGGGGAGATGATGTACTTCGGTGACCGGGCCGAAGAGTTCCTCTCGACGGTCGACGACGTCGACCTCGAGAACCTCCTCGTGGACATGTACGGTGGGTCGGAGGTCCCACCGGAGTTCAGCGACGACGTGAGGCAGCTCACCCGCAGTGCGATCTCCGAGGTCCAGTTGAGTGACCGTCAGTGGACGAGCGAACGCCTCCCCGGGTCTCCGATGCGGAGCCTCCGTGACGTCGACGCACAGCTCCCGATCGATCCGGAGTGGAAGTACAAGGACATCCTCAGCACCTACAACAACCGATAACAATGTCAATGGAACGTAGCAAGTCGCAGGTACTCTACCAGTTCCTGCCCGAGAACACGTTCGACTACAGCGGTCAGCGGGGCATCTGGAAGACTACGCGACTTGAAACGAGCGATGCGAGTGGTACCGTCAGCAAAGACTACATCCTCGGTCGCGTCCTCGCACGCGTCCGAAACTGGGACGGGGGCCAGAATGGCTTCGTCTCGAACAACACCGACCACTACCACTTCGGCGTACCCGAAGGTGTCCGGGCCGAGCCGTTCCCCACGACCTACGAGTGCCAGAAGTGCGACAAAGCGCACGGGTACTACACTGCGGACGAGGTCAAGAACAACAACCCTGATCTCACCTGTGAGCGATCCGGCTGTGACGGGAACCTCGAACAGTACCAGTTCGTGAGTGTTCACACGTGCGGGGAGATTCGTCGCCTCTACCCACAGAAGTGCCCAACTCACGGAGACCAGCACGTCATACTCAACCGCCGAAACAGTCAGCGTGTCCGGAACTTCCACTGGAGCTGCAATGTCAGTGGCTGTTCGTGGGAGACTCCCATCCGAAACTACCAGAACTGCAACTGTGATTACAGGGCTCCCGAAGCGGAGGAGAACGACGGGATGTACACGACGGTCCACCGGGCAGGGAGTGTCTTCTACCCGCACTACCTCTCCACGGTGAACCTGCACACCGCAGGCATCGGGCACCTCAGGAACTCCGAGGACGGAGCAAAGAGGGCGATCGCGAAGCTGTTCGGACTGTCCGATGCTGACTCCCTCCAGGACGTCAGCCTGCACCAGCGAACCGGAGAGGTGGAGGTGGACGACGAGAAGGTGGTGGAGATCTACACCACACACGACGACATCACCACGCTCGACCAGGCGCGCGAGTACCTCCGTGAACAGGGGACGCTGGAGAGCCAGACCATCCTCGAGCGTCTCGGCGAGACACTCGCACTCGATGCAGACGGCGAAACGTCCGAGCTCACCGAGGCGGGTGACGAGATTCTCCAGTACGTCCTCAGCCGCGAGTCGCTCACGACGGATACGCTGGACGAACTCGAATCGGACGCCCGGGACCGTGGCTTCTCCGACAAAGCAGACCGCATCAACAGCTACCACGACGACCTGGAGGCGCTCGGATTCGACGACGTCCGCGTCATCGAGGACTTCCCCGTGCAGACGTTCGTCTACGGGTACACCCGTGGCAGCCGTGAGGAAGGAGAAGCGCGTATCAACGCGTTCTCACAGAGCGCGAGTGACGGGGACGGGACGCCGATTTTCGTCGACACGTCCGAGACAGAGGCGGTTCAGTTCGACCTAGACCCCGCACAGGTCCTACTGTGGCTCGCGCTCAACATCCCCGGGACGAGCGACCCGAGCGCGGTGAACGGAGACATCGTTCTCCCTGAGGTCAGCAGCCGTGACGACGCCGCGCTCGAGCACGCGAGAAGTGAAATCGAATCGCTCTCCACCGATGAGCAGTGGGCGTTCCTGCTCAACCACCTCGCGCCGGTCGAACGGTACGGCAAGTTCCAGACGGACCTCGACGACTCGGTCGAGGAACAGGTCACGGAGCACGTGTTCCAGCTGGTCCACACGCTGAGTCACATCCTGCTGAAGCAGGCCAGTACCATCAGTGGGTTCGACCGCACGAACCTCAGCGAGTTCCTCTTCCCGCGCGCGCTATCTGTCGTCATCTACGCGAATAACCGGGAGGAATTCAACATCGGTGGGATGCACACGATGGTCGAACAGCAACTAGATAACCTCCTCGGACAGGCCGAAACGCACGGCAACGAGTGTGTGTACGACCCGGTCTGCTCACAGCGCGGTGGGGCGTGTCTCTCCTGCCTGCACGTGAGTGAGATCAGCTGTTCGTACTTCAACCAGGTCCTCTCCCGGGACTTCCTGTTCGGGAGCCGACCGAACACTGACAAGGACATCGCCGGATACTGGACACTGTAATCGGCTCCCAGCGTGTACGGTCACCGATTTATATACAATTCATATGAACGACGACGAATCAGAATCGACGTGGTTGCCCCTTGCTATTGCTGAGTACGTCGATCGTGACGAACAACTCCTCTCCCAGCTCGAAGGCCTGTTAGTCCTATCCGGTGGCCGTGATGAACTGGTAACACCTGCGGAGATTGCGAACGGAACAGATGTCTCCGTTGCCGCAACGACCGACGTATTTCGACAGCTCTCACAGACTGACGCGGTCACTCGCGAGTCGTTCAGAACGAGTGTCGAGGACAGTTCCTACCGGATCAACGTAGAAGCGTGCCGGAAGGTATTCGAGACAGCCAGGCACGCTGCACGCAGCGTCAACGCATACGAAGCCCGTCAACCACCAGCGACAGAGGCAACACCGCTGGTGACGTTCCCCGCGGATCCTGCCTTCGAGGAGGTGAGCCCGACATCGTTCGGGATGTCGTGGCTGATGCCAACTCTCACGCGGCAGATCAAGAGAAGCGAGACATCAATCACGCTGGTCGCACCGTTCTTTGAAAAAGACGGATTCGCACATCTCGAAGATGTGCTGCTCTCGGCCATGGAGCGAGGTGTGCGGGTGCGGGTGATTTCTCGGTATCTCACCGACACGGACTCGTACAACTACTCGGTACTGAAGTCATTCGCGGAGAGAGCGGATGAGCGAAACATCGACCGATCGCTCCTCAGGTGCGTGGACTATACTCGCTGGAGTCGTGGGACACCGCCGGCACAGCGTCGTCAAGATGGAGCTACCCCTGCGTTCACACTCCATGCTAAGATCATGCTCTTCGACGATACAGCAGCGTACGTGGGGAGTGCGAACGTAACGGACTACGGATTTGAGCACTACCTCGAGACCGGTGTGCTCCTCGAAGGTCCACCCGTTGAGGGATTCGTTGACTTGGTGGAGTTTCTGCTCAACTCGGAGGCTGCGACAATAGTCTCATTGATTGATTAGCATGGCCTTGTCTGATTAATGTATTCAGAATCGCCGTTAACAGCCCGCTCCAGAAACAGCACAAACTAGGAAGTGTATTCTGCCGAGGGGGTTCTGCTCGGCTGCTTTCAGTATCTCGGTCGTTCTGTTACAATGTCTATGAATTCTTGTCCTGAGAGATCCAGACGGTGAGCCTTCTTGAACCCACCCAGAAATCCAGTTTCTCGATGTGACGCGGTTGAAACGACTCTGAGCTGTTCTTCAACATCTTCTGTGAATGCATGCCCCCCGGGCACAGTGTGACTTATATTATATCCCCTTCCAAGTAATTCTCCTGGGGCGCCCCCATCTACAATCATTAGATTGGGATGGATGGTTCCACTTTCTGAATATCGTTTGGCATGTGAATTCTTTGAATGCGTACTCAGATGCGACTCCACGACATCGCGCGTGTCAGAGTCTAATTCCGAAACTATGACCCGACCATCATCGTTTGTGGGTGGGTTTTCTCCGAGAAGGGGTTCAAAGTCCACTATATCGTTCACTGTGAAATAACCGATAATGTATCGGTGAGGTGTTCCCGAGTCAGGCGTGGCCAATCCTGTATAGAAGGCCAGAACGTCGTTCTGTTCGGGATCGAGCTGTCTAATCTGGTTCTTGTTCGCAGTCTTTACTTCTCCATACGTGAACTTAGAGAAGTTTGGATCCCAGTGAATTTGATGGGAGTTGATGTCAGCACCTCTTATTGTATCTCCCTTACTTTCTCGCGGCTTTATTTCATCCAGCACATCAGCGAGCGTGTCCTCAGAGCGGGTCGTTTTCTGTAAATGCCCTACCTCTGATTTGCGGCTAATGGTACCGAAGGTATTGGTTTCAGAAGATGGGTATGCCTCCGGGATGGGTACATATTCGAAGCTCCCGTCATCGTATATTTGTGGATACGGACTCGAATTGGACTGATCTGCCCCAACACCGATGAGTACGACCGTCATATGACGAAGTCATCAGGTAGCAATAAAGTATTTCTCACTGTTAATACAGTATGACACAATGACAGACCCTGGGCCTGAGGAGCCGACAGGACGGGTAATGAAATTCATCCACGAGGGAGAATCAAAATTACCGGTACGGGATATCAAAGCGAACTACAAAAGTAGCACAGCAAAAGAACCGTATATCGAATACGGACTGGATAGAGGATTGGATGAGGGAGTAATAATTGGGGCGGAGAATTACTGGGCTTGCTGTTATCAAAACGCTGTTGAGAAAGTGGTTGAACTTGATCAAGAGTACTTATTCCTAGCATCATACCCCCACCATGCTGGAGGAGACGCGACTGAAAACGTTATTGTTGGTTATATTCGACATGAAGATCATGAATGGAGAACCGGAGATCGTGTTGCCGTCATTGGTGAAATGAAACTGTATCCGTTTGAGCACGGCATCCCTCCGAGTGAGTTCGATTACAAACCAACGAAATGGTCTCTTGGTCCATATGGGCGAAATTTGAATGCCTCTCAAACGCAGGAAGTTATCGAGCATTTCAGCCAATTTCCAGATGTTACAGAAGAATGCCTAGAGCGAACGTTGGAACTTAAGCGTGAGAGCGGTTCCGGTGGGAATAGTAAGTGCTGAATTCTGTCACCCATAACATTCCAACCATGTACGAGGAAGTAGAAAATCAAGACCAGTATTCCTTGAAGTAGGTGCAACTAGGAGCGAGGGAGCAACTGGGACATTCCGGGTTGTCATTCGTACAGATGAGGGCACCGAGGTCTAACAACGCCAAATTGAATGCTCGAGCGAGTGCCGGGTCCGACGGAACGAGCGCGTCAAGAAGGCGATAGACACGGGTGCTCTTGTGCGGCTGCGCCGGTAGGGGATAATCGAAGACACGGCCGGTAATCCTCGCAGTGTTGGTATCGACCAGTGCCAGCGGTTCGTCGAACGCAAATAGCAAACAAGCACGGGCGGTGTAGGGTCCTACTCTCCACGGTCGCTGGAGAGCCTGAAGGTCTTCTGGCACCTCACCGTCATACTCTGCACAGAGTTCCGCCGCTTCACGAAGGGTCCTGACCCGATGATTTGCGAATCCGAGAGGACGAACGGTATTCTCGAGTTCTATCTCCTCTGCGGTGATGACCTCCTGGGGGTCAGGGAAACAGTCGAAGAAATCAGCATAGAGATCGGCGACTGCATCACTTCGGGTTCGCTGAAGCAGTATCTCAGTCGCATAGATGTGCCATGAATCGGTAGCCAACCGCCACGGATATTCTCGCCCGTACTCTTCGAGCCACTCCAGAAGGGGAGGAATCGCCTGTATGAATGATTCAACTGCGTTGTCTGCATTCGGCACGTCAGCTGATGCCAGCTCCTTACTGGCGGTTTTCCTGTCGATGTATTCGTGTAGTTCGTCAACTGTGACCTGCGTACGTCCGAACGGGAGATCAACAGTTGTCATTGTTCAATCTACGGATAGCCTACGCTTTAGAGAAGCGGTCCGCGAATCAATTTCTGTACTGCTATCCTGAGAGAGCTGTCATCAGCCGCGCTCAAGATGTGTCCCACCGGTTGCCTGAATTTCTGGAACCGCATGACCAGGAAGTTTAAATCATTCCACGGAGAAAAGGTGCTTATGTCCGGACCGGCCACTTCTTGCGGTTCTCCATCCGAGCAGGTACGTTCGGCTCCAGAAGCCGAACGCAGACTGCATAAACAGATACTTCTGGATAATATTGATTTCCTCATAGACACCCTGACTGCGGAGCACGTTCGGCGTCAACAGCATCCTCCTGCCGGCTGCCCTCGTGCTACGCCTGAAAACATCGCTCGAAATCAGTCAAAAACCGGTGACCCCTGCCAGTATCACGCCATTCAGAGGAGGGGTAACGAGTCAGACAAAGAGTGTCCGTGTGGCGACCCGCTGGTTGACAGCGACGATCCGCTTGATACCGTTGCTACGGTAGTCCTCGGGAAGCAGGCGATCTCTCC
The DNA here is from genome assembly GCF_026616195.1 of Haloarchaeobius amylolyticus. Lineage (NCBI taxonomy): Archaea > Methanobacteriati > Methanobacteriota > Halobacteria > Halobacteriales > Halorubellaceae > Haloarchaeobius > Haloarchaeobius amylolyticus. The sequence goes on from NZ_JANHDH010000005.1 coordinate 48,376, forward strand.
TTCAGAACGGTTCTTCGACCGAGTCCCGAGACGGACAGTGGCCAACCTCCGCGAGAGCCACGGGACCTGGGAAAACATCGCAACGCTGGATCAGGAAGACCTGCATGAGGCCGTCCGTGCTGCAAGTCCTCGGAAGGGAGTGAGCACGAAACGGATCGAGTGCTTGCAGTCACTGCTGGAGGCTGTGACGGAGACACACTATACAGAGGGTACAACACTTCGTGGGTTCTCAAGAGTCCAGTACTCCACCTATGTCAAATTCCTCCAAACTATTCCAGGCGTCGAAGAGCAGGACGCTTGGTGGATCGTTCAGACCGCATTTGACAAGCCGGTCTGGCCCGCCGATCCGCTGATTGACGAGCTGCTGGTCTCGCTGGGTTTGCTTGACCCCGCTTCTTCGCTGGATTCCACCGGGCGTCACACCGATTTAGAGGACGAGCTGATCGATCGTCAGATTCCAGTCCTGTACCGTGCGCTTGCAACCCACGCTGTCAATTCGGATGCTGGTAACTGTGGTGAAAACTGTGAAATTCGGAAGTTCTTGCTAACATACCGGCTTGAGGAACAGCGAAAAGAGCGTGAGGGCCCCGTTGTCGTCGACCTGTTCGCCGGAGCAGGAGGACTGTCACACGGTCTTTCTCAAGCAGGATATGATGTCCGCTGGGCGATTGATATCGAGCCCGATGCGGTTGCGACATACCGCCTGAACCATCCGGAGATTCCACACCAGAATGTAGTCTGTGGCGACGTGAGAGAGATCGATATCGCTGCGGAGGTTCGGAATGCTGCGCCCGACCCGGACGTTATTGTGGGAGGGCCCCCCTGTCAGTCCCTCTCTCAGGCAGGCTACCGGTCTCGTCGAGCGAAAGACGACGACTATAGCGTGCTTGACGACGACCGGACGAACCTGTACACAAAGTATGTCGAGGCTGTCGACGAGCTTCGTCCGAAGGCCATCGTGATGGAGAACGTGGAAGGGATGGTCAACAAGGTCGGAGATACGGATGTACGCGTAATCGACTGGATAATCGAGGACCTGAAAGCTCTTGATAAGAACGGAGAAGGGTACCAGGTCGGGTTCCGCCTTCAGGACATGACTGAGCTCGGAATTCCGCAGGAACGTGAACGTGTGCTGCTCATCGGAATTCGGAACGATCTCGTCGTCAGTGAAAACGAGGTAGAGGACCTGCTGGATAGTCTCAAAAGCACGGATTGTGACCGGACCATCCGACAGGGTCTGTCCGGACTTCCACGTCTACGTCGTGGAGAAGGCGGGCGAGTCCTGGCCGAGACTGGCCGAGGGTCGAAAAGCCAGTACGTGAAGCAGAACAGACTCCATGAGGGGACCGAACTCTGCTTCAATCACCAGGCACGCGAACACCCGATGGAAAAAGACAGAATCCTGTTCGATGAAGGGCTACAGCCGGGAGACACCGGATGGGATGTCAAGTACGACTCTGATGGCGAGTATGCCGAATATATCGAGTACGACGTCGGAACCGCCGACAATCCTCGCTTTCGGGACAAATATCGGAAGCTCGAATGGTCGAAACCCTCACCGACAATAGTCGCTCACCTCGCCAAGGACGCGAATGGGTTTGTACTACCCGACTACTACGAACACGCCCGTCCGGACCGTGAACATGCAGACCCTAGACGAAACCGAGGAATTACCCCTCGAGAGGCAGCGAGATTGCAATCGTTCCCGGACCACTATATCTTCCTCGGGCCGTTTACCAGCTGGTTCCGTCAGATCGGGAATGCAGTCCCTCCTGTCGCAGGAAAAATTATCGGTACTGCTCTGTGGGCCGTATTTTCTGATGAGATTGATGAGACCGCTCCCACAGCTGAACAGCATCCGGCTGCGGAAATTGCATCCGATGACTGAGACACTTGATCGGTTCGCAGAGTTGACCAGTGGGTCGCTCAGTTGAATCTGAATCTGGTAATTGGCATTACCGTCTAATGCGTCTGTAATTCAGTGAATCACTGATTCATTGATCAGCGTCTTGCTTTGCGAGCTCGCAAATCTTCTCCTTTGTCTCCTCTCTATACTCGCCAAAGGCGACCTCGAAGACGCCTCGGTAGAAGTGTTTGTTCTTCTCCAGTGTGACGTCCTCGCGCTTCAGCTGCTTCTTCAGGCGAGTAAATGTGATCTCGATGTCTTCGCTCTGCTCTGGTTCCACGTATATCGTGGCAGAATCCCAATCCTCGCGGATATTCAGCGGCTCATTGTCTGATTCTTCTGGTATACTCGTAGACGAGTCGTCGCTCGTCGTGGATGCAGTTTCTTGGTTGTTTGACCGCTGTTCAGTGGCCGCTACAGTATCGCTGCTTTCCGCTTCTGGGTCTGACGACGTCTCCGCGCCTCCCTCTTCGGCGCTATCTTCGTCGTCCTCTTCGCCTGATGGATCCTCAAATCGCTCGTCCATTCCTCGGGGCATACTTACGCCTCCACCTGCGTCTTGTCGAACGCCCGTTCCATCGTCTGTGCAACTTCCAGGAAGAGGTCACGCTCTACTTGCTGATCGTTCGCGTCCTCCCACTCGAAAATATCTCGTCCGTTGTCCCACGCGCGTTGAATCGCCACTCGCATCGGGAGCTTGAAAATCGGTGCCATCGACGCGAAAGATTCGTCGAAGGCGTTGAGGAACTTTTTCGACTGACCGTCGTCCCGGTACATATTCGCCAGGAGTCCGACGATCGCAATCTCGATCTGCTGGTTGTCTTCGATTGACTCCAGCTGGTCCCACAGGTCGTCAAGTGCGTCCCGTGATGTTGCTTGGGTCTGTGCAGCCAGGAAAACGTTCTGGGCCGCGATGAACGCTGCGTCGGTCAGTACGGAGAGGTCTGGTGGGCAGTCGATTACGATGAAATCGTAGTTGTAGCCGCCGTCGACCATCTCCTCGAGTGCGAGTTTCAGCGAGAGGCGAGCGTTCGCATCATCCATCCAATCTCGAGCAAGGCCCATGTCCTTGTGACTGGGAATCAGGTCAAAGTTCAGATGGTCGTACTCGTCAGCCTCGATCACGATTTCTGAAAGACTAGTATCGTGCGTGCGCGGATTGTCGACGAGTACGTCGAGGAGGTTCGCGTCATCGGTAACAAGTGTGTTGGGGAGTTCGTTCTTCGGGCTGGAGGGGTCGTTGTCGTCGCCTGGCCCCAGACCGAGGCCTTTCGTCATGTCGGCCTGTGGGTCCATATCGATTGCAAGAACATCGTGGCCGCGAGTTGCCAGCGCCGCTGCGCTGTTGATCGTTGCCGTTGTCTTCCCAGTCCCGCCTTTCTGGTTCCCGAAGGCAATCGTCGGGATACCAGTCGATGGTGTGACGCCCCATCCACGAGGTGTCTCGGTCATAGTTCGATCATTGAATCAATGACTCATAAATCCATGTCAGACACTCAGTCGTATCTATCTTAACCTGGTTCTGCCGAATACGGGCGACTGAATAGCTGTAGGGCGCAATTCCTCGTTCTCCGTTCTCTATCACTGAATCATTGATTCTTGGATTCAATGATTCACAATATCCAGAATTCCTTGATTCATTGATTTATTGCGCGGGTTACAGTCCCTGAATCCGCAATTCAAGTTCTCAGACACTCACTGATTCACTGATTCAATGATTCCGTTACTCTTTGATTTCTTGACTCTCATATCTTTGTGTCGCCGTTGACTCTCTGAATCATGCAATCTCTGACTCACGACTTCCAGTACTCACTACTTCATGGATTCTGTGATTCAATGATTCAAAGAATCAATTGTCAATCAAGGAGTGACCACGGGAAGGGTGGTAGATGATGCTACGTTCTCTCTCCGAAGGCTTCGTCCAGTTGTTCTCGCATGAACTCGCGCCGGACTCGACGGGAACGTGAGTCAGAGAGGTAATTCTGCATCACCACCCGAGGATCGCTACTCCCCTGCTCTGCAGCGATTTCGTCGACGCCTTCAAGTACACCTTCGAGTACTGCGGTATAGGTGTCGTACCAGAACCGACGACAGAGCTGCGGACTCGGTCGCTCTCCAGCGATTCGCTCCGGGAGACCTGCTTTCGATGCAAGCTTCTGGAACCAATTACGAATCGTATCTCGGGTCACGTACGGCGTTTCTCCTTGTGGGGACGGGAACAGGTATCCAGTCCACTCCTCATCTTCCGCTAGTTCGTCGATCCGGGAGTCGAACACGTCCATCCCGTAGAGGAGAGACACCTCACCGGGCCCGTTCTTACGGCTCTCGAACGTGATGAAGGGGACGTCGTCTTCGGGAACATCACGGTGGAACTGCGAGACGTGGAGTGCTGCGACCTCACTCGCTCGAAGTCCCCAGCCAGCTAACGCCACGATGAGCAGTTGGTCTCGCGTTGTCTCCGCCACCTGCATCAGCTCCCGGATATGATTTGCCGAAAGGGACGGTGTCGGGGAATCTTCGACTTCCCACTTGAATTCGTCGTAGAGGCCGCTTGCAGGGTTCATCGAGGCAACCCGCCGACCGACCAGATGCTGATACCACGCGTCGACGACGCGCCGCACACGCTGGAGCGTCTGGGCACTGTACTCTCGCTCAGTTCCCTCGTTCAACCAGTCGAATGCTGCATAGACCGCGTCAACGGCTTCGTAGGCTGGATTTTCTTGGCCTCGTTGAATCGGTGTGAGGAGGTCGTCTGTACCGTTTGCCTCTCGGTAAGCACGGACGTAGAGATTCAGTCGCGTTCGGAGGGCGTCGACGGACGACGTCGAAAGACTGTATCGTGATTTCCGTCGGTTGAGGAACTGTTCGAGGGCGTCGATTGTCGCATCGTCCGTTGTTGCCCATGAGTAGCCTTCTTCACCGTCACCGAGCCCGAGGTCCTCGGTCCAGAACTCACTGAACGAACGGTCGTGATGGCGACGGAGCGCCGCGAGGAATGACCGTGCATCGTGATCTCGAAACCATTGATGGGTGGGCTTCTCGCTTGATGGGTCGATATCCTCTGCTTCGAGGCAGGGGGCGATCTCGTTCCAGTACAGGTCCGTGAAGTCCTCGAGCGAACACGAGGTCCATCGGACACCCTCGAATGATGGCACCTGCTCAGCGTCGGTCTCGCCCTCCTGTTCGACATCAGACCGACTCATGATAGTGTTCTCTGCAGGCTTCGACCGGTTGCAACTGGGTTTCTGCAGAAATTGGCTAGAAGCCCAATCGCGCTGCGGTATGGCGATTCTAAGAGTGGCATATTCGGGTTACTTAACGTTTCAGTTGGATTCCTTATCAGTTTGTGGGTTCGGCTGACCGAGAGAGTCTGCGTAACCCACGACAAATTCGGCTATGAAATGCGCAACAAGAATAAACCATATATTGCGATACAATTTCTGTTTTGGCCATCCCCTCCTCAGAGATTCACAGTATGGTTTCTACCGAGGACTTAGATTAGAATGGCCTCAACGTCATCGCCAGGCCGCGAATGGGTGGGTACGTGCGAGATGACCATCGGCGTGTGCCTTCTGAGTTGGGATAGTATCTCTGAACCTGTCTCTGACGGAGAATTTATTCGCAGGAGTCTCGTACGAACAGTCAATGCAACTCGCCGGATTTGAGGTCGCGGTTTCCCATACCGAGTGGAGCGAACGGTCGCTCTCAGAGGGGCGCTCGAAGCACCGATGGAGCGGGTAGAGGGAGGAGTTTACCAGCTACCAAGCCATGTCGCAAAACAGGCCGACGGATTCCCAGTTGAGGCGATCGGATTCTCGCAGCGGTAGCTCCATCCAGTCATTAGACAGTCTGGTCATCTCCTCCGTAGTCATGATACAGCACTAGGTTTATACTGATCGGAGCGCTCCCTTCACGTATGAGCCTCGAAGAGACGGTTGATTACCTCGCTGAGGAACTTGACCTCGAGCGAAGTGCCCACGTCCGAGAGGTCGGTCAGTCGGTCGCAGAGCTTCGCGACTGATCAAAACAGGTCTCTGAAATCCCGTTCGACGAGCCCAGACTCCAGATAGTCGATGAACTCCTGCTTTGTCGGCCCCGTTTTCTTGAGGAGATTGTCTCGCTCTGCGCGCTCCAAGACTGCGCGAGCAAACTCTGTACAGTGATCTTCATGCCGAGTGGCGTACGTCGACAGTGCGTCACGCCAGTGCATATCCAGATCGAACTCGTCTAACTGAATCTGAATCCCGTCTTTTCGCTCCACAAGGTCGACGCCAAGCTCTTGCAGTTGCTTGAATCGAATGTTGTTCCGTCGAACAGTGATGAGGCGCTTCGAGTCGACGATATAGGGATCAACCCACTCCTGCCAGGTTTCATCATCGAGGTGAGTGCGAGGCATTTCGAAATCTGGCTCCACACTCTCGATACAGAACTGCAGCATCGCAATCCCCGTCCGATGATTCGCATTCGGCAGCGAATGCCGGAGAATGAGATTTGACATCACCTCACCGGCGACCTGTGGGAGTGGTGCGCCCCACGAGACGTGGTCAAGTGCCTGCCGAATCTTCTGTGGTTCAAACTCCTTGTAGAGGCGGAACTCTTCTTCTTCTCCTCTCACGTCTACAGCCGCTTCGAGCAATTCCACTAATCGAAACGCGACGACCTGCCCCTCACGGGGAAGCTCGGCGATTCGATCGCTGAGCCATTTCTGGTCGAAATCAATCTCGTTTGCTTCTTTGATCTCCGTGTCGCTCTCATAGAGGACGTAGACGGGGGTATCAAACGGATAGCCGATGAGCTTCGTCGTACCGTCCGAATCCTTACGACGGGAAAGAATCTCAGATTGAGAGGCCGAGCTATACTTCAGCGAGAAGTTCTCGGCTTGGGGATGGTGATAGTAGACGACACGAGCCATCTGTGCAGAGGGCTTGGTGATACGTGCTTAAATCAACTCGGCGTTCGCGCAATCAGGGCCCCGGCGCTGCTCTGTCTCGGTATCACAGCTGTCTGAAAGATTGAAGGGTGTTTGGATTTGGAATTACAACTCGATTCAGCCATAGATTCGCTTGGAAGTAGAGTTAGGGGACTTGGTGTCGCAATATCCTCCACGACTGTAGATATATAGTTGTGGAGAGTCAATCAAACGACGGATCAGATGGGAAGAACCTCCGAAGCCGACGCTGACGTGGTCGAACCCTCTAGAGAGATCCTTTCTGTACAGCAGCTCAATCAGCGTATCTCAGACGTCGTAGATACATCCGAACCGCTCCAGGATGTCCGCTGTTATGGTGAGGTCACGAATCTCGGAGGGAGTAGTGCAGCCCTCTACTTCACGCTCACCGACGGCACACACGAGCTTCCGTGTATGCTCTGGCGGAGCCGCTATCGGAACATGGACATTGAACTCGAGGATGGTCTCGAAGTCATCGTTCACGGTGACATCGATTACTGGGTCGAAGGTGGGAAACTCGACATCAAGCCGTGGCGGATCACAGTCGTCGGCGAGGGGGAACAGGCTGCCGCTCTCGAACGTCTCACATCCGAGCTCGAACAGCGCGGATGGTTCGATGACGAGCACAAGAAAGACCCACCACGATTTCCGGATCGAGTCGGCGTCGTCACTTCCCTCCAGGGCGATGCCCGATACGACATTCAGGACTCGGTCCATAGTCGAAACCCCACAATTGACCTCGTGATGAAGGATGCGAGCGTCCAGGGGCCGAACGCGCCGACGTCACTCGCAAACGGAATCCACCATCTTGACCGCAACCAGGACGTCGATTCCATCATCGTGGGTCGAGGCGGCGGAAGCGACACCGACCTGATGGCGTTCAACCACGAGTCCGTCGCAGAGGCCATCTTCACGTCTAACACCCCGGTTGTCGCCGCCGTCGGTCACGCAGAAGACCGGACGATAGCAGGACGCGTTGCGGATCGAAACGCGATCACGCCGACTGACGCCGGTGAGTACGTTACTGCGGACGTGGAGCAGTTCCTCTCTGGCGAGGTGGACAGATTAGAGCAAGAATTGGAAGCTGCCTACGAGTCGTTCAGGCGGGAGTTCGAACACGAAAGAGAACTGGAGCAAGCCGCTGCGGAGGCGGGTGGGCCAACAGGAATGAGCCCAGCCTACTACAAGGCAATCATCGCGGTCCTCATCGTGCTCTTGCTGGTCGTGCTCGTATTGTGGCTGTTCACGTGACCATGGCTAAAGACACAGAGATTTCGGAGAATGTCGAGCGAATCAACACCCTCATCGAGCAGCTGGAATCCGGTGACCATTCGAAGTCCACTGGGGAGGAGCTCTTTCAGGAGGGACAGGGTCGTCTTGCGAAGCTCCGTGAACTCGTCAACGATGGGGATGGCGAGACCATCGAGCTGGACTGACAGACCTGCTCTGGATGGCTTAACCAACGTGGGACGGCACTTCACCAATTTTGTTGGTTAAGACGTGTACGATGCTGTCCTCCAGTCAAAACCTCCCGATCTATTTCTAGCTTAGTAACACTCGTAATATCCAGAAAATGTGCATTTCTCATCCAAATATTCGGTCAATATTTACCACGACTCCGTTGGTGCATACCCATACTCGTACGTATGATAACCCGGTCAGTCACCATCGAAGACATCGATGACCTGTACCTGATGTGGAACGACCACATCGACGCCTCCGCCCTCTATCGCCGTGCTCTCCGGGAGGAAATGGAAGTCCGCGATGTTGACCCCGACGACCTCCGCACCCTCCTCAAATGGGCCCGCGAGCAGAGTTACACGAAAGAAGAAATCGCAAACTAAACCAACCGGTACGCCGATCTGAAAGCACTCGTCGAAGACGGCCATCTCTTTTCACTCTTGGCCCGCCAAGACAGCTTATATTCCAAGATAATAATTTAGAAAACTATTTATCTGCACTTCCTTTATTCTTGTAATATAGCACGGATTAAACCTGTGCTGACCCCACCACAACACATGATAACACGGTCAGTCACCATCGAAGCCATCGATGACCTATACTTGGAGTGGAACGACCATCTCAACTGCTCAGCTCTCTACAGGCGGGCACTCCGCGAGGAGATGCAGCTCCGAGACGTCAACCCGCACGAATTGAGAGACCTGCTCAACCGCGCTCAAGAGCAGGGCTACACGCTCGAAGAAATCGCCGCGGAAACCAACCGAGTCGCCGACCTGGAAGTGCTCGTCAAGGACACAGAGTAACTACAACTGAATCACAATGACACAGCCCGACACTCACAATACAGCAAAATCGAACACCAAACCATCCCACCGTCGAACACTCGCGCGGAAGATCGCAATCAGCACGATCCTCCTGAGTCTCATTGCTGTACAGCCTGTCGCTGCTCAGAACGCAGTCTGTAACGCAGACAAGCTCCCGGGCATGATCGAGGGATTCTTCCAGATAACTACGGCGGTCGGCATCATTGGCCTTGCAATCGTCTGGCAGGCGGACTCTCTCATGAGTATGTTCACGCTCAACCCTGAGCAGAAGAAGGGCCTCAGGCAGCACCAGCGCTCGGCAGTCAAATCCACGATGGTCCTCCTCGTTCTCGGCCCGCTCTACACCACCGCGGGTGGGATGATGGGCCTCCCGCTGGCAGACTGCGTGAACCTCGCTCCCTGGTGAACACCTACCCCCATTATCAAGAGCCAGATGCAGCGAGATACCGCCGTTGTACTAGCCGCCCTTCTTGTGACGAGTCTCGTCGCTGGGATAGTCACGGCCAACCCACCACGGCCAGGAACCGAGGGGAACGGACTCACAGAAAACGAGTCCGCAACCCTGTGGTCCCGAGATGCGGATAACTACATCAGCGAAGCAGAGTACCAGCGACGCTACGGCGAGAGCCGGACAGTCCTGCACGAGCTTGCGAACGGGACGGACATCACGTTCAAGCGACCACCCGCCACTGCCGAGACCTGGTCACGGAATGACTTCACGGACCTAGCACCGGGTGGTGTACAGACATCGGTTCACCCACCGACCGCGAGTCTCACAGATCGGGCCTTCATCAGAGACGCCCATGCCTCCATCTTCGGCGTCCACCCCTCGACGAGAGGGCACCTCGAAGATGGTGAGACACCGCTCTACATCGCACCGAGCGGCACGCTCCGCGGCTTCGTCGATTACCGGGTTCGCGTGCCCAACAGGACCACCACCAACAATACGACAATCCGGTGGTCGCTGACTGACCACGCTATCGAGGAGGTGCGACTTACGAAGGACGGGCAGACCATCGCCCAGTCGAGCGGTGACCACACACCCGAGTTCGACTACCAGATCGAAGACGACTGGAGTACCACGCTGGCTATCGAGGCAGACATCGATGTCGAGTTGCAGCGAATCAACAGGACGACGGTCGGCAACGAGACCAATGTCACTGTTCGCTACTACGACGAGACGGTCACCGTCTCCGATTCAATCGATGTCGAAGTGTACGACCTCAAAGCGTACCCACACTACGCAGAGTACCCCAACGGGGATACCGGCGTCTCGATGTTCCAGACACGCCCCTGGCAAGGCTACACGCTCTCTGAGGATGGGACTGCGAGAGTTCGGGGAGTCTGGCGATTCTACACCGCGCGAAACACCGACTGGGATACCCTCGTACAGTCGACTGAGCGCAGTAGCAACACAGTCACCTCGGATGCAATCCCAGTGTACGTTCACGCGTATCCATCGCGAATCGGTCCACGAGCCGAGCCCGTGCTCGATGGTCCTGAGATACTGAACGTCTGGGGCCAATCTCGCCCGTCTCCTGCTGGGAGCATCGGCGAGAACGTCCACATCGAAATCGTCGAACAGGAGTACACGACCTCCTATGGGCTTGCCGTTCGGACAGGCCCACTCAACCGTGAAGACATCCACGTAGCCGGCATCGTTCGTGGTGTCAACGCTACCATCGTCGAGCCCGACTCCGGGTCGGAGCGCCAACTTCGAGAGAGCAACCTCACCGCGGAGGTCATCGAAAAAACGGATTCAGCAGCGACCGTCCGAATCGAGCTTCGGGACAACGAGACTGGCGCACCGATCGCTCTCAGAGAACACCCGCGTCTGGACCCTATCGGCGGCCGTACTCGCGACGGCTACATCACGATAGGCGAGCAGCGAGTCGAGACCAACGCGTCGGGCGTTGCCATCCTCACGCTCCAGCAGACCGGGACATACACTGCTAGATACCATCCAGGGTCATGGCTCAGTCACGACCCGGCGTACGTGAGTGACACGGCCTCCGTCCGCTGGAATCCACTCGGGACTCCCACCTGGTGGTTCGACCTCCTCTTTGGGGTCAGCTGGCGGTTACTCCCGTTCTTCGTCACCTACTACGCAGGGACACGACTCCTGCGAATATTCTTCCCAGAATACGTTTTCGAGAAACTTCCATGACGCACGATACCCCACGAATCAGTAGACGCACCGCCCTTCGAACAGTCGCCGGCATCTCCAGTGCTGCAGTCGCTGGCTGCCTCAGTGGCGAAGAAGAAGCAACAGGCACGCAGAGTAGCTCAACTTCGGGTCCCGACGAGCAGAGCCCGCTCAAGCGAGTCGGTGTTGACGGGACTGCCCTCGTCGTCGAGTTCGCTTCTGAAGCAGAGGTGGACCAGGTCAACCTCATCCAACCCGATGGGGAACTCTTCGGGACGCGAGATGCGCCAGCTGGCGTTGAGCAGGTGTCCTTCGAACTCGGGACTTCGTACACGCCTGGAGAATACGAGATTCTGGCTCTCAGTGAGGAAGAGACGATTGCTGAGACCTCTTTTGAGATTCGCCCGAAGCTCGAGATTCGCGAGGTTGGCCTTTTCCGGAATCACCCGGAGAAACCCTGGGACGAGGTCTACGGCGAGAGCGAGACGAATCGTATCAGGAACGGAGAAGCGTTCGTTACAGTAGAGAATTCAGGAACTGGCCCAGAGGCAGTGGTCGAACTTCGGTTCGCAGGAGGGGTGCCTAATCCAATTGAAAACCCACGAGGTAGCGGGATTCATGAGAAAGAGCAGGTTATAGTTCCCGCTGGGGAGTCCCTTGATTTGTACAGTAATTCATTCCCGTTCGGTGCGGAGATTGGGAAGGATGGCTTGGGGTGTTCTCAAGATGGGAACAGTGGTCAGTTCTCTGTGATTACCGAGACCCGCGTCGACAATGACGATTCTACGAAGGAGTTCAACGTAGAATACTCTGGTTCCGAGGACATGAGCGACTGCGATGTAACGATTAGCGAGGTGTAGGGATGCCGGATCTTATCGATGTCGTACTGGAGGGATTCAAGGACATCGTAAAGTGGGTAGTTGGGCTCTTCATGGAAGGTCTTCGGACAGGATATGAAACCTTGTCTGAAGCAATGTTCGGGACCCCGACGCCAGAGACCGATGGGGCGTTCATCTTCGGTGAACCAACCAACTTCCCTTGGCCAGCTCTAAGAGAGGCAACGGTCGGTGGAGAGGTCATGCTGATTTCTTTACTCCTTCTTGTAATGAGCGTCCAAGGGAGACACGCTGTTCGCATTTTCAATATCGGAACCACATACGAGGCCAGAAAGACAAAAAAGACGGCCTGGGCAGGCGCATTTCTGATTACCACTTGGTATTGGCTCGGCTCACTCACCCTGTATCTCGTCGATGGGTTCACAATCGCACTGATGCCGAACATCTCATCTCTAACCGATATCATTCTCGGCTTTCTCGGAGCTTCTCTGAGCAATCCTGTACTTGCCCTCATTTTCGCATTTATTGGTGGAATCTCGATGTGGGCACTCGAAGCGCTGCTCTACATCCGTGAGATTCTTCTCTACGTCTACCTCTATGGGATGCCGATTGCAATTGCACTCGCATACGGAAATCTCCCCGTCGTCTCCGATATCGCGATGGGCTTCTGCAAGCGATTCGTCCCTCTCGCTGTTCTCCCACTTCCGTCTGCGATGGTATTCAAAGGATACGATCTGCTCTACGGGGGCGGGACGTTCACACCACCCTCCGCGTTCCTGAAATACCTCGTCGCTGCCTCCCTCCCACTGATCTCGCTGTTCATCACCTGGAAGACGTTCAAGTATGCGACGCCGATGACGGCGAAAGTCATCGGCACGGCCTCTAGAGGCGCGGTTACCGTCGGCGCTGTCGCAGCCGGAGCATACGTCGGTGGGGCCAGCGTCGCGACGACCGCAGCCCGCTGGGGGCCAAAGGCAGCAGCAGGCCACGTCGTCGCCGAAAAAGCTGCCTCACGAGCCGAGAGCGGAGACGAAGAGACCAGCGCACCGTCGTACCGCCGAACCGAGAACGACCCCGGATTTTACTGACCACACATGTCGACAGAGACAGACAAACCTGAACGACGTATCATGGACGAATTCGGTGAGGAGAGCCACATTCCCTACCTCAACATCGAGGAAGGCGACGTGGGTGTCCTTATCGCGTTCCCGATACTGGGCCTGTTCGCTGCAGGCTTTCTCGGAATCGAATCACTCGCACTTCCACTCGTCGCCACCGGCCTTGGCTTCGGCGCGGCCGTGATTTACGTCACGCCGAGTCACCTGAACGCCTGGACGTGGCTCTCGGATGTCTACCGATACCTGAAGCGACCACGGACGACGCTCAGTGCGCCAGCAGCGGAGGAGAGCGTCGACAGCCCACTCGCCCGCAACGAAGGCGGGCTCGCGAACTACACGCCATTCAAGCCGGACGAACGAACGCAGGACCTCACGCACGTCGAGCGGGCGTGGCCCGGCGCTGGAGCCATCCAGCGCAGTGACGGAGCGATGGAGGCTTTCATCGAACTCAGGCCCGGCAACATGGACTTCGCCATGTCCACAGACTGGGCACAGCTCCAGGAGGCTGGTGCCGACTTCGCCAACAAGGAACTCGACGCGAAACTCAAATTCCACGCAACCACCCGCTCGTTCCCGGTCGACCGAATCGTCGAGAACATCGAAGACCGACTCACCGACGAAGACGTTACACAGAACCCAGTCTTCCGTGAACTCCTCGAAGAGTATCGCGAGACTCGCCCGAGAGAGATGCGCGACCGGGGGACGCAACAACTCCGGTACTACCTCGGTGTGGAGGTCAGCCCGCTCGAAGTCTACAACCGTCATCAAGATGAGGCCACGCCGGCTGAGAAACTGACGAAGTTCCCCGTTCTCGGGTTCCTGTTCAACCCGTTCGTCACACGCCGCGAGGATTTCACGGAGGTCGAGAAGCGCGCGAAGATGTTCGAGAAGCTCGACGACCGTCTGGGGGACATCCGATCGGAGTTCGTGCAGAAAGCCCCAGGGTGGTCCGCACGGCGGCTCAGTACGGTCGAACTGTTCGTGTTGACGATGGACTTCTGGAACGGCGAAGAACACGACTACGACGATGCAGCGGCAGTCGTCCGTGATCAGCCACTCATCGGTCAATCTTCTCGGGAGGAGGGTCGCGATGAATAGCCTCGTCCTCCAGACCAGTGAGACACCGGTCGACCAGCTTGCCGAGTGGCTACTGAATCCCACGAGTCTCGAAGGCGCTCTTCTCTATCTGCTTGGAGTCACCATCCTCGGAGTCGTTGGGAGAACGCTATCGAACCGATTCAATGACGACGAAGACGAAGTAGCGGAGGTAGAATTCTCGGATGTACTCGATGAGGAGACGCTGGCAGCAGGCGCTACTGAGGGGCAGATCCTCGACGACATCGCAGAGTCCCACAAGTCGGTGATTGCCCCGGCAGCAATCGAGTGGGAGACTCGCGCCGCCCATGTGGGCGAGCAGTGGACGAGAACGCTCTACATTGCAGACTATCCAGACTACCCGAGTGATGGCTTCCTGAGCGACCTCTTCGAACTGACCGACGTCCAGTTTGACCTGACGGCCCATCTCACACCGAAGAATCAGGACCGGGCACGAGCGGAACTACAGGAACTCGCGGATGATCTCCAGGTCGACGCCGACCTCGAACAGAGCGTGCGGAGCGCCTACCTGCAGGCGCGCGCCAGTGAAGCCGCAGAGACCTACACCGTCGTCGAGGATGGCGCACGGGTGTTCGGCCTTGGGATGTTCATCACGGTCCGGGCAGACGACAAGGAGGCCCTCACGGAGTCGGTTCGGAAGATCAAGAGCGCGCTGCGTGACGATCCGGCGAATCTCACGCCGAAGACCGCCATCTGTCGTCAGGACCTCGCCCTGCAATCTGCCGCTCCGATTGGCACGAACGTCTTCGAGCGCGAGTCCATCGCCCTCGGCGGGGCCATTGGAGCATTGCTCGCCTCGCCACATAACGCGACAATCCTTGAGGAAGGCGGCGTGGAGTTCGGCATCCACAAGGACAACCAGAGTCCGGTCGTCATCGACCCCTTCGCCCGTGAGAACGGCTACGCCATGTTCACCGTCGGCGACACCGGCTCAGGGAAGTCGTTCGGGTCGAAACAGAACTTCATCCGCTCAATCGAGCAGAGCAAGGACCGCATCGGCATCATTCTCGAACCGCTGAACAACTGGGCTGGCGTCTCAGAGGCACTCGGTGCTAAGCGGATCACGGTCGGTGGGACACGCGGGTTGAACCCGCTGGAGATTCGTGAAACCCCAGAACACGTCCAGCGTGCGATGGGTGACGACGCCAGTCCGTTCAACGAGAAGCTCGACGACTCGATGAGCTTCCTTGCGAACTTCTTTTCGCTCCGCGGTATCGAACTCAAAGACCGGCGAACCACGCTCGAACTCGGACTGCGTCACGCGTATAAGCAGAAGGGCATTTTCGACGACATCACGACCCACGGCAATCCCAGCCCGACGATTCGGGACATGATGGACGTCTTCGAGGAGATGATTTCAACACCTGAGGAGTTCGTCGTCCGCTCCAATGAGGAGGCACTGAAGATCCGGAACGACGCGACGTGGCTCCTCGACCAGCTCCGCCCCTTCGAGGCGGAAGGTCGGTATGCCAACTTGGGCAGGGAATCAGAGTTCAACATACGGGACGAGAAGGTCATCTATCTGGACCTCGCCCAGCAGGAGGGCAGCGTCGACAGCAGCACCGCGCTGACGATGCAGTTGCTCATCTCGCTGGTGTACGAGCGCGCGAAGGAGACAGACAAGGAGGTCGTGTTCGTCATTGACGAGGCTCGCTACATCATGCAGAACGCAGCGAGCCTCTCGTTCCTCGAAACCGTGTTCCGGCATCACCGCCACCACGACCTCTCGATTCGGCTGGTCACGCAGACCGTCGACGAGTTCTTCCAGCACACCGAATCCGAGGCAATCATCGACCAGTGTGCGGTCAAGCAGTTCCACCACCTGGATGGGATGGACAAGGAGTGGGCGAACGAGTTCGGGATGAACTACGCCCAGATGCGCTACGTTCAGGACGCTGTCCTCGGGAGCGAAAAATCAGGGTTCTCGGAGGCACTGGTTGGCGTCGACGGCGAGTGGCGTGGCATCAAGGTCACGGCGATGCCCAAGGAGAAGGCAGTCATCGACTTCGATCCAAGCGAGGAAACCTCTGAGGCCTTGCCCGGCGCTGACCGAGATAGCGATGAGGGGGAGGTCGAAACGTTCCAAGACGAGTTCGTCCAGGACTCGACGGAGAGCGGAGACACCACTGTTTCCGCTGAAACTGACGGCGGATCGATGACGGTGAGCGACGATGCGTGAATACCTCCGTGTCACTCCGACCTCAGGAGAACTCACGGCCACCGGGATTCCGGAAGCAGTTGCGAGTCTCCACAACCTGCGGTCGAGTGAGTCACCGGGGCTGCTGCATAAGCTCAACCCGTTCTATTCAGTCCTGCCGCCGAGTTTTGAGTTCCTCATCATCAGCGAAGGACCGGACGAACCAGTCGAGTTCTACTACGGTGCCGACGAGCACCTCGACACGCTCGAAGCTCGGCTCCGATCTATCTACCCGTCACCGTTCGACATCGAGCCGGTCGAGATCGACCCGGCGACCAAACTGATTCCGCCAACCGAGTACAGCCGTGATGAGTTCGCAACGGCAGTCGAGAATGACGACCTGCTGTACGAGTTCGATATTGGGGAGCAACGGACAGCGGAGATGGCTTCCACTGTCGACGAGACGTCCGTCGGAGACACCGGCGAGGAGGCATCCATTACAGACGGTGGCGTGGCCGCTGGAGAGCAGAATACCTGGGTCGACGTGGATGACACGGAGATTCGGGTTGACCCCCCAGAGTCGTGTCCCGAGTATGGGCCACTGACTGCGATAGAGCGACCGACGTTGACCGCCGATGGGACGGTTCTGGCCCGGCCAGCTCTCGATACAGTCCAGCCGATGGGTGTCCGATGGTTTGGCAGGGCCGACAGGGAAGAGGACTGGATGACGACGCTCACTCCTTTCTCAGAGGCCTCGGGTGACGAAGACAGTGGGAAGGTCACAGACGCACCGCTGGCGACGCTCATCGACCACCTGAATGACACCGAACACCCGATCGCATTCCAGGCCGTCTTCGAGCGCCGTGATGACTGGACCAAGGCAGCGGACAATCGGACGACTTCCCTCGAACAGGGGATGGACACCTGGTTCCAGAAGTGGCTCGGTGACGGCCTGACCTTCTACCAGGACTCCACCGACGACCCCGAACGGCTGATGACAGCCAGTGCGAAAAAACGAGTCAGCCGCATCGAAGACAAAACCCCGAGCCGGACGTTCAGCGTGAACCTCCGGGCGGTCGCTGTTCCAGCCGACGACCACGATTCGAGGCTGTTGGATTCCCGAATCAATGCGCTCCGGTCTACCTTCGGTCCGGTCGATGGCCCCTACTACAGCCTCGTTGGAAAGCGGCTCCGAGACGCCGGATGGCGACAGAAGACCAAACAGAGGAATTCCCGAAAGGAGCTGAAGCGACTTCTGGACCGAGAGCTCGTCATGGACACGGGGAAGACGCGACCCGACCTCGTGTTGAATGGCGACGAACTCGCGAACTTCCTTCTCGTCCCACCGGCAGAGCAGCTCAGCATCGAAGGCGCGAGAGGGACCCGTGCCGAACAGCAGAGCCGAAATCCACTGCCACGGCCCAACCAGGACATCATGCAGGAACTCCGTGACGGGATGTCGATTGGGTATGCTCTCGACGAGAATAGCCAGCCAGAAGACGTTCCGACGAGGGTTCCCCCGGGGATTTTGCCAACGCACTACCTCCGGGCAGGGTCAACTGGGGCAGGCAAGTCAGTCGCGATGAACAACGACATGCTGTCGCTCGTCGCCAACACGGAAGGACCGGTTTTCTTGGTCGACCGCAAGGGCGACGGGATGGCGGAGAACTTCATGCGGGCGTACGCCCGGCGCTTCGGCATGACTGCTCTCAGGGAGAACGTTATCCACTTCCGGATACCGGATATGCTCCCCGGGTTCTCGTTCTTCGACCTCGAACCTTCGCTAGCGAACGGACGAAATCGGACCGATGCCGTCCAGCGCAAGGCCGACCACACCGAGGAGATCCTCCGCCTCGCGATGGGTGCCGACGCCTACGACAGCGCGAAGGTCGCACCCACGCTCATCAAGATGCTCGTCAAGCTGATGTTTGACGAAGAACACGGCCGCGAGCACGGCCACTACCGGGAGTCGGCGGACTACTTCGAGTTCAGGCACCTCCACCAGGTCATCGACCAACTCAGGCAGGCTGGCCCGCCACAGGTCGACCTCAGTGAAGCCCCGAAGTCGAGCAATGAGGCGGTCACCCGGACGATTCGCCGCCAACTCCAGCAAGACCAGCAGTCGTTCACGACGCTGATGAACGGGGTTTCGAATCGACTCGACCCTATCTCCCTGGACGACCGCCTGCGGCCGATCTTCAACAACACCGAGAACAACTTCGACTTTCGTGACCTCCTCGCCGAGAATAAGGTCGTCCTGTTCGACCTTGGCGACCTCCGTGACGAGGCCGCTCGCCTCATGACAGGGCTCGTCCTCACCAACCTTGAGGACGCGATTCAAGAGCAAAGTCTAGACCTCGCGATGTACCCTGACGACTACGTCGTGAACCTGGTCATCGACGAGGCAGCATCGGTCGTGGTTTCAGATATCATGAACAATATGCTCGAACGCGGGCGCAGCTTCAAGCTCTCCGTTGGATTGTCGATGCAGTTCCCCGAACAGATGGAGGCCGCAGGTGGACGGAAGATGTACCTGAACACGCTGAACAACATCGGGTCACTCCTCGTCGGGAAAATCAACGTCGACAGAGAACTCGCCCGGGCGATGGCTCACGAGGAGATGAGTCCGGAAGAGTTCTCGAATCGGATCCGGTCGCTCCCTCGTGGTGAATGGATTGCCAGCCTACCGAGTCCGACCTTCGGTGAAACTGGGCCGTATCCATTCAGCCTTGACCCGCTCCCGATCCCTGCGGGTCACCCCGAGAGTGACTCCCCGCTCACCGAGCGTGAGGAAGAACTGTTCACTGAAACACTCACAAAGATTCACGACCGGGCTGTCGACGAGTACGGTGTCGCCGAAGATGCAGCACCCACGACGCAGACACCCGAAGAACTGCACGAGGTTCTCGACGTCGATACCGACGAACTGGATGTTGCCATCGCTAAGATTGTTCGGAGTGTTCAGCTTCGGGAGAGCGTTCGCGAAGAGAACGGGTGGGTGTCGGTCGAAACGGTCGACGGCGACCTTCGGCAGTTGTTCGAGGACGTCGACGCAGATGTGCCGTCGTACGACGAACTGACCACTATTCGACAGCGGTCGAGGTTTTTGGAGACCACCGTGGACATCGACGCCGACGAGATCGTGATTCGACTCACGGAGGCAGGCGAAGAGATTGCAGAACCCGACACAGGGGATGTCCGAGCAGCCGGTGGGAGTGACCACGACGCCGCCCTGCTGGAGATCGAGGAGGAGCTCACCTCGCTTGGGTTCACCGTCACGATTCTCTCGCAGGACGGGAGCGAGAAACCCGATGCACGGGCGACTCATCCCGACCTGGAAGAGACGTTCGCCATCGAGGTCGAAACGACGACGCCCGAATACCCGGTGAAGGTTCTCACGAACTTCCGGAAGGCACAGGAAGCAGAGGAAGTGCCGCTGTTCGTTGTCCGACCTGGGAGTGAGAAGACGGACTGGGCCAAGCGCGTTGACGGGATTCTCAATCCTCCCGTACGTGAACTCGACGATGGCAGCATCCAGTTCTACACGACTGATTCGACTCTCACGTTCAACGGTGGTGCAACAGAAGAAGGCGGCGTGACAGCTGTTCGTCCGAGGACCGAGAGCAACGACACGAATCGTAGTGTCTGGGTTCAGGACGAGGGTTCAATCCACCTCCGTGATGGGACTGGGACGGAGCATCTCCGGGTAGACTCCTTCGATGCGGTAACGAAAGACCGAGTGCCGGCGATATATAGCTATGACCACGCCAAGGCCGAGTACCTCGTTCATGAACCAGGCGAGACACATACCTATGGGTCGAAAGCAGATTTTGAAGCTGACTGGGCCCGCATCAACGCGCCGTTCATCCCTGCTGAGGAACTTCCGAATCCCGAGTTCGGGAACGACGCGTACGGCATCGTAATCCTTCCTGAGGAGGGTGAACCAGTGGTCTGCGATTCCGGGGCGACGGAGCCGCTCCGGACACTCCTGGATACGTCGTTCGTCGTCGGTCAGCGCGAAGATAGCTTCGAGATGGCTGAACAGGAGGAGGCTCAAAGTACCCCAGCGCTCCCATCTGCAGACGAGGATTGGAAGGACGACGCGGATGCTGCAACCGGGCGGTTCGCTTCGGAATATCTCGTTGAAGCCGAAGACGAATCAGTCACTTCTCCAGTGGTGTACGAGCTGTACGAGGAGTGGGCGGAGTCGCATAATCTGGAGCCAGATTCGAAGGGTTGGTTCGGTCGACGTTTGAAGAAACACGTCGATTTCGAACCGACAACTATGAGACAAGACGGATTACAGGTACGGTGCTACGAAGGACTCACACTTCGTCGAACGGAGGTCAGTGATGAATAGCGAATTTCCCCATTTTGGGCGTGCTCAAACCAGTGTACAGCATTTCCAGCGACCGGAACAGACCACGGTCAATTCGCACCGGGGGGATTTGGAAAAACGCAAGACATCGTCCTGTTACAGCATTCGACTGAATGCATTAACAGACGGTGCAGTCGAGGATTTTGCGTTAAATGCGTTACAGCGTCCATTCACGGGTTGTACTGCTTGTCCCGAGGGGCTGTTAACGCAAAAACCAACTAATATTGGATGGGGGGTCCCCGTTGGGACCCAGGTTATGGATTGGGCTGCGCGAAACAGGGCAGTTTGTCGCGACTCTACAGAGGCGAAAGTCATGTCAGGTGAGACTATATGAGTGGAGACTCGATTGTCAATGCGAGTGCGATTCCGACCGTGCTTCGGCAGGAAGCGCAGTGGGTATGCTGGAAGGAGGAACGGCGCGATGGGAGGTTGACAAAGATTCCGGTCACGCCGGGGACGGGGTCGTTCGCGTCGTCGACGGACGCCGAAACGTGGGCGGACTTCAGAACGGCACTCGCGTTCGTGCAGAAGGGGCGGGCGGATGGGATTGGGTTCGTGTTCACCGAGGAGGACGAGTTCGTCGGGATCGACCTGGACAAGTGCCGTGACCCAGAAACAGGTCGAGCAGAGGAAGACGCACGGGACATCATCGATCGGCTGGACTCATTCACTGAGGTTTCGCCTTCGGGGACGGGCTACCACGTGCTCATCAAAGGCACGCTTCCCGACGGGCGGAACCGTCGGGGGAGCGTGGAACTGTACGACAAGGCTCGCTTCTTCACCGTGACCGGGGACCACGTCGACGAAACGCCTGCACAGGTAGCACGTCGTCAGGACGCCCTCGTGGCGATTCATCGCGAATACCTCCAGGAAGACGAACCGGACCAAGAAACCGGACAGGACGCTACTACAGAGGACAGCACGGACACTACAGCCACACCCGCCGTTGACCTCGACGACAACGAGCTACTCCGAAAGGCGAAGAATGCCTCGAACGGCGAAAAATTCGAGCGGCTCTGGAACGGGAACATCCTGGGCTACGACAGCCAGTCGGAAGCCGACATGGCGCTGTGTTGTCTACTGGCGTTCTGGACCGGCGGCGACCGAACGCAGATGGACCAGTTGTTCCGCCAGTCCGGGCTGCTCCGTGAGAAATGGGACGAAGTCCACTACGCCGACGGGTCGACGTACGGCGAGAAAACCGTCGAGCGTGCGATCTCGCGGACGTCGGAGTACTACGACCCAGGCAAGAGTGGAAGATCGGTTGAGACTACCGAGCCGCCAGCTGCGACGGACACCGTGGATACGGGCAAGGAGAACGCGTACCTATCCGAGAAGAACCAGCTGCTGGCCGATCGTGTGGCAGCGCTCGAAGCAACGCTCGAAGAGAAGGACGAGCGGATTGAATCGCTCGAAACCCAGGTGGAGCGGCTACAGGCAGAACTCGAATCCCGTGACAGTGAGACAATTCCTGGGGAGCGTACAGAAACTGGTTCCAACACCGATGTACAGCAGAAGACGCAGGCCGACTCTCTGCTCTCTCGAACGAAGAAGCTACTCGGTCGAGACGGAGAGTGACGCTGGCTGTACTGTAGAAGTCTGTGAATGCGCCGCTGAGATTTTTTCGCCCCGTCAGGGGTGACGGGGACCCTGAGATTCCCCGAGAATGACCATGCAAACCAATCGACAGCGGCGGCTGAACCGTGGCACCGACAGCACACCAGACCAAACAGACGAAACACCTCGCCCCTGGGCGCAGCTCTCTATTTCGGTACCGAACGAGCGAAACAACATGTCCATCGTCACCTTCGTTGAGTGCGTCCTCGTCGAACTCACCCACGAAGACGTTGGTGCAGAGTACGTAGCGTCGCGTCTCTGGGGAAACAATCGGACACAGTTCATCGCAGACGAGACCGGAGAGACGTTCGAAAAACGGTGCTATGACAAACGGGCCGGCTGGTACGAGACGACTATCAGCCGCCAAGAACTGCGGGAAGAACTGGTGGACAGGCTTACCCGGTCGAATCCACAGAGTACGATTCCGCCGGATGGGGAGACAGTGGACGTATTCGATACCTTCAGCGTGAAGCCGGTGGGGCAACTTCGCCGTGACTATCCTTCGTTTCTTTAACCAACATTGGCGACGGGTTCTGATTCTGTTGGTTAACATAGCTTACTTTTAGCGGTGCGACCCCGCCAACAACACGAACGGACGGGAACAGATGGCTCCACCTGCTGGCGATGGAAGGAATCCTGCCCCCATCGACCGACCCAATCACTCGAGTTTTGATAGTATCGACGTGACCGATGTAGAGGGCTGGGTCTGTCAGTGCAGGGTGTCTATTTGGCAGAAGCGTGCGAAATCAGGCACGATGCCCTCCAGAGATATTTCGGCAACATTCCGGTCGAGGATTCAGGGTTATCTGAGGTTGCGTGTGCTGGCCGTCTGGAGCACACTCACGCTATTGATTGTCGCTTACGCGTACATCTCTGTGATGCCCAGCGTTGCGAGGAAGGGTATCCTGGGTCGAGAACTGATTTTCCCACTTCCGTTAGCGCTTCTCGGCCTCGTTGTTGGCGGCCTCGTGTTCGCATCGTGGTACCGTCAGCCCCTGTACGCAGTGGGGAGTATGGTTTTTCTCGGATTGGCGGTGGTGCCGTTCCCTCAAGCGTGTCTTGGCGTTGGATGCAGCGGTGTCGAACGTCTTCACGTGTTCTTCGACTGGTCGATGTTCGGTCCCGCAGTGAGTGCCTCATTCGACACGGGACGATGTGCGTATATCTGTCCCTATCGCGTGTCACTTCTCCCGCTGGGTGTCGGGTACGTTCTCATCGGGAAGATGCTTTCTCCCACAAACCAGTGACAATCCGGCCTACCATACTCGCACTCTCGGTCTGTCACTGTATCTTGATTCAGGCCGGAAGTAGAACACCTCGAAAGCCCCCGCACGCTCACCGTCTGTGTCTCGCTGCGCTCCTCGTTCCTGCGGTGCTTACGTCGTCTCGACTGGCGAGCGCACGGCCCCTTTCAATCCCGCCCAAGTGACTGCTCGAACACCGTCGCTTCCAGTATACCAGCTCGAACGCGAACGACAAGTCCCGACATCGGAGTCCAGCGTTTGCCCGCTCTTCGTCGACGGCACGCCCCGCTCGCCGCTGCCGCCCTCCGCATCGCTCGCGACCGACCATTCCGGGCATGCGGCGAGCAAGCTCGCCGTTCCGGGCCAGGCTCGCTCCCTGCGGTCGCTCATGTGCCTTCGGCGCCAGCGGGTAAGCCCGTCGGTTGCGCCCCTCGCGGGCTTTCGCGTTCCAGCGCTTGGTGCCGGAGCGCTCGCCGAGTCACGACCGCCCCGCCTCGGCGAGCGCACCGACAGTCGCCCTGAACACGGTCCCGCAGTTCGGGCCGGACCGAGAGCGGGCTTATCCCGCTGGACGCTCGCTACGGGCGGGTCGGCGCGCGGTTCTGGTAACTTGTTCTCTTCTGGCGCGCTCTCGCTCGCGCCCCAGGGGACGCGAGCGAAGGCGCAAGCGAGAGCGCGCGATGGATGAGTTGGTCGTCGACGAGAGCCAGGGCTGGAGAGTCGTGGTGGTCGGGAAAAGACGCCGAGTGAGCGCCTTCTGCGGTAATTCGGATCAGAACTACCAATGTATAATAGCAACAAGCTCAGTGAAGAAGGTTCGGTTCCAGAACGATACAGAGACCCCACGGATGCGTACGTGGTTGAGGAGACGCCGACGCTCGAGGCGACTGTGGAACTGGAGATCCAAGCGAAGGTGGACTGCAATCACCCCGACGTGAACCCGGAAGCGATGACTCTCGAAGCAGAGGAACGGATGGTGGCGCGCGAGCTGGAGATAGGGCGAACGCGAGAACGGTTGGATCGGTCACAGGAGTCGACTCGTGAGGCGGAGTGTCGAACCGACGTAGAAGCGCAGGCAGCGACGCTGGAGGGCGTCTGGGAGCCCCAACCCGACCCGAGAGAGAAGCTCAGTCGCGAAGAGCTGGGGAAGGTGAACGAGAAGGCGGCGAAGATTCACAGTCGCATCGAACACGGCAGTTCTAGGGCAGCCATCGCCAGGCAGTTGGCAGAGCGCGTCGCAGACGGTGGGAGCGTCCTGAGCGCAATCATTGCCGTGAGTGAAGCCGAGCGTGACCGGCCTGGTACCATCGTCCCCATCGCCAGTCTCAAAGACGTGCAGCGGCGCGAGGTGAGTATTCAGGGTCGTGTGAAAACGCTGTGGGAGCCTGCTCACCCATCGATTCAGCAAGTCGGGCTCATCGAGGACGAAACTGGAACGACGAAATTTACGTCCTGGGTCAGGAGCAACGCGAAAATGGTCGAAGAAGGTGAGCTCGTTCGGATGCGGAACGTCGCGAAGAACTGGTATCAGGGGCGCGTCTCGGTGGCCGTGACGGGCTGGTCGCGGCTGATCTTCCCCGAGCGCGGCCGGTGGTGGGA
>NZ_JANHDH010000006.1 GCF_026616195.1 Haloarchaeobius amylolyticus
CCCCACGGCACGGCGATGTTCGCGAACTCGACGAACCAGGTCGTCTGGCCCATCCACAGGAACATCGACTCCAGCGGGTTCCCGTTCGCACCAGCCGCGTGCACCAGGTAGCCGCTCGAATCGAACGGCTTGACGATCTTGTCCCAGCCAGCGTGCAGGAACGCATACCCCATCATGAGCCGCAGCGACAGCACGAACCACGCACTCAGGCTGTGTGCCTTCCCCGTGACGTGGATACCACCGAGTCTGCTTTCGAACGTGTTGCTTCCGGACTTGAGTTCGTTGGTTGCCATTGTGATCGTCCTCTTACACCTGAACAGACGCCCCACCACAACATATAAAGAGAACGTAATTCTCGGTTCTACAGAACTGAGAACTGGTACCGCGAGAACTGCCCAAACCGATAGACTGCAGCCACCTCAATGTGCAAGTAGTGTGAGAACAGCCCGCACTGTTGGGGATGTCATTCTACGTATCTGAGAACGGTGTAGAGTCAGGTGAACGCCAGCGAGGAGGGACCGGTGACACTCACGAGCGAAGCGACTGGGTGGGGCGGGACTCGAACTCACTCGTAACGAAGTTGCTCGCTGTTCGACTCCCACAGTCACCGCTCGTGTCCTCACTGACGTTCGGACAACGAGCGGAAGGGGCGGGACTCGAACCAGACCGAGACGGTCCGGGGTGCTCGCGTCGCTGCGCTCCCGGGCTGCGGCTCGGAGGGCTCGAATCCCTTTCTCGTTCTCATGGCTCCCTATCGGTCGCCAGAGAACGGAAGGGGCGGGACTCGAACCACGGTCGGACGTGCTCGCTGACGCTGCGCGAGACCTCCCTGATTCGAGTCCCGCAGTCGCCGCTCGTGTCCTCACTGACGTTCGGACAACGAGCGGAAGGGGCGGGACTCGAACCACGCGAAGCCTTGTATTGTCCGTCGTGGACGACGCCACGACGCGCTCTACCCTGAGCTACCCTTCCTCGGCCGTCCCTACTCACCTGACAGCAAAGTACACATTGGTACGCGCGTCGAATGGAACGGTTTTTATCGGCACCCGCCCGAGTGAATTGACGCTATGAACGTGACACAGGTCTTCCTCGCGACGCTCACCGGGTTCACCGTGGGCGCACTCTTCAAATTCGTCGAGGTCCCCATCCCGGCGCCGCCGAACCTCGCGGGCGTGATGGGCAT
This sequence comes from Haloarchaeobius amylolyticus, assembly GCF_026616195.1. Taxonomy (NCBI): domain Archaea; kingdom Methanobacteriati; phylum Methanobacteriota; class Halobacteria; order Halobacteriales; family Halorubellaceae; genus Haloarchaeobius; species Haloarchaeobius amylolyticus. The sequence continues at coordinate 1,184 of NZ_JANHDH010000006.1, forward strand.
CGTCGGCATCTTCCTCGGGTTCAAGGCGATGTCGGAGACGGGCGTGACGGTCGGCGACGTGATGCAGGCGCTCGGGCTGGCCTGATACCGGGAAAACGAGAGTCAGTCGAATCGCGGCCCGGGGTCCGTCAGTAAGAGCGGACCTTGGGCTCGTACTTCTTGTTCTCGCCCTCGAGGATGACCGGCCGGTAGAAGATGGTCGGTTCGCCCTCGTGCCACGAGATGAGCGTGTGCTTGAGCCACTCCTCGTCCTTGCGTTCCTGGTGCTCCGCGCGCCAGTGGGCGCCGCGGAACTCCGTGCGGACGAGCGCGCCGAGCGTGATGGTCTCGGCGATGTCGATGAGGTTGCGCGTCTCGATGGTGTGCTGGAGGTCGGTGTTGAACGTGCGCGAGGGGTCCTCGACGTACACGTCCTGGTAGGCCTCGCGGATCTCCCGGATGTCCTTGAGCGCCTGCTTGAGGCCCTCCTCCTCGCGGAAGACGTTGACGTTCTTCGTCATCGTCTTCTGGAGCTTGGCACGGATCTGGGAGTGCTGGATACCCTCGTCCTTCTCCAGCAGGTGGTCCACGCGGTCGCGCTCGGTTTGCACGGCGGCCTCGACGACGCTGTTGGCGTCGGTCGCGACCGCTCCGCCGTCGGCGACGGCGTCGGTCTGCGGGCCGGCCATGCCGACCTCGCCCGGCTGGTAGGGCAGTTCGGTCTCGTCGTACTCGATGTCGCCGCGCTCGCCGGTCTCGATCTCGGCCTCACCGAGGTCGGCGCCGGCGGCGTGGCGGCCGGCGCGGGCGCCGAAGACGATGAGCTCGGGCAGCGCGTTGCCGCCGAGGCGGTTGGCACCGTGGACGGAGACACACGCGGTCTCGCCGGCCGCGTAGAGGCCGTCGATGCAGGTGTGGCCGTTCTCGTCGGTCTCGATACCACCCATCTCGTAGTGCTGGCCGGGCTTGACCGGCATCGGCTCCTTGAGCCCGTCGACGCCCTCGAAGTCCTCCGCGAGGTGGAGGATGTTCTCGAGGCGGTCGACGATGCGCTCCTCGCCGAGGTGGCGCATGTCGAGCATGACGTACTCGTCCTCGAAGCCGCGGCCCTCGTTGACCTCGGTCAGCTCGGCGCGCGAGACGACGTCGCGGGAGGCGAGCTCCCCGTCGTTCTTCGCGTAGCCGTACTCGAACATGAAGCGCTCACCGTCGGCGTTGTAGAGGATACCACCCTCGCCGCGGACACCCTCGGAGATGAGGACGCCCGTGCTGGGCAGGGTGGTCGGGTGGAACTGGACGAACTCCATGTCCTCCAGCGGGACGCCCGCGCGGTAGGCCATCGCGTAGCCGTCACCGGTACAGGCGACCGCGTTGGTCGTGTGGTCGAACGCCTGGCCGGGGCCGCCGGTCGCGAGGATGACCCCGTTGTTGGCCTTGAAGCCCGCGATCTCGCCGGACTTGACGTCGTAGCCCACGAGGCCGTGACAGCTCCGGTCCTCGGGCGTCTCCTCGTCCGTGACGGCGAGGTTCATCACGTACCACTCGTCGTACACCTCGATACCTCGCTTGACGACCTGCTCGTACATCGTGTGGAGCAGGTGGTGGCCCGTCTCGGCACCGGCGTAGGTGGTGCGCGGGAACGACAGGCCACCGAAGGGGCGCTGGGAGACGCGGCCGTCGTCCTCGCGGGAGAACGGCATGCCCCAGTGTTCGATCTGGAAGACCTCGTCGGGGGCGTCCTGCGCCAGCGTCTCGATGGCGGGCGCGTCACCGAGGTAGTCCGAGCCCTTCATCGTGTCGTAGGCGTGCAGCTCCCAGTCGTCGCCCTCGCGAAGGGCCGCGTTGATGCCACCCTCCGCCGCGCCGGTGTGCGAGCGGACCGGGTGGAGTTTCGTGACGATCGCCACGTCTGCACCTTCTTCGTGGGCGGCGATGGCGGCGCGGAGGCCCGCTCCGCCGCCGCCGACCACGAGCACGTCGTGTTCGTACATTGTTATCGTATCACCAGAATTTCAGGTTCTGCTTGACTGCTTCGCGCTTGAGCTCCTGGATGTGCTCGGTCAGCGGGATGTCCTTGGGACAGACCTCGGTACAGGAGAACTGGGTCTGGCACCGCCAGACGCCGTGTTCCTGCTCGAGGATGCGCAGTCGGTGTTCTTTCAGCTCTTCCTCGTTCTCGCGTTCGTCCATGTAGAACCGGTAGGCCTTGTTGATAGCCGCCGGCCCGAGGTACTCGTTGTCACCGGCCGCGATGTTACACGAGGACATGCATGCACCGCACCAGATGCAACGGGTGGACATCTTGACCTTCTCGCGGTTCTCACGGGTCTGGTGTTGCTCCTCGCCCGAGGGTACGTCCTCCGACTGGAAATACGGCTCGACCGCGTGCATCTGGTCGTAGAAGTGCTGCATGTCGACGACCAGGTCCTTGACGACCTCCTGGTGGGGCAGGGGCTCGATGCGGACCGGCTCTTCCATCTCCGAGAGCTGGGTCTTGCAGCACAGGCGCTGGCGGCCGTTGACGAACATCGCGTCGGAGCCACAGACCGCCTGCCGGCAGGAGTGCCGGAACGTCAGCGACGAGTCGTAGTGGTCCCGGGCGTACATGAGCGCGTCGAGGACGGTCATGCCCTTCCGGTACGGGACGTAGAAGTCGTCGAAGCGCGGCTCCTGCTTGCCCTCGACCTCGGGGTCGTAGCGGAAGACCTTGAGGTGGACCGCGTTCTCGGCCGCCTCGAGGTCCTCTTTGGCCTGCTTCTCCGCGTCGCGGAACGCCTTCTTGCGCGCCTTCTCGGCCATCCGCTCGTCCTGGTGCGGCTTGCCGCTCGGTTCGACCTCGCTCTCTTCCGTCTCCGTGTCTGGCAGTTGCGTACTCATGTTAGAGGAACCCGTTCATGACGAGTGCGACTCTGGTGCCCTGGACGACCAGCAGCAGGCCGGCGAGGGCCAGTACGCCCTTGACGGCCGTCTTCGCACTCCCGCTGATGCCCTGGTTGACGAGCGCGTTGTAGACGCCGTTGACGCCGTGGAACGTCGCCGTCACGAGGAACAGCCACATCGTCGCGAAGTAGCCGAGGTCCTGCATGCGGGCCGTCGTCCCGGCGAAGGTGATCTCGAACGCGTGGTGGTAGAAGTGGAGCAGGAAGAAGTGGAACGCGAGCACCACCACGAGGAAGGCGGCCGTGATGCGCTGGAACAGCCAGCCCCAGCCGCCGCGCTCGAAGGAGGTCGGTGCGCCCGCCATCTCAGGCACCCCCCAGTCCCGCCATGAAGGTCGGGACGCTCGCGATGATGATGACGCCCGTCAGCACCAGCGACGCGTAGAACGTCTTGTCCTGCGATTCGAGCCCGATGCCGAGGTCGACCAGCAGCAAGCGGATGCCGTTGAGGATGTGGAACACGGCGACCGCCAGCAGTCCGACCTCGAGCAGGCGGACGACGAAGATGCTCTCGAGCGCCATCAGCGTCGTCGAGTAGACGTCCTCGCCCGCAGCGATTGTACTTGCCGACGCCGACGACGCCTCGATGGCGGTGCTCAGCACGGCGATGTGGGTGAACAGGTACCCGATGAGAACCCATCCCGTGAACTTGTGGAATATCCACGCCCACATCCCGGCCGAGAACTCCTTCCACCGACTGAAGTCCTCGATAAGACCGCGATTGTAAGACTGACTCATACTCTCGTCCGGAGGGTTGGATTGTGCAGTTATAGTAGTTACGTAAGCGAGGTACAACGCCGGTATGTCTCAGGCCATCTCGGCGGGGGTGTCCGGCGGTGCGGACTGTTCGCTCTCGACCGCGCGCAGGGTCGACTGGTCGAGCTCGACGAGGTGGCACAGCGGGTTCCCGGGGTAGACGACCGGGTTCTCGAGGACGCCCACGAGGACGCCCGTGAACGGGGCGTAGATGGGGTCGTTGTCCGTCTTGAACGGGCTGGTGATGGTGCAGATGCGGTCGCCCTCGTGGACGAGCGACCCGCACTCGAAGTGCATGTCGACGATGCCACCGGCGTCCGCGCGCAGCCACGTCTTCTCGTTGTGGCCCTCGATGATGGTCCGCCAGCCGGGCCAGCGCACCGACTCCGCCTTCAGCAGCCCGTACTCCGCGAGGACGCTCCGGACGCCGTCGAGGGCGCGGTCGATGAGGTGGCGCTGGAAGCGGTGGGCCTCGCCCATCTCGATGGTGATGGTCGGGATGCCGACGTCGGAGGCCTCCCGTCGCAGGGTTCCCTCCGGCCCCTCGCTGGAGATGATGACGTTCGAGGCGAACGCGCGCGCCAGCCGCGACACGTCGGGGTCGTCCATGTCGGCGCGGACGTGGAGCATGTTGGTTCGCCCGCGGGTCGACGTGTGGAGGTCGACGCCGAGGTCGCAGGGCTCGATGAAGTTCGTGAAGATGCGGTGGGCCATCCGCTTCGCGCTGGTCGAGTCGTCCCGGCCGGGGAACGACCGGTTGAGGTCGCGATCGTAGATGGGGAGGTAGCGCTGCTGGGCGAGGAAGCCGGGGACGTTCAGCACGGGGAGACAGACGAGACAGCCGTGCAGTTCGTCCAGCGGCCACTCGTGGGCCACCTCGCGGACGACCTCGATGCCGTTGAGTTCGTCGCCGTGGGCCGCCGCGGAGAGGAAGACGGTCGGCCCGGGGTGTTCGCCGTTGATGATGGTGACCGGGATGCGGACCGGGTCACCGAGATACGTCTCGCTGATACCGTAGCGGATGTTCGCCGACTCGCCGGGGTCCACCTTCCCACCGATGTAGGTGAACGCCTCGTTCGTGTCGGTCGAATCCTCCTCGCTGCTCATACAGAGTCTCCGGGGGCACGCTATAAAGGCGTGTGCGTGTCGCCTCGCAGTACAGGTTGCTGGACCGGGTCGCGAATCACGGGCCGGAGCCCAGAATCGTGGGTCGACCATTAAGAGCGTGCCAGTCCTACATCCGGGTATGGAGGTACGTGAAGCGACCCAAGCGGACGCCGAGACGATTCGAGACATCGCCAGCCGGTCCATGCACGCGTCGTACGAGAGCTTCCTCGACGCCGAGGTCATCGACCAGGCCATCGCGGAGTGGTACGACCACGAGGAACTCCACGACCAGCTCGACGACGACAACGTCATCCTGCTCGTCGCCGAAGACGGCGGCGAGGTCGTCGGTTTCTCCCAGAGCGAACTCCTCGCCAGGGAGTCGGTCGATGGGCGCATCACCTGGCTCCACGTCGACCCCGACGCACGCGACCGCGGCATCGGCTCGCGGCTGCTCGTCCGCACGCAGGAGGAGTTGCTCGACCACGGGGCTGAGCGCATCTCCAGTGCCGTCCTCGCGGGCAACGAGTTCGGCAACGAGTTCTACGACGGCCACGGCTACGAGATGGTCGGCGACCGCGTCGTCGAGATCGGCGAGAGCGAGTTCCGCGAGAACGTCTGGCGGAAGGTCGACGGCGAGGAGGTGCCGGAGTGGGAGACGCTCGACCCCTTCGAGACCGAGGACGGCACGGTCTACGTCAGCTACAGCGAGGCGGCCCGCGGCTCGCAGGGGCCGTTCTACCAGGCCTACAGCGACGACGACCGCGACCGCAAGTACGGCTGGTTCTGTGGCGCCTGCCAGTCCTTCGAGAACGCGATGAGCACGATGGGCGAGGTCGTCTGCAACGAGTGCGGGAACCGCCGGAAGCCGACGCGGTGGGACGCCGCCTACCTCTGAATCCGGTACCGCCGGTGTGTGGCCGCCAGAGGCCTGTTGGCGACTCACATCCGTCCTCGTGACTGGCAACGTTTTTGGCGTGGGCGTGAGTTGACGGTGGTATGGATGATACTTCTGACAGCGTGCGCGTAGGGGTGCTAAGCCTTCACAACAGCAAGGAGTCGAAGGCGATCTGCAACGCCGTCGAGGAACTCGGCCACCAGCCGGAGTGGCTGCGCGAGCAGAACACCACGGTCCGTATCAAGGAGGGGGGCGTGACCCTGGAGCCGGACGTCGACGTCATCGCGAACCGGATGCTGCTCTCGAACACCGAACAGCCCTGCGAGGAACTCGGACTCGCGAACACGCTCAACAGCCTCCGACCGATGCTGAACGAGCCGCCGGCGACGCTCCGGGCGACACACAAGATCGCGACCGCCGCTGCGCTGTCGGACAACGGCATCCGCGTCCCCGAGGCGTTCCTCGCGCTCGACGGCGAGAACCTCAACGCCGTCCGCGACGAGTTCGGCGAGGAGGCCGTCTACAAGACCGCCATCGGGACCCACGGCGGCGGGACCTGGAAGGTCGGCCCCGACGAGCGCGTCAACGCCAAGGTCGGCAACCGCTACGCGTTCCTGCAGAAGCTCATCGACCGCGACGGCGAGCGCCACCGTGACATCCGCGTCTACGTCGTCGGCGACCAGGTCGTCGGTGCGATGTACCGCTACGCACCGGACAACGACTGGCGGACCAACGTCGCGCTCGGCGGCGAGGTGCAGGACGCGACCGAGGAACTCCCCGAGAAGGTCCGCAAGATCGCCAAGCGCTCGGCCGACATCGTCGGCCTCGACTACGCCGGCGTGGACATCGTCGAGGGCGACAACGGCTGGTACGTCCTCGAGGTCAACCCGACGGCCGGGTTCAAGGGCCTCTACCAGGCGACGAACCGCTCGCCGGCGCCGTACATCGCGAAGCTCGCCATCGAGAAGGCCGGCGGCGACGTCGACGAGGAGCGCGTCCGCGAACTCTCGGCGACGCTCGACGACTCCTGGCCGTCCTGCGCGCCGCGCGAGCGCACCGAGATGCCCGACAAGCCGGTCGTCGTCGGCTACACCGAGCAGGTCGTCGTCTCCGGGACCTCCGACTCGAAGACCGTTATGGCGAAGTCCGACACCGGCGCGACCCGCACGTCCATCGACACCGGGCTGGCGGCCGACATCGGCGCCGGGCCCATCAAGTCGGTCATGCGTGTGAAGTCCGGCAGCCTGAAACAGGGCAAGTCCCGTCCGGTCGTCGACCTCGTGGTCGGCGTCGGCGGCCAGCAGCACACCGTCACCGCCAGCGTCGAGGACCGCAGCCACATGGACTACCCGGTGCTCCTCGGCCGTGACATCCTGAAGAACTACCAGGTCGACGTCTCCAAGCGCGCCGACAAGGCGAACGAGGACGAGCGCGAGGAAGAGGAAGAGGTCCTCGAGTAGGCCCCGCGTTCGCTCGTTCTGTTCTGCGGCTCTCGCCGGTGTGGTTCGTGCGTCTCGTCCGTGTCTCGCTGTACTACTCCCCCTCCCCGAGCAGCGGCGGCTCCGCGTCGACCCCGAGCTGGTGCTGGTTGTCGCGCAGGTAGTGGACGCCGCCCGCCACGGTGACCGCGACCGCGAACAGGCCCGCCCACGCGAGGCCGGGGACCCCGTCGAAGGGGACGAGGCCGAGGCCCGCGAGCGCGGTGAGCGCGAGACAGAGCCCGCCGAGGCCGAGGTAGAACTGGCTCCACGAGAGCTCGTTCTCCGGGACGACGTCGAGGTACACGTCGAGGTCGTGGCAGGCATCGGTCAGCGTGATGGTGCCCTGGGACGCGTCGTAGTCGACGAGGCCCGCGTCGGCGAGTTTCGGCAGGTGCGTCTGGTGGAGCGCGATGTAGACGCGCTTTCGTTCACTCGAGGAGACCATGTCGATGGGCTCGTCGTTCTCCCACGCTGCGAGCTGGCGCGAGACCTCGCGTTTGGTCGCGGTCTCGTCGTCTTTCTGCAGCAGGTAGTGTAGCGTCTGGCGGCGGCGGCGGTTCGAGAGGACCTCGAATACCTCCTCCTTCGACGGTCCCGACTCCTCGGACGATTCGTCTGGTAGTGGTGTGATCGCTTGCTTCGTTGCCATTGTCCCCATTCCCCCCTGATAACCGAGTGGGTACGTGACACACAACGCGGCCATAACTCTTAATTAACCGGGTTTAGTATTCCGGGCGGCTGATGGTTCTGCCGTTCCGAGAATTCGGGTAGGAACGGCGAAACGGATGCTAGGGGACCGTTACCTGCGGTCTGGCTCCTGCCTACCTGTCGTTACGCTCACGCCAGCAGCCCGAGCGTCCCGGTCGCCCAGTCGACGAGCCACAGGGTCACCATCCCGACGGCGATGGTCGCGAGCACGTCCTCGGTCCGCCACGCGACCGCCGCGGCGACCGCGCCGGCGACGACCTTCGCGGGGTCGTAGGCGAGCGCGAACCCGCCGGTCCCCAGGCCACTTCCCGCAGGACCGACCGTCTCTAGTGCGACGATACTCGGGACCACCAGCGCCGCGAGCACCGCCGCCGGCACGAGCCGGAGCACGGACTCGACCCGGTCCGGGACGTCCTGGATGCGCCCGAGCAGCAGGATGAACGAGAACCGGATGGCGAACGTCCCGACACCGGCGACGACGATGACCGCCCAGACGGCCGCCGAGTCGTACCCCGTCACGGTTCGGCCCCCTCCCGCGCGGCGTCGTGGTCGCCGCCGGTGTCGGGCTCGGTGTCCGTGTCGCTGCGCCAGTCGTAGAGCGTGCCGACCGTGAGCGCGAGCACGGCCGAGACGACCAGGCCGAGGTCGTAGGGGAGCGCGGCCGCCGGAATCGCGATGGCCCCCGCGACGAGCGCGACGAGTTCGGTCGTCCGGTCCGAGAGCGCCGGGAACAGCAGGGCCATGAACGTGAGTGGGATGGCGAACTCGAGCGAGAGCCCGGCGGGGACGCTCGCGCCGAGGGCGACCCCGGCGACGGTCGTGACCTGCCAGACGACCCAGAGGGTGAACGCAGCACCGAGGTAGTACCACTTCCGGCTGCGCTCCCCGGGGTCGGTCTGGCGGTACTCGGTGACCGAGAGGGCGTACGCCTGGTCGGTGAGGACGTAGGCACACAGCGCCTTCCACCGGAGGGCGAACCGGCGGAAGTGCGGCGCGATGGAGACGCTGTACATCATCATCCGCAGGTTGATGACGAGGACGGTGACGACGATGATCGCGAGGGGGGCGTCGCGGCCGAACAGCTCGATCGCGGCCAGCTGGGACGCCCCGGCGAAGACGACGACCGACAACCCGACCGCGTGCAGGGGGTCGAGCCCGGCCTCGACCGCGCTCACCCCCGCGATGAGCCCGAAGGGGACGATGCCGAGGAGCATCGGGACGACGGCCCGCACCCCGGCGAGCAGGTCCGCGCGGTTGCTCACCGGTAGGTCACCTCGGTCGGTCCTGCGTGCCGTGCTGGGCGTGGCTGTCGCATCTACTCCGTGGCATCCACCCGACGACAATAGTTCGTCCGCTTCCGGCGACGGGAGCCGGTATGGCGCGCTTCTTCGGGGGGTCGCTATCGCCCCGGCCGCGTCAGTCGACGACCCGCCAGAGGTACCGGCTGGCGTAGCTCCGGTACGGCCGCCAGCGCTCTGCGGTCTCGACCATCTCGGCCCGCGTCGCCTCGCCGTAGAGTTCCTCCATGCCGCGGCGGATGCCGAGGTCCTCGACCGGGAAGACGTCCTCGCGGCCGAGACAGAAGATGAGGAACATCTTCGCCGTCCAGTCGCCGATACCGGTTATCTCGGTGAGTTCGGCCATCACGGTGTCGTCGTCCAGGGCGTGCAGGCGCTCGACCGAGAGCCCGTCCTCGAAGCGCTCGGCGACGTTCCGGATGTACCGGCGCTTCTGGCTCGACAGCCCCACGTCCGCCAGCGCGTCCTCGTCGGCCGCGAGCAGGGCCTCGGGCGTCACCGCGAACCGGTCGAACAGGCGCTCGCGGATGGCCGCGGCGGACTCGACCGACAGCTGCTGGTTCACGATGGAGACGACCAGTCGCTCGAACGGGTCGGGATGCGGTTCGACCGACAGTTCGCCGTGCTCGTCGACCAGCGGCCCGATGTCGGGGTCTGTACGCAGGAACTCGTGCGGGTCGGCGTCGGACACGTGCGGTTGCAGGACCCCCGGCGGATTAAAGCACGCGCTGTCGGGCGGCGGCTCCGACGAAGAGAAGGAACGGTGCGCCTGCCGCTACAGCCCGCGACCCTCGATGACCTCGACGAGGACCGCCTTGCCGGCGCTCGTGCTGTCGTCGAACTCTTCGACGCGGACCACGACTCGTTCGTCGACGAGTCGCTCGGGGTCGTCGACCCCCTGCACGTACAGTTCGGAGTCGCCGATGCGCAAGAGCGCCTCGCCGTTACGGGCGTCGCTGACGAACCCGGTCACCTCCTCGCCCTGTCCGAACGAGGGGGTGCGGGTCCGGAAGCCGACGCCGGCCAGCAGTGAGGAGAGCAGGCTCATACGCGCTGCACCTCCGCGGACTGGCGGTCGTGGACGTACTCACGGCCGTAGCCGGTCCACGCGGCGACGATGAACACCGCCACGAGGAACCAGCCGTGGAAGACGTACGGCCAGACGCTGACCGGGTTGACGACCATCTCCTGGGTGAACCACGGGATGGACTGGGTCAGGCTCGTCATCGCCCCGTACCCGGCGAGCAGGCCGCCGCCCCACGGGAAGATGTACCCGAGGGCGGAGGTGTTCGCGTCGAGGATGTTCGCGCGCCGGTAGCCGTTCAGGTTGAAGCGGCCACCGAGCTTCGCGATGTACGGCGCGATGGCGATCTCGGCCGCGGTGTTGATGGTGATCATCCCGTTGACGAGCGCGGTGCCCATGACCATCGTGACCTCCGCCTTGCGGACCGAGGTCGCGACGGAGCCGATGAGGAAGTCGAGGATGGCCTCGAAGCCGCCGCCGCGGATCATGATCTCCGCGCCGGCGACGATGAGCAGCGTCAGGACGATGAGCGGGAAGAACCCGATCGCCCCGTTGTAGAGCGCGCCGCCGACCGCGACGGACTGGTCGGGGCCGGCGATCTGGACGAACGGAAGCCAGGTGAAGCTCGAGGCCAGGCTCGTCTCGGCGGGCGCGTAGAACACGATGATGTCCGAGACGGTCGAGAGCCCGAGCAGGAGGTTCGCCGTGATGGCGGTCACGAGCCCCCAGGTGACGGCCTCGACGATGTGCCGGCCGCGGATGGCCGTCCCGATGACCACGCCCATCGAGACGAGGTGGACCAGGCCGACCGCGTTGGCCTGCTCGGCGAGGCTCGTCCCCGCCCCGGTCACGTCGATACCGGCCATCGACAGGCCGGCGAAGACGTACGCGACGAACGCGAACGCCGCCGCGACGAGCGCGTACTTGAGGCGCGAGGAGACCACGCCGCCGATGTCTGCGTCCTGCGTGACCGCACTCACGATGGTCGTGTCCGAGACCGGCGCGAGGTTGTCGCCGAACACCGCCCCCGAGAGGATGGCGGCGAACAGCAGCGTCGGGTTGGCCCCGAGCAGGATGCCGGCCGGGAACACGACGGTCGTGAACGTGATCGCGGTCCCGTAGCCGGTGCCGATACCGGTCGCGAGCAGCGCGGCGAGCACGAACGTCACCGCCGGGAAGAGGCTGCCGGCGACCCCGGTCACGTCGGCGGCCCAGACGAGGCCGTTCACGAACTGCCCTGCCTGCAGGACGTTCGCGAACATCCCGGCCCAGAGCCAGGCGACGACCGCGGTCGCGGCCACGCGCTGTGTCATCCCGTCGAAGATGGTGTCCGCGTAGTCTTTCCACGAGCCCTTCACCAGGAACAGCCCGGCGATGAGGCCGAACAACATCCCGATGACGAGTCCCTGCGTGTCCCCGATGCCGAGCACGCCGCTCTGGAAGATGGCCCAGGCGACGAAGACGGCGAGCGGGACCGCACTCGCGGCACGCCCGCCGTAGAACGAGAGCGACGGCGGGTTCGATTCAGCACTGTCGTCTAACGATTCCATCTCTGCCATCGGGCGTGGGGAGATTATCACTCAGTATAAAACCACACAAAGTGACTGAGGAATATCTGTGTGTCTTACTGTTGCTCCCAGTCAGACCCGTCAGAACGGTCGAGGGTGTCCCCTGTGCCAGATTCAGAGCGTGTACTGGATTTCAGAATCCGAATACTTCGGTGCTATCCCATAGCGCCCGACCATTCTCGACCCTAATTTTAGCCACGGTCGGGGCGAGCCGGTATCGATTCGAAACAGAGAGAAACAAAGCAGATGGTCGTCGGTGCGGGCCCGGCGATGGCCCGTCACACCGCCGCGCCTAGAAGCCCTTGCCGAGCAGCTCGCGGGCGATGATGTTCTTCTGGATCTCGGTCGTCCCCTCGTAGATCTGCGTGATCTTCGCGTCGCGGTAGAACCGCTCGACGGGGAAGTCGTTCACGTAGCCGGCGCCACCGTGGATCTGGACGGCCTCGTCGGCCACGGAGACGGCGACGTTGGAGGCGAACTCCTTCGCCATCGAGGCGAGCATCGTGATGTCCTCGCCCTGGTCGACGTTCCAGGCGGCCTTGTAGGTCAGGTTGCGCGCCGCCTCGGTCTTCGTGTGCATCTCGGCGAGCTTGTGCTGGATGGCCTGGAAGTCCGAGATGGGGCGGTCGAACTGCTCGCGCTCCTTGGCGTAGGAGAGGGCGGCCTCGCTGGCACCCTTCGCGATACCGACGCCCTGTGCGGCGACGGCGGTCCGGGTCTCGTCGAAGAACTGCATCTGCTGGAGGAAGCCCATGCCGCGGGTCCCGATGAGGTTCTCCTCGGGGACGCGCACGTCGTCGAGGATGAGTTCGGCCGTGTCCGAGGCGCGGATGCCGAGCTTGCCCGTGATCTTCTCGGACTTGAAGCCGTCGCGGTCGGACTCGACGACGATCTGGCTGAAGCCGTTGTAGCGGCCCTCGGCCTCGGGGTCGGTCTGGCAGAGGACGACGTAGTAGTCGCCGATGGACCCGTTCGTGATCCACATCTTGTTGCCGTTGATCACCCACTCGTCGCCGTCCTTCTCGGCCTGCGTGCTCACGGAGGAGACGTCGGAGCCGGTGTCGGGCTCGGAGATGGCCGCACCCATGATGGCCTCACCGGTCGGGATGGGCTCGAGGAATCGCTCCTTCTGGTCCTCGGTCCCGAACTCCATGATGGCGTCCGCGCCGAAGGAGGCGGAGGTGAGACAGAGGCCGATACCGGGGTCGACCGCGAACAGCTCCTCGGTGATGAGGGCCGATTCGAGGTTGCCGTAGTCGGCACCGCCGTACTCGAACGGGATGTGTGCACCGAGCAGGCCCGCGTCCGCGGCCTTCTCCATGATGTCCCACGGGTACTTCTCCTCGACGTCGTACTCCTGGGCCACGGGCTCGATCTCGTTCTCCGCGAACCGTCGAACCTCCTCTTTGATCTGTTTCTGCTCGTCTGTAAGGGCGAAGTCCATAGGAAACTATTAACCGATTCAGGGTTAAAAATCTATGTAACCGCTGATAAACTCGAAAAGCGTTTCTGGTTTGGACAGGGGAAACCTTGAAACGGTTGCCAGTTGTCGGTCCGAACATGGAGTTAGAGGAAATCAACACTATCACAGTTCTTGGTGCAGGCAACATGGGCCACGGCATCGCGGAGGTCGCGGCCCTCGCAGGCTACGACGTCAACCTGCGTGACATCAACGACGAGCTCGTCCAGGACGGGTACGACAAGATCGAGTGGAGCCTGAACAAGCTCGCCGAGAAGGAGACCATCACGCAGGACGACGCCGACGCCGCCATCGACCGCGTGACACCCATCGTCGACCTCGAGGAGGCGGTCCAGGACACGGACTTCGTCATCGAGGCCATCGTCGAGCGCATGGACATCAAGAAGGACGTCTGGGGCGAGGTCGACGAGCACGCCCCCGACCACGCCGTCTTCGCGACGAACACCTCCAGCCTCTCCATCTCGGAGATCGCGACCGCGACCGACCGCGCCGACCAGTTCTGCGGCATGCACTTCTTCAACCCGCCGGTGCGCATGGACCTCGTCGAGGTCATCTCCGGCGCGGAGACGAGCGACGAGACGATGGACGTCACCGAGGACCTCGCCGAGGCGATGGGCAAGACGCCCGTCCGCGTCCGCAAGGACGTCCCCGGCTTCATCGTCAACCGCATCCTCGTCCCCCTGATGAACGAGGCCGCGTGGCTCGTCCACGACGACGTGGCGACCATCGAGGAGGTCGACTCCACGACGAAGTTCGACATCGGCCTCCCGATGGGGAGCTTCGAACTCGCCGACTACGTCGGCATCGACGTCGGCCACCACGTCCTCGACTACATGCACGACGAGCTCGGCGACAAGTACGAGCCGTGTCCGCTCCTCGTCGAGAAGGTCGAGGAGGAGAACCTCGGCCAGAAGACCGGCAAGGGCTTCTACGACTACGAGGACGGCGACGGCGCCGACATCCCGATGGACGAGCACAGCGCGGTCGTCAAGGAGCGCCTGCTCGCGTCGATGGCCAACGAGGTCAGCTACCTCATCGGTGACGACGTGGCCTCCGCGGACGAGATCGACGAGGCCGTCAAGCTCGGCGGGCGCTTCCCGAAGGGCCCGGCCAAGATGGCCGACGAGTACGGCCTCAACAAGCTCCTCTCCGCCCTGAAGTCGGCCTACGACGAGACCGAGCACGCCCGCTACGAGCCCGACGAGCACTTCGAGGGCTTCGTCGAGCAGGGCGGCTTCCGCGGCGGCGCGGGTGCGGAGGCCGACGAGGGCGTAGACTTCGACACGCTCAACATCCACTACCCCGGCGACATGGTCGGCCACATCGAGCTCAACCGGCCCCAGCAGATGAACTCCATCTCGCTGGAGCTCATCGAGGAACTCGACGACGCGCTCGACCTGCTCGAGGACGACGACGACGTGCGCGCCATCCTCATGACCGGCGCGGGCGGCAAGGCGTTCTCCGCCGGTGCCGACTTCATGAGCATCGCAGGCGGCGGCGCGGACCCGCTGGGTGCGGTCGAACTCTCGAAGTACGGCCAGGAGACCTTCGGCCGCCTCGGGACGACCGAGATGCCGGTCGTGGCCGCCATCGACGGCTACTGTCTCGGCGGCGGCATGGAGCTGGCGACCTGCGCCGACATGCGCATCGCGACGACCCGCTCGAACTTCGGCCAGCCCGAGTTCGACCTCGGGCTGCTCCCCGGCTGGGGCGGCACCCAGCGCCTCCAGCGCATCGTCGGCATGGGCCGCGCGAAGGAGATCATCTTCACGACGGACCACTTCGACGCCGAGACGATGCACGACTTCGGCTTCGTGAACGAGGTCGTCGAGCCCGGTGAGTTCGAGGAGAAGGCCCACGAACTCGCCGCCAAGCTCGCCGGTGGCCCGCCCATCGCCATGCGCTACACGAAGCGCGCGATGGCCAAGGGCTGGGACGACACCGACGCCGGCCTCGAGATCGAGAGCATGGGCTTCGGCCACGTCGTCGGCACCGAGGACGTCCACGAGGGCATCAACGCGTTCTTCGGCGACGACGACCCCGAGTTCGAAGGCAAGTAAGCCGCCGGTCGGTTTCGAGTTCTCTTCTTTCGCGCGAGTGTGCCGCCACAGACAGGACTTTGTCGACCCGGTCCCGAGCCCCGGGTATGTACACCGGGAAGACGGAGCAACCGTGCTGTCTCTGCGACAACCCGGACACCGCGACCCGCATCGACCTCCCGCCGCGGGCCGTCCCCGAGATGAAGCATTCGGGTCCCATCGCGTGGCGTGACATCGTCGGCGAGGTCTCCATCCACTTCTGTGCCGACGACTGGGAGCTGGTGCGCGACCTCGTCCTGGACATGGGGATGAGCCCGCTCGGGCGGTGCAACGTCGCCCGTGCCTCGTTCGACCTCCGCGAGGACTTCGAGGCGCTGTTGAACGACATCCGGGACGAGCCCGACCACGGCCCCGTCGAGCAGCGCATGCTCGAGGAGAGCGAGGCCGTCCTCGACGACGAGGATGCGACCGACCGGGCGCGCGTCGAGGCCCGGCTCGTCCGGTGGACGCTCGCCGACCGCCTACCCAGTTAGGGAGAACGGGCATCCTGTCTGGGGTAGTTCCTGCGCACATGACACTCCTCGACATCGTCGACCGGGTGCGTCAGCGCGAGAAGACGCTGACGCTCTTCAACCTGCCACCCGGGTCCTCGCTGGACACCCGGCTCGCGTCGTTCTTCGCCGACCAGAACGTCCGCGTCGAGGTCGACGACACCTCGGCTGAGGCACCGTGCTTCGCCACGCTGACCGACCCCGACACCCTCTACGCGGCGGTCGACGCGAGCGACCTGCTCGACCTGCTGGACGGCCCGGCGGCCGGCCCGGACGACCTCGGCATCGACGATTCGGCCCACGCCGCCCTCCTCGCGCCGCTCAAGGAGACGACGTTCACCAGCTACGACCACGAGAACCTGATGCAGGTCACCCGCGAGATCGAGGACCGCGCGTTCCGCGTCGGCGAGGGGACGCTCTCGGCGGGCTTCCAGCAGCTCTCGAACTTCGACCACCAGACCGACGTCTACCGACGCCTCGCGACGACCGACCTCGACCTGCACGTCTTCGGCGAGCCCGACGGCCACGAGGACGTCGAGGGCGTGACGGCCCACGGCCTCGACACCGAGGAGATCCGCAAGACGTGGTTCGTGGTGTTCGACGGCGGCGGCCGCGACGAACTGAAGAGCGCCCTGCTGGCGGTCGACCGCGGCAACGGCACGTTCTTCGGCACGTGGTCGTACGACCCGGCGCTCGTCGACGAGGTGTCCGAGTACCTCCTCGCCCACACCGACCACGTCACGCCCTGACTTCTCGGCTCGACAGGACGACGGTACGGCCGGCGAACCCACAGACGGGAGTGTATACAATCTGCGAACATACCAGAATAAAGAGGGGTGGGCGCGGCATTTATCAACCATAGCCTCCATGGGTCGCATGTGGCAGAAAACGACGGTGAAGGGGCTGGAAGCTCATCGGACGGCCTCGAGGTGCTCGTCGTCGACGACGAGTCACGACTGGCGGACCTCTTCGCGGCGTGGCTCACGAGCGAGTACAACGTCGAAGCGGCGTACGACGGAGAGTCCGCACTCGAACTGATGGAAGAGTCGGTGGAGATCGTCCTGCTGGACCGCCGGATGCCCGGCCTCTCCGGCGACGAGGTGCTCGAACGTATCCGCGAGGAGGGCTACGACTGTCGCGTCGTGATGGTCACGGCCGTCGACCCGGACTTCGACATCATCGAGATGGGCTTCGACGACTACCTCGTCAAGCCCGTCTCGAAGGACGAACTGCTCGAAGTCGTCGAGAACGTCACCTCCCGGTCGGACTACGAGAGCGACATCCAGGAGTACTACTCGCTCGTCTCGAAGAAGTCGCTGCTCGAATCCGAGAAGTCCGAGCGCGAACTCGAGGACAACGAGGAGTACGCCGAACTCTGCGCCCGCGTCGACGAACTCCGCGACAGGGTCGACGACGCGGTCTCCGGAATGCATGACCACGACGACTTCGTCGGGGCGTTTCAGGACCTTCCGGGCGGCAGTTAGGCCGGTTTCACGTCCGAGAACTCGAACCGAGCTCCCCCCTCCGCACTCTCGACCACCGTGGTCGTCCAGCCGTGAGCGCTCGCTACTTCTCGCACCACCCACAGCCCGATACCGAGGCCCTCCTCCGACGTCGTGAACGCCGAGTCGAACGCGTTTTCCCGTATCTCCGCGGGCATCCCCTCGCCGTCGTCGGCGACGTAGAAGCCCGCCGGTCGGGTGATGTCCGGTTCCTCCGGTTGCTCCCCCTCGGGGAACTCGAACCCGCCGGTGCCGTCGATGGCCAGGTCGTCGCCTGCAACCGAGCCATCGCCACCGGTCGGTGACAGCAGGCCCACCTCGATGGCGACGGTCCTGCCGCCGTGTTCGACCGCGTTCCGGAACAGGTTCTCGAGCGCGCGCAGGAGCCGCGACCGGTCGACCGCGATGCGCATGGAGTCGGTGACCGCGAGCGTCGCCTCCTTCGTGTCGACGTTCGACCACGCCTCGCGGACGATGTCCTCGAGGTCGGTCGGCTCGGTCTCGGTGACGGTCTGTCCCTGCCGGGCGATGGCGAGCACGTCGGCGATGATGTCTTCCATGCGTGCGAGGCCGTCCTCGACGTGGCCGATGTACTCCGCGACCGACTCGTCGGTCTGCTCTTCGACCAGGTCGAGGTAGCCCTGTGAGACCCCGAGGGGGTTGCGCAGGTCGTGACTGACGATGCTGGCGAAGGCGTCGAGGCGTTCGTTCTGGCGCTGGAGTTCCTGCTCGCGCTTCTTCCGTTCCGTGATGTCCCGGATGGCGCCGACGCTGCCGCGGAACTCGCCGTCCTCGAAGGGCAGGAGTGCGACCTGCACCTCGCCGGGGTAGGTCCGGCCGTCCTTGGTCTGGACGGTGACCTCCTGGGTCTCGCCCTCCATGCGGCGGTCACGGACCATCCGGCGGATGCTCTCCGCCCCGGCCTCGACGGACTCGTCGTCGAGGATGATGGAGATGTGCTCGCCGAGCAGGCCCTCCCGCGAGTAGCCCGTCATCGACAGCATCGCGTCGTTGACCGTCATGAAGTGCCCGTCGGAGTCGAGCACGTACATCCCGTCGCCGACGGTCTCGACGAGCCGCTCGTACCGCCTGAGGACGCGCTCTTGCTGGTCGATGCGGCCGCGGATGGCGATGGTGTCGAGGACGTGCGAGACGCTGCTCGCGATCTCGCGGACGGCGCTCACCTCCATCTCGTCGAACCCGTCGGAGTCGTTCGAGTAGACGCCGAGGATGCCGTACAGTTCGTCCTCGTACGCGAGCGGGGCGATGGCGACCGCGTTGCAGTCGCGCTCGGTGGCGGTCGCCCGCCACGGGACCGACGCCTCGTGGCCCGGGATGTCGTTGACGACCTGCAGCTCGCGGCTGCGCAGTGCCCGGTCGATGACCGACTGGCGGCCGGAGCGCCCGACCGGGAAGGTCATGCTGATGGGCCAGTCGCCGGTCTCGCTCGCGGCGACCCACGGGACGACCTGTCGCTCGCCGCGGTCGTACTCGCCGACCCAGGCGAACTGGTACCGACCGCCGAGCGTGAGCTGCTCGCAGACCGCCTCCTCGATGTCCATCGGCGAGGAGGCGTCGACCAGCGACCGCTTCACGTCGCGGACGATGTCCTCGGGGCGACTGCCCCCCGGCGGGGAGCCGTCGCGGGGACTGCGGACCACCGAGTTGGCGACCCAGCCGGCGAAGGCGTCGTCGGAGCCGGCCGTCCCGATCTCGTCGAGGAAGTCGACGACCTCCATGACGGCGACGCCGTCCCCTCGCTGGGTGTGGTACTCGGAGAGGACGAGCAGGGGGAGGTCGGGGTGCCGTTCGCGCGTCGCCTGGAAGATGGCCGGGGAGTCCATCGCGGTCGTGTCGTCGGTGACGATGCAGTCGAGCGAGCCGTCGTCGAGGTGGTCGATGATACCGTCGAAGCCCGCCGCCGTCAGCACGTCGACGTTGGGGTAGGACCACTCCAGCGGGGCTGCGAGACGCTGGCGCAACTCGGCGTCGTTACTGATGACGAGGACGGTGTTCGTTGTGCTCATCGACTGCGGTACACCTCGGCACGGACCGACGACTGTTCAGAGTATCCCCACGCGGACATCGAGAGTGTTGTCGCAGATGTTCGCTGGTTCGGATAAAGACGCTTGTGGTTAGCGGGGTCTGCGCCGGTGAGTCGGCCGCCGTGGTCAGGCCTGGCGGTAGACGAGGTTGCGCTGGATGGCGTTGGCGCCCTCGTAGATGACCGGGATGCGCACGTCGCGGTAGACCCGGGCGATGCGACGCTCGTCGAGGACGGACCGGCCGCCGTGGAGTTGCATGCCCTTCTCGGCGTTGTGGGTCGCCGTCTCGGTCGCCTTCGTCTTGGCCATCGCCGCCCAGTAGCCCGCGTTCTGGCCGGACTCGACCTTCTCGCAGGCCCGCCAGGTGAGCGACCGCGCGGACTCGAACTCGATGAGCATGTCGGCGAGGTCGTGCTGGACCGACTGGAAGTCGCTGACCTTGCGCCCGAACTCCTCGCGGTCGTGGACGAAGTCCCACGCCTCCTCGATGGCGGCCGCGGCGAGGCCGAGGCCGTGGCCGGCGACGACGACCCGACCGTGGTTGAAGAACTCGGCGAGCATCATGAAGCCGTTGCCCTCGTAGCCGATGAGGTTCTCCTCGGGGATGCGGCAGTCGTCGAAGGTGATGTGGGCCTGCTTGGACGCCCGGAAGCCCATCTTCTCGGGGATGTGCTCGGCCTCGTACCCGTCGGTGTCGGTCGGGACGATGAACATCGAGTGGTTCCCGTAGCGGTTGTCCGGGTTGTCACCGGTCCGGGCGTAGACGGTCACCCAGTCGGCCTCGACGCCGTTGCCGATCCAGTACTTCTCGCCGTTGAGGACGTACTCGTCGCCCTCTTTCTCGGCGGTGGTCTGCATGCCGGCGAGGTCGCTCCCCGTCTCGGGTTCGGAGACCGCGAGCCCCGAGAGCTGTTCGCCCTCCGCGACCGGTCGGATGTACTGCTCTTTCTGCTCCTCGTTGCCGTACTCGTAGGTTATCTCGCAGCCGAAGCTCGCCAGCTGGAGCGTGAGCGCGATGCCGGCGTCGGCGCGGTAGAACTCCTCGGTGATGGCGAGGATCTGCGGGAGCGAGAGGCCGCGGCCGCCGTACTCCTCGGGGATGTCCTGGGCGACCAGCCCCGCCTCCTGCCCGGCCTCGAGGATGTCGGTCGGGTACTCGCCCGACTGGAAGTACTCCTGGGCGTTGGGTTCGATGTGCTCGGCCGCGAACTCGCGGGCTTCCTGCTTGATGTCGAGCGCGTCCTCGGGGACGATGGAGTCGTCGAGAAGGTCCATGGTCCGGCTTCGACCCGTGGGCCCATATACCGTTTGGCGAGGTGAACGACTGGCCGCTTTCGTCAGCCTGTGGGCCCCCTCAGAGGCCCCGCCGGGTCCGGCGCACCTGGTAGGCCGTCCCGTCGAAGACGAACCGCCGGCGCCGGGCCCGTTCGAGGCCGACGGCGCCGAGGGCGCGCTGGACGACCCGGGGCGACGTCTGGAGGTACACCGCCGAGAGCGAGTCGTCCGCGCGCAGGTACGTGAGCGTGTTCCGCAGCCCGTCGAGTTGCATGACCTGCTCCAGGATGAGCGTCTCGTCGGGACGGTCGCCGGTGTCTCCGACGCGTGTACACTCGAGGAGCGGGTCGTCGGGGCGACGGCGCCGGGACAGCACGAGGTACGTCTCGCCGTCGCGGTCGGTGTCCTCGACGTGGTTCGTGGGGGTGAGGTCGGCGTCGCCGCCGGCGAGAGACAGCAGCGCCGCGAGGCAGGTGGACCCCCTCTCGCGCTCGACCTTCCCGAATCGGACGGCGTAGGTCCCCGGTCGTAGCCCCGGCAGCCCCAGTGTCCCCGACCCCGTCCCGAGGACGCCGGCATCGGCACCGAGCGCGAGGGTCCGGGTCGCGGGCCACCCCGGCGTGAGGGGGTCGTACTGCCGTGTGACGCCGGCGGGCGGCCTGATGGGCACCCAGCGCTCGTCCTGCCGCCGGTACAGCTGGAGCCGCGTCGGCCTGACCGTGCCCTCGCCGTAGCGCTGCAGCGTCACGTCGACCGTCTCCGGCAGCTCGATGCGCTCCTGGGCCGGCGCGAGGAACGCCTCGGCCCCGGCCTCGCGAGCCTGGTGGAACCACGCGGCCGAACAGTCCGGCAGGGACGGGACGAGGCCGCCGGGGAAGGGGTTCGCGTCGCCGGCGAAGACCGACTCGCGTGCCTGGGCTTGCTCCGGGTTCCACACGGAGATGCCGAACGAGAGGTTCGGGACGGCCGACTCGAAGCGGTAGACGCCCGGCTGGAGGCAGGTGTCGCTCCCGGGGTCGGTCAGGACCAGATACTCGCGCCCGACCGTCTGGTCGCTCTCGATGGTCACCTCGATACCGTCCACGTCGGTCGGTATCGCGTCCGTCGCCAGCCAGCAGCCGTCCTCGGGGTCGGCGGGGCGGACCGACGCGAAGCGCTCGTCGCGCAGGGGGACGAGTACCAGTTGCGGGCGCTCGACCATCGTGTCGGCGTCGCTCAGGTCGTCCCCGGGCCGACGGCCGACCAGCCCGTCGAAGGGCACCAGCCCCGGGAACTGGAACTCGCCCCCGCTCGGGAAGGTGTTCGTCACGCCGACCCAGAGCCGCGGCGGGGTCCCCGTCGAGCCGTCGCCGGTGAACCCGACGGTCGCGGAGAGACCGTCCTGCCCGTCGGTGACGTCGCCGACGGCCAGCCGCCGTGGCGGTCCCTCGACGAGCGAGAAGGCCGTCTGCGACGGCTCCGTCGGTGGTGACGCGGAGACCTGCGGCTCCCGCTCGGTCGCCGTCGTCTCGACGCGGAACGGCTCCCGGGTCTGGCGGTCAACCACCTCCCCCAGTCCGTTGCACCCCGCGAGCGCGGACAGCGACCCGGTGAGCCCGGCGAGGAGCGCGCGTCGCTTCACGGTTCGTCCCTACTTCGGGCCGGCGAGACTACTGTCTTCGGGAGGCGGGTATCCACGATGCGGGGGCGCTACAGGGGCCGAGAACTCACTTGTCCGCCGGCACCTGCGCCCGGTACGTGGCCCCGTCGAAGGTGAAGGTGACCGGCCCGCGCCGGGTGTGCTCCCCGGACCCGGTGTCCGGCGCCGACGCCGGGCCGAGCACCTCTGCCACCGCCCCGGTGGTCGTGGTCAGCCGGACCCGCGAGAGACGCTGATCGGCGTGGAGGAACGCCAGCGTGTCCCGGAGCGCCTGGCGCTGGAACACCTGTTCGAGGAGGAAGGTGGTCTCCGGTGCTGCGGCCGGCGCCCGGCCGACCGCGATGGTCGCCCGGTCCTCGTCGGGTTGCGGCGCGCTGCTGGTCGGACCCGCCTCGACCGACAGCACGCCTCCGTCCCGGCTGGTCCGGGTCACGAAGTCGGAGGGGGTGAGCGACACCGGGTCGCCGGTGACCTGCACCATGGCAGTCACACAGCGCGTCGTCTCCACGTCGCGGTAGGCCCCGAACAGCACGGCGTACCGGCCCGAGCGAAGCCCGGGCAGCGTCTCCCGGGAGTCGACGAACGCCGGTTCGACCCCGAGCCGGAGGGTCCGGCGGGCGGTCTGGCCCGGGAACAGCGCGGTCGGTCGCGGCTCGCGACTCGGCGGGAGCAACGCGACCCACTCACCGTCGACCAGTCTGAACACCTGCACCGCGGTCGGGACGACGCGCTGGTCGCTCAGGTCGTGCAGGGTCACCCGGAGCGTGACGGGGGTCTCGACCGCCTCGCTGGTCGGTTCGAGGTAGACCTCGCGCTCGCCCTCGTGGAACCAGTGCGTCGCACAGGCCGGCAGGTCCGGGACCGCCGTGCCCCTGAACCGCGACTCCGGCGGCGGGTCCGGTTTCCACACCGAGACGGTGAACGTTCCCCCGTATCGGTCCTCGCGGAAGCGGTAGACGCCGGGGACCAGGCAGTCGCCCGTGGCCGGCGAGACGAGGTCGTACGCCCGGCCCACGCGCTCACCGGGGTAGAGTTCGACGTGCTCCTCATCGGCCGGCGGGGAGAACTCGTCGGCGACCCGCCAGCACGTCTCGTTGTCGGCGGCCCAGTCGGTCTCGAAGCGGTCGCCGTCAGCTGGCAGGAGCAGGAGCCGGGGCGGTCCGGACGCGATGCCCGACGCGGTGGCGGTCGGGCCGTTCGTCCGGGCCTCGTAGCTCCCGACGAGGTCGCCGACCGGGGCCGAGCCATCGAACCGGAACTCGGCCGGAATCGGGCCACGGTTCGCCACCTCGACCCAGAGCCGGGCCGGGTGCTCGGGCGTCGCGTCGGCCGCGAACCCGACGCGAAGGGCGAGGTGGTCCTCGGCGGTCCCCACGTCGGCGACCGCGAACTGGATGGCCGTCTCGCCGAGTTCGGAGACCGCCCGGGGACGGAGACGGTCGGGTCGGGACGAATCGAGGACGCCGGGCTCGCCCGTGGTCGCGGTCGTCGTGGTCGCCACGGAGAAGGGCCGCCGCGTCTGGGTCTCCGCGACCCCGCCCCCGAACCCGTTACAGCCAGCCAGCGCTGTCAGGGCGCCGGTGACGCTGCCGAGCAGGGTCCGTCGTCGCACGGTCGGTACGAGCATCGGGGCGCGACACAATCGTTCTTCGGGTGGTGCTCACGCCCGGCGCACGAACTCGTAGGTGACGCCGTCGTAGGCGACCGCGAGAGACTGCGCGGACTCCCCGAGCACCTGCGCGACCGCCCCGGTCGTCGTGGTGAGCCGGACCCTGTCGAGGGGCTCGTCGCTGGCCGTCTGCTTCTCGTGGATGAACGCCAGCGTGTCCCGGAGCGCCTGGCGCTGGAACACCTGTTCGAGGACGAGGGTTGTCTGCGGGTCACGCCCGGGCGCCCGGGAGAGTTCGACCGTCTCGCGGTCCGCCTCCGGAATCGAGTCGCGCCCCGGCGGGGCCGCCTCGACGACGAGGGTGCCGGACTCGGTTCCCCTGGCTGGCGGCCCGACGAACGGTGAGGGCGAGAGCGACACGGGCGACCCGGCCGTCACGTCCAGCAGGGCCGCGAGGCAGGTCACCGTCTCCAGGTCGCGGGACGCCCCGAAGGAGACGGCGTAGCGGCCGGACCGCAGCCCCGGCAGTGCGGTCCGGTCGACGATGGCCCGCGGGTCGCCGCCGACCCGGAGCGTCCGCGTCTCGGTCTGGCCGGGGAACAGCGCGGTCGGTGGGTCGGACCGCGGTGGCGGCAGCAACGGCACCCACCCGCCGTCGACCAGTCTGAACACGCGGGTCGCCGTCGGGACGACGCGCTGGTCGCCCAGGTCGTACAGCGTGTACCGGATCGGGACGGGCGTCGTGGCTGCCTCGGCGGACGGTTCGAGGAACACCTCGCCGTCGGTCTCGTGGAACCACCGCGTCGCACAGCCCGGGAGTTCGGGGACCGTCACGTCGCCGAACCGCGAGGGCGGGGGCTGGTGTGGGTCCCAGACCGAGACGACGAACGTCGCGTCGACCGAGTCGTCGCGGAACCGGTAGACGCCGGGCACCAGACACTCGGCGTCCTTCGGGGTCACGATGTCGTACACCCGGTCCGTGGTTTCGCCGGGGGCCAGCTCGACCGACTCCGTGACCTCGGGCGGGTCGAAGGCCGAGGGGAAGCGCCAGCACTGCGCGCTCGCCCAGGACCACGCCACGTCGAACCGCCGGTCGTTCGTCGGCACGAGCAGCAACCGTGGGCCGTCGCTTCCGGCTTCGTCGCCGTTCCCGCCGCCACCGGCGGGTGCGGCCGGGCCGGTCGTCGGTGCCTCGTACGTCCCGACGTGGGCCCCGAAGGGCGCGACGCCGTCGAACTCGACCGTGGTCGCCGTCTCACCGACGTTGGTGGCGGTCACCCGCACCCGGGGTGGGTTGGCCGGCGTCCCGTCCGCGACGAAGCCGACGCTGTAGCCGAGACTGTCGGCCGCAGCCTCGACGCCCGCGACCGCCAGCTGGACCGGCGCGTCGCCGAGAGTCGAGACCGCCCGGGTTCGGAGGCTGTCGACCTCGTCTTCCGTCTCGGCAGACCCGTCGGGTGTCGTCGGCACCGAGAACGGCTCGCGGGTGCCGGTCCTGCCTCGTGCGTCCTCGCCGAGACCGTTACAGCCGGCGAGGGCGCTGAGGCTCCCGGTGATGCCCGCGAGCAGGGTCCGTCGTCGCACGATAGTCGTGCATGGGGTCGCGAGACGATTGTTCTTCGGGTCGTGTTCACGTGTCGCGTGCCAGTTGGTACCCGACTCCGTCGTAGGTGAAGCGCACGCCGGACTCGTCACCGGTGACCCCGAACCGGTCGAGCCACCGGGCGGTCCGGCCCACACGCTCTGCCGACGTGGTGAGGACGACCCGGGCGAGCGTTTCGTCGTGCAGGAACCCGAGGGTGTCGCGGAGGGCGGGTACCTGCAGCACCTGCTCCCGGAGGAGGTGACCGGTCGGAGGGCCGTCCGCCTCGTCGAGGCGCGAGACGACGAGCCCGT
Organism: Haloarchaeobius amylolyticus; assembly: GCF_026616195.1. Taxonomy (NCBI): domain Archaea; kingdom Methanobacteriati; phylum Methanobacteriota; class Halobacteria; order Halobacteriales; family Halorubellaceae; genus Haloarchaeobius; species Haloarchaeobius amylolyticus. The sequence continues at coordinate 26,975 of NZ_JANHDH010000006.1, forward strand.
CGCCCGACTCGTCGTGGTGGGCCACGCGCAGTTCCTTCCCCTCGCGGCCGACCCGCTTCGCGCCCGGGGTCGGGGCCAGCGGGGCCGGGTCGCCGACGAGTTCGACCAGTGCGGCCTCCGAGGCCAGCCGGGTCGAGGTGCCGCGTGGGTCGACCTCGACGCGACCGTGCTCGACGGCGTAGCGGCCCGGGCCGAGGCCACCGGCCGCGAAGGTCGCGGCGCCGTCGAGGTCGCCCACGTCGGGGGCCGTCGTCCCGTTCGTCAACCGCCCCCGGATGGTGTGGGACTCGCCGGGGCGGACCCTGACGGTCTCCTCGGGGAGGCGGCGCGGCGCGACGTAGTGCCAGTGCCCGTCGTGGAGTTTGAACAGCCGCCAGCCCGCCTCGCGGATGGTGAACGCCGCGTTCGCGTAGCTGACGAACGTCAACGAGAGGCGACCGTCAGAGAGCTGGAGTCGCTCGGCGCTCGGCTTCATGTAGATGGCGGCGTCTGGCTGGTTCCGGTGGTACCAGTCCGTGACGGACACGTCGGGCAGGTCGGGGACCTCCTCGCCGACGAACCGGGACTGGCCGACCCTGTTCTCCCGCGGGTCGAACACCGAGAGGGTGAAGCCGCCGAACTCGTCCCCGGCGAACCGGTACTGGCCGGTCGGCAGGCAGGCGTCCTGGTCCGCGGGCGTGACGAGTGCGTACTCGCGGCCCAGGGTGTCGCCGGGGCCGAGCTGTTCGCTGGCGGCCTGCTGGGCGGTCGGCGGCTCGTAGGTGGGGCTGGCGCGCCAGCAGTCCCCGGCGCGTTCGACGAAGCGCGTCGGCTCCCCGTCGGGGACCGGCCGGAGCGCGATGCGCGCCCCGGTCTCCGGGTCGACGCCCCGGAGCGAACTCACCGGTGGCTCCTCGCCCACGCGCAGGCCGCGCGAGGAGGAGCCCTCGTTGGTGAGGCCGACCCAGAGACGGATGGGCGAGGCGATGGTCGCGGCACTGGTGAAGCCGACGGTCACCGCGAGCCGGTCGTCGGTCTGGGGTTCGAGCGCGACCAGCAACCGGAGCGAGCCGATGCCCTTGTGGGTGACCGGCTGGGCGCGGGCGAGGTCGCCCGGGTCGAGGGTCGCCCGGTCGGCTGGCAGGTCGGTGGTCCGGGTCCGGCGCGCCACGTCGAAGGGCTCCCTCGTCGGGCGGTCGAGGGCGTCGAGGCCGTTACAGCCGGCCAGCAGACTCGTCGTGAGGGTACCGAGAAGTGCGCGCCGGCGCATACGGTTGCTGTGGACGGGTGCGACAAGTAGCTTTCAGTAGCTGCAATCGGGCCGAGCGTGGGGGGAAGACGAAGGGAGGGCGCCTCAGTCGTCGTCGCCTTCGGGCGCGGCCTCCTCGGGCGCCTTGCCCTCGACGAGGTCCCTCTCGTCACCGTACTGCTCGCGCAGCACCTTCTTGTTGAACTTCCCGGTCGCGGTCTTCGGGACCTCCTCGATGTACACCACGTCGTCCGGGACCCACCACTTCGGGTACTCGGACTGGATGGACTCGAGCAGGTCCTGCTGCAGCGCCTCGGTGTCCGCGCCCTCCGAGGGGACGACGAACGCGACGGGGCGCTCCTGCCAGCGTTCGTGGGGGATGCCGATGACGGTCGCCTCGGCCACATCGTCGTTGGCCATCAGCGCGTTCTCCAGTTCGACGCTGGAGATCCACTCGCCGCCGGACTTGATGACGTCCTTGGCGCGGTCGACGATCTGGATGTAGCCCTCCTCGTCGACGGTGACCACGTCGCCGGTCTTCAGCCACGTGCCGTCGGGGTCCTCGACGAAGTCCTCCTCGTTCGCCTCGGGGCGCTCGAAGTACTCGGTCGTCACCCACGGCCCGCGGACCCAGAGCTCGCCGAAGTCCTCGCCGTTGTGCGGGACCTCCTCGCCGTTCTCGTCGATGACCTGCATCTCCAGGCCGGGTACCAGGAGGCCCTGCTTGGCCTGCTTCTCGTACTTCTTCTCGGCGGGCCAGTCCTCCATCTCGGGCTTGAGGTGGGCGACGGTGCCGATGGGGGCCATCTCGGTCATGCCCCACGCGTGGACGACCTCCACGTCGTACTGCTGGTCGAACGTCTTGATGACGGACTTCGGCGCGGCCGACCCCCCGATGATGATGCGTTCGAGCGAGGAGAGGTCGACCTCGTTGTCTTTCGCGTACTCCAGCAGGCCGAGCCAGACCGTCGGGACACCCGCCGTGAGCGTGACCTCCTCCTCCTCGATGAGCTGGGCGAGGTCTGCCGGGTCCGGCGACGGCCCCGGGTAGACGTGTTTCGCGCCCGCCGCCGTGGTCGAGAACGGCATGCCCCACGCGTTGACGTGGAACATCGGGACGACCGGCATGACGACCTCGTCGGCGTCGATGCCGATGCCGGAGTCCGGCAGGGTCGCCATCGTGTGCGCCCACAGCATCTGCTGGGTGTACTCGACGCCCTTCGGGTCGCCCGTCGTCCCGGAGGTGTAGCACATCCCGGCCGGGGCGTCCTCGTCGACCTGCGGCCAGTCGTAGTCGGTCGGCTGGTCCTCGATGAACGACTCGTAGTCCACCACGGGGTCGAGCGAGGTGTCTGGTACCTCGCTGCCCATCACGACGAACTGCTTCACCCCGTCGAAGGCGTCGGACTGTGCGGGTTCCTCCAGTTTGGGGAGGAGCGACTGGTCGACGAACAGGACGCGGTCGTCGGCGTTCTCGACGATGTACTCGATGTGGTGGTCCGGCAGGAGCGGGTTGATGGTGTGCAGTTGCGCCCCCATGTTCGGGATGCCGAAGTACGTCTCGAAGTGCCGGTGGTGGTTCCAACAGAAGGTGCCGACGCGCTCGCCCTCCTCGACCCCGAGGTCGTCCAGCGCCCCCGCCAGCTGGGCGACGCGGTCGGCGTACTCGTCGTAGTCGTAGCGGACGATGCCCTCGTGGGTCCGCGAGACGACCTCCCGGTCGGAGAACAGTTTCTCGGCACGCCACAGGAACGGTCGGAGCGTCTGGGCTGTTGCGCCAGGCATACCGGCCTGTTCGGAGGGAATCATAATGATATTTGCTCACAGGCAACATCCCCCGGTTGCTCGGCCCGCGAGGACCCGGCCGGACGAAGGTATTTTATCCCGTGGTGACAAGAACTCGAAAATAGATGGTTTCCGAGGGTGGGAACGACCCGCGAGACGCGCCGACATGCGAGGACTGTGGCGCGTCGGTCGGCCGCGACGACAACTTCTGTACGACCTGTGGGGCTGCACTCGCCGGGGGGAGTCGTGCCCAGCCGACCGACGACTGGGCCTGGGGCCTCGACGGCGACGGAGCCGGGGCCGGCCCCGAGTTCGGGTCGGCGACCTGGGACGACGAGGGTGGAGACGCGGACCCGGTGGGAGAGTGGGAGGATTCGACCGCCGGAGAGCCGGCCGGCGACCCACAGCCGGAGGGGTCCACCACCACCCCGCCACGACCGCCGGATTCCGAGGACAGCGCCGAGACTCCTGACGCGGCAGCCAGCACGGCGAGTTCGCCCCGCGACGACGACCTCGCGAAGTGGCAGAAACGCTGCCCGGACTGCGGCGCCGTCCTCGTCTCGCAGGCCGTCAAGTGCACGAACTGCGGTGCGACACAGCCCGACGCAGCGTCGGGGACGCCGGACACCGGCCGGGAATCAACCTCGACGACCCGCGACTGGCCCCACGCCGACGCCCGTCCCGACGAGTCGTTGGGCACCGGTTCCGGGCCCGGTGAGTCCCGGCACGTCACCGACGCGGGCAAGGGCGAGGTCCAGTACGAGCGCGAGCGGGCCCGGGACCGGAACAGGGGACAGACCCGGGCCGACCAGCCCGCACCCGAACCGCGGGACGCCCCCCGCGAACACGAGGCGTCGGCGTACCCGGACCGGGGCCGGCGCGACCGCGGGAGCCGACCCCGGCGACCGCCGGACCGGTCCGAGCACTGGATCGAGGACATCGGTCGAGAGCCGCCGGCCGAGGGCTGGGGCGGGAAGCTCGCGGGGGCGGGCAAACCCGGCCAGAAGCAGCGGTCTGTCCAGCGCGGCGAGCGCCCCTTCGAGCCCGAGCCCCCGAGCGAGAACTGGTGGCTCGGCGTGTTGCTCCCGGCCAGCCTGACCCTCCTCGGGCTGTTCGTCGGCCTCTCCCAGCAGCCCGACCTGCTGGCGCAGGGCTACCTGCCGTGGACCGGCGACGCCTTCGGCGTCTTCGAGGTCGCCGCGGCCCTCACCCCGACGCTGGCCCCCTTCGCGCTCTACTTCGACCGGAAGTTCCTGCGCCAGACCACGGGCTGGCTCCCCTCGAAGGCGTTCTTCCTCGTGGCGGTCCCGTACCTGAACCTGCTCGTGACCGCCATCTACCTCTGGAAGCGCGACCGGTACGTCGACACGCTCTGAGTCGGCTGTCCGGTCGTTCCCCGTCCGTCTGGCCGGTCCCCGAACTGTTACGTCCCACGACCGCACAGGTCCCGCCATGTACCTCGCAGACCAGACCTGGCCGGACCTCGGTGAGTACGTCGCCGAAGAGTCCGTCGCCGTGGTCCCGCTCGGTTCGACCGAACAGCACGGCCCGCACCTCCCGCTGAGCACCGACCACACGATAGCCGAGGGGCTCGCCCGCGAGGCTGCCGACCGAACCGGCTTCCTCTGTACGCCCACCATCGACATCGGCGTCAGCACCCACCACCTGCAGTTCCACGGGACGATGTCGGTCGACCCGCCCCAGTTCCGCGACTACGTCGAGAGCTTCTCGCGCAACCTCACCCGCCACGGCATCGACCGCATCGTCTACGTCAACGCCCACGGCGGCAACATGCAGCACCTGCGCGAGGTCGGCCGTCGGCTCCGGGAGGACCGCGACGCCTACGCGGTCGAGTGGATGTGGGACGAGTCCATCCCGGACCTCGTGGACGACCTGTTCGAGCACAACGGCCCCCACGGCGGGCCGAAGGAGACCGCGATGATGCTCCACCTCGACCCGGAGCACGTGAAGGCGGACAAACTGGCGGAGGCGCGCGACGGCGGGCGGGTCCACCTCGAAGACGGCGACCCGACCATCCACGGCGCCCGGAACTACTACGACGCCATCGACAACTCCCCGAACGGGGTGTTCGGCGACCAGACCGACGCCACCGCCGAGAAGGGCGAGGAACTGTTCGAGGCCGCCACCGAGCAACTGGTCGCGCTGCTCGAGTGGCTCGACGAGAAGCCCTTCGACGACCTGATGGCGAAACCCCACGTCGACCCGCAACCCGGCAGCCGTCGGGAGTGACACCGGCAAATTCCACCACCCTTTCGAAACGAATATTCGTGCGTTGACGAATGACGAGGTATGGACGAACGAGTGCGTGAACACGCACGGATTCTCGTCGAGAAGTGCACCGACATCCAGCAGGGCGACTGCGTCGCCATCAACGCGCCGGCCGAGGCCGAGGACCTCGCCGTCGCCATCGCGGAGCGCCTCGGCGAGAAGGGCGCCCACCCGACGACCAACGTCAGCCTCCCGGCCGTCCAGCGTGCCTACATGCTCGCGGCCGACGAGGACGACTTCGAGACGCCCGCCCACATCCAGGCGATGGCGGAGAACACGGACGCCTTCATCTCGGTCAAGGGCTCCCAGAACATGTTCGAGACGAGCGACGTGCCCCCGGCGAAGAACCAGGCCCGCGCGAAGCACATGAAGCCCATCCAGGAGGCCTACATGGACTCGAAGTGGGTCGTCACGCAGTACCCCTGCGCCGGCGACGCCCAGAAGGCCGAGATGAGTACTCCGGCGTACGAGGACTTCGTCTGGGGCGCCATCAACAAGGACTGGGACGAACAGCACGAGTTCCAGGAGAACATGGTCGAGATCCTCGACGACGCCTCGGAGGTCCGCATCGTCTCCGGCGAGACCACCGACGTCACGATGTCCGTCGCGGGCAACCACGCCATCAACGACACCGCCGAGAACAACATGCCCGGCGGCGAGGTGTTCACCGCTCCCGTCCCCGACAGCGTCGAGGGCGAGGTGCTGTTCGACAAGCCGCTGATGGCCCAGGGCCGCGAGGTCACCGGTGTCTGGCTCAAGTTCGAGGAGGGCGAGGTCGTCGAGCACTCCGCCGAGAAGAACGAGGAGGTCCTGACCGCCCAGCTGAACACCGACGAGGGTTCGAAGCGCCTCGGCGAACTGGGCATCGGGATGAACCGCGACATCGACCGGTTCACCTACAACATGCTGTTCGACGAGAAGATGGGCGACACCGTCCACATGGCCATCGGACGCGCCTACGAGGAGAACGTCGGCGAGGACAACGAGCAGAACCAGTCCGTCGTCCACACCGACATGATCGTGGACATGAGCGAGGACTCGTTCATCGAGGTCGACGGGGAAGTCGTACAGCGCAACGGGACGTTCAGGTTCGAAGACGGGTTCGAGGGGTAGGGAGGTTCTGAGCGGAGCGAAGAACCTCGGGAGCGAGCGGCGGAGCCGCGAGCAGTAGGGAGACGCGACCGCAGGGAGCGTCTCCAAGTCCGAACGGGGAGCGGAACAAGAACCTCGAATTCTGGACGAGAACCCTCTATTCGAAACCCCGGACCAGCGACTGTCTCGGGTCGGACTGCTTCGGTCCAACTCGTTTCGCCCACCCCAACGTGACACGCGAACAGAACTGATTCTTCAGTTCTCGGACTGCCAACCGTGACAGCACAGGAGCAGCGCGACCTCGAGTGACCGGACGAATACACAACCAGTATCTGTCACTTCGTCGATTCGGGCACACGTTTTTGTGGTCTCCAATCCGAACAATAGTGAAGAGTCCTTCGGCCGAATCCGGCTCGGCTACCGGCGTCTATTGTGAGAACCAGTACCGTCATTCGACTGTCCTAGTGCTCCACACCGATTCGTTCGGCAACATATAAAATTTCAGAAACTTATACGGTGGCGCAGGTGTAGTGCGTACTCGATGGGAGCACTATCACGACTGCTGCCGGGGCGACTCAGGAGCAGCTACGCCGCGAAGTTCTTCGTGGCGCTGTTGCTGGTCACGGTGGTCTCGGGGTCCATCGCCGCGTACGTGTACGTCAACGCGGGCGATGCGCTACAGGAGGAGACGGAGGAGGAGCTGACGACGACCGCGGCGTTACAGAGCAGCCAGCTCGACGAGTGGTTCGGGTCGATGACCAGCAAGACGCGGTCGGTCGGGGCGACCGTCGCGACGGTGAGCAACCGCGACGACGCCTACGGCCGCATCCAGGACGAGTTGCGCGGGACCATCCAGCGTAACCCGCACGTCACCGCGGCGTTCCTCGTCGAGGAGGACGACGGTGACGTCATCCTGAAGCAGGGTGGCCGCCGCGCGATGCAGAACGAGTCGACGCTCAAACAGCCCGTCACGAGTCGGGTCACGCAGTTGACGGGGGACGACTCACAGGAGATCGAGATCTCGGACGCCTTCCTCTTCGACGAGGGCAGCCAGGGTGCGGGTGGGGCTCCGCACGTCCTCTTCGTCACGGAGGTCCAGGGCAAGGAGAACCAGGCCGTCGTGCTGGTCGCGAACATGCAGACGCTCGGGCAGGACATGCTCCAGAACCCCGAGGGTGGGCAGACGGTCGTCACGAACGACCAGCAGGAGGTTGTGATGTCCACCGAGGAGGGGACGGCCCTCCTCGGGGTTGACGGGATGAGCCTGCCGGGCGAGGAGAAGGGCTTCGCGTCCAGTATGGAGGACGGGAACACGTCGATGGCCGTGAGTTACGCGGCCGCGAACGAGATGCCGTGGACGGTGTCGGCGCGCGTCCCGACCAGCGAGGCGTACGCCCTCCAGCAGGCCATCTCGAACCAGATGCTCGTGCTGGTCGGGGTCGTCGTCGCCAGCATGGGCCTCATCGGGCTGACGCTGGGGCGCAACACCATCCTCTCGGTCCGGATGCTGTCGAACTCGGCACGCGAGCTCCAGTCGGGGAACCTGGACGCCGACGTGCCGACCGACCGCGCCGACGAGATCGGAGACCTCGGACGGGCGTTCGATGAGATGCGCGCGTCGCTGAAGACCCGTATCGAGGAGGTCGAGGTGGCCCGGAACGAGGCCGAGCAGGCCCGCCGCGAGTCCGAGCGTCTGAGCAACCACCTGGAACGCAAGGCCGACGAGTACCAGGAGACGATGGCGAGCGTGGCCGAGGGTGACCTCACGCAGCGCCTGGACCCGCAGAGCGAGTCCCGCGCGATGCACGCGGTCGCCGCCTCGTGCAACGAGATGCTGGACGAGTTCGAGACGGCCGTCGGCGAGACGAAGGCGTTCGCCGCGGAGGTCCGGGCCGCCAGCGAGACCGCGGCCGACTCCGCGACCGAGGTGCGGGCCGCCAGCGAACAGGTGACCGAGTCCGTCCAGGAGATCTCGGTGGGGGCGGACCGCCAGCACGACAACCTCGCCTCGGTCAACAGCGAGATGGAGAGCCTCTCGACCACGACCGAGGAGATCGCCGCGACGACCAACGACGTGGCCGACGTGGCCGAGCGCACCGCACAGGCCGGCCGGGCCGGGCAGGATGCCGCCCAGGCCGCCATCGCGGGGATGGCCGAGATACAGGACGAATCCGAGGCGGCGGTCGACGCGATGGACACCCTCGAAGCGGAGATGGCCGAGATCGACGAACTGGTCGAGTTCATCTCCGACGTGGCCAAGCAGACGAACATGCTCGCGCTGAACGCCAACATCGAGGCGTCGCGCGGGAGCGGCGGTGGCGACGGCGACGGCTTCGCCGTGGTCGCGAAGCAGGTCAAGGAACTCGCGACCGACACGAAGGAGGCGGCCGAGGACGTCGAGGAGCGCCTCGAACGCATCCGGGCCGAGACCGACCGGACCGCGACCGAGGTCCGCCGGACGAAGCAGAAGGTCGCCGCGAATGCCGACAGCGTCCGCGAGGCTGCGGCGGCGCTCGAACAGATCGCCGAGAACGCCGACCGGACGAACGACGGGGTACAGGAGATCTCCGCGGCGAGCCAGCAGCAGGCCGCCTCGACCGAGGAGGTCGTCGCGATGGTGGAGGAGGCGACCGCCATCTCCCAGCAGACCAGTGCCGAGGCCGAGACGGTGGCCGCGGCCGCCGAGGAGCAGACCGCGAACCTGACGGACGTCTCCTCGCGCGTCGAACAGCTCGCCTCGCGGGCCCGCGCACTCTCCGAGACGGTCGACACCTTCGAGGTCGCCGAGTCCGAGAAAGCGGTCGACACGGACGTCGCCGAGCTCGAGGTCGTCGAGGCGACCGGCGGGACGGGACAGCAGGCACAGGACGGGGCGGAACCGACCAGCGACGACGAGGGCGGCGACGAGTGGGCGGACCGCTTCCAGCCGGCCGACTTCGAGTAGGCACGGTCCCTGGACTCACCTTCTCGAACCTCTTTCCTGGCGTCGTCAGCCCAGGTAGTAACTCACAGCGATGCCCTCCCCGACCGGCAGGACCACCGTCTCGAAGTCGTCGTCGTTCCTGACGGCATGGAGGTAGTCGTAGATGCCCTGGGTGTGCTCGTTGACGTCGTCCGGGTCGGACTCCTCGTCCGCGACCATCTCGAGCAGTTTGTCGAACTCGATGGGGCCGGCGGTCATCGCGTTGTCCGCGACGACGACGGCGCCGGGGGCGAGCTTCGGTCGCACGGCCTCGAACGCCTCCCGGTAGCGGTGTTTCTGGTGGTCGACGAGCACGCAGTCGAAGGGGCCGTCGTAGCGCTCGATGGCGTCGAGGGCGTCGCCGTGTTCGTAACTGGCGAGGTGGTCGACGCCCCCGCGGGTGAGGAACTCGCGGGCCTGGTCGAGTTCGTCCGCGTCGAACTCGGTTAGCACGACCTGCCCGTCGTCCGGGAGTGCCTGCGCCCACCAGTACGCCGAGTAGCCGAAGCCGGAGCCGAACTCGAAGACCCGCCTGGCGTCGACCATCCGGGCGAGCATCCGGAGCAGGCCGCCGACCTCCGGGCCGACGTGGGGGAACCCCTCCGCCTCGGCGTAGTAGTCCATCTCACGGGCGAGGTCGTCCGGTTCCGGGGCGGTGGCGGCGACGAATCGGGCGATGTCGTCCGACGGGATGTCCATGCCGGGTGGTGGTCGCGCGGGCCACCTAAGCGTTTCCTGCGGACGACTCAGAGGGCGGGCCGGTCGATCGCGAAACCGTCGACGGGCAGGTCGGTCTCGCCGTGGAGCGCGAGGTCGGCCAGCGCCTCGCCGATGGCACTCGAGAACTTGAAGCCGTGCCCCGAGAAACCGGCGGCGACGACCACATCGGGCCGGTCCGGCAGCGTGTCGACCACGAAGTCCATGTCGGGCGTGTTCGTGAACATGCACGTCGAGAGCCCCATCGTCGGCCCGTCGGCGGCCGGGAAGTGCTCGGTCAGGACCGCCCGGAGTGCCTGCTCGTCCCGGCGGGTCGGGGCTGCCACGTCGTCGGGGTCGACGTCCTCGTGCAGATGGCGATAGACGCCGACCTTCATCCCGGGGCGGTCGTACCGCGGGAAGCCGTAGTACTCCGCGCCGTCGTCGGATTCGGTGACGAAGACGGGGAAGGTCTCGGGCGTGAAGTCCGCGGGCTCGGGCGGCTGGAACCAGCCCAGCACCTGTCGCTCGGGGACCGCGGTCCCGTCCAACTCCGGCAGGAGGTCGCCCGCCCATGCGCCGGCGGCGAGCACGAGCGAGTCGGCCGCGTACTCCCCGCGGTCGGTCTCGACCCGGACGCCGTCCTCCCCGGCGCTCCAGTCGGTGACCTGCTCGCGGGCGTGAACCGTCCCTCCTTCCGACTGGGCGCGCTCGACGTGGGCGATGACGGATTGCTCACAGTCGAGGAACCCCCCGTCGGGCTGGTAGAGCGCGTCGTAGTCGTCGGGGACGCCGTAGCCCGGGAATCGCTGGTTCAGTTCCGCGCCGGTCATGGAGTCGTAGGGGAGGTCGTGTTCCTCGCAGGCCTGCCGGGCGTTCGCCACGAGGTCGCCGTCGGCCGGGGCGGCACAGACCGACCCCGTGACGTGGAGCAGGTCCCGACCCGTCTCGGCCTCGAGCTCCCGCCAGTTCTCGTAGGCGCGCTCGACCAGGGGAACGTAGTCGGGGTGCTCGTGGTACGCCTTCCGGATGATGCGGGTCGAGCCGTGCGAGGAGCCCTTCGCGTGTGGCACGTCGAAGCGTTCGATGCCCAGCACGTCGACGCCGCGCGAGGCGAGGTGGGCACAGGCCGCGCTCCCCATCCCGCCGACGCCGACGACGATGACGTCGTACTGTTCGGTCATTGGCGATGCTGTCGGGAGGCTGGCGCAAAAGGGTGCCGGCGTGTCGGGCCGGTCGTCGGCGCTGCCCTACCGGAACCGCCCGACGGGATAGCCGACCTTCTCGGGTTCGGCCTGGAAGCGCTGGACGATCTCGTCGTAGAGTTCGTTCCGGGTCGACTGCATCCGCTTGGGGTGGACGAGGTAGCGCACGCGGAGCACGACCCACGTCTGCTCCATCCGGACGTTCACCGTCGGGCGGTCGCTGACCTCCAGTTCGACCGGCGTGTCGTCGAGTTTGCGCCGGTAGCGCTGGGTCCGGGCGGCCATCTCGTCGCCGAGGTACTCGTCGGTGACCTCGCGCATCGTCTCCTTCACGAAGTCGAGGTCGGTCTCGTAGGAGACCTGCACCTCCAGTTCGTTCCAGACGAACGGGAAGTCGTCGATGGCGTAGTTGAACACCTGTGCGGAGAGCACCTTGCTGTTCGGCACGGTGACCACCCGGCCGGAGGGCTGGTGGGTGCTCACGAGGTCACCCTGGACCTCCCACAGCGTCGTGACGAGGAAGTCCACGTCGATGACGTCGCCCCGGGCGTCGTCGATGCGGATGCGGTCGCCGACCTGGTACGGCCGCACCGCCATGATGTACACCCAGCCCAGCAGCGAGGAGAGGGGCTGCTGGAGCGCGAAGGTGACCGCGAAGCCGACGATACCGAGCGAGAACAGCACGCCGACCCACTGGCCGGTGAAGACGCCGGCGACGGCGATGGCGGCCGCGACGATGAACGAGAGTCGGACGACGTTTCGCACGTCGTGGCGGCGGCGCTTGTCGCGGACGATGCGCGAGAGGCCGAGGCTCGCGAGCAGGTAGAGGCCGTAGGCCGCCCCGGCGATGGTGATCGAGAGCAGTCCCTTCTCCACCCACGGGATGAGTTTCGTGTCCGGCGTCCCCGGCAGCGCCGGCCAGACGGCGTCGACGAAACTGAAGCCGAGGAAGGCGACGAAGGCGATGGCGAGGACGAGGTACCCGAGACGACGTTTCACGGGGAGGCAATCGACAGCCCCTCACAAAACCGTTGTGCCACGTCGCCTTTTTTGGAGTGGCCCTCGAATGGGGCCGTATGTCCCAGGACATCGTCGAACGTGTAGACGGACTGGTCCACCCGGAGACGCAGGTTCGCGACCACGGCATCGACCTGACCGTGGGCGCCATCCACGAGGTCGTCGGGCCGGGGCGCATCGACTTCGGCGAGAACGAACTCGAGGAGGCCGAGTTCGAGCCCCACGAGCTGACGACCCGGAACCCCGACGACGACTACCAGTGGTGGGACCTCGACGCGGGGCAGTACGTCGTCCAGTACAACGAGTTCATGGTCGACGAGGGCGAGGCTCGCCTGCTCCTCCAGCCCCGGAACAAGCTCATGGCCCGGGGGGCCTCGCACCCGACGGTGACCATCGGCGACCACCTGCCCCTGATGCCCCTGTCGGTCGGCGGTGCCGGCCTGAAGGTCAAGGAGAACGCCCGCATCTCGACGCTCGTCCCGGTCCACGCCGGCCCCGGCGCGCTCGGCGACGAACCGCTCGACGACGAGACGACCGTCGTCGAGGAGTAACCACCGCCACCTCCTTTCGCGGCCGGCGTTCTGCTCGGCAACCGCGCCGTGTGCCCCGGTACCAACCATTAAGCCCTCTTCTCCCGAACTATCACACGGGTGTTACTCCCAATGAGTGCAAAGAAAATCCTGCTGCTGGCCGGTGACTTCGTCGAGGACTACGAGATAATGGTGCCCTTCCAGGCGCTCCAGGCGGTGGGCCACGAGGTCCACGCGGTCTGTCCCGAGAAGACAGCCGAGGACTCGGTGAAGACCGCCGTCCACGACTTCCGGGGGGACCAGACCTACCTCGAGACTCGCGGGCACGACTTCGCGCTGAACGCGACGTTCGCCGACATCGACCCCGCCGACTACGACGCGCTGGTCGTACCCGGCGGGCGCGCGCCGGAGTACCTCCGGAACTACGAGGAGGTCATCTCGGCGGTCCAGCACTTCTTCGAGGCCGAGAAGCCGGTCGCCTGCATCTGTCACGGCGCACAGATCCTCGCGGCCGCCGACGTCATCGAGGGCTACGGCTGCACCGCCTACCCCGCCCTGAAGTACGACGTCGAGGCGGCCGGCGGCGAGTGGCACGACGGCGTCACGACCGACGGGAACCTCGTGACGGCGCAGGCCTGGCCGGACCACCCCGAGTGGCTCTCGCAGTTCCTCGACGTGCTCGGCACCGAGGTAACGCACCGGGAACCCGTCACCGCGGACGACTGAGTGCGGCCACAGTACCCACGGGACGCGGCGAACTGATATATCCGCCCGGCGTATCTCTGTCATGGAGACAGGGTCCCGGGCTCCCGCTGTCGGTGTTCTCAGCCTTCACAGCAGCAAGGAGACCAAAGCCATCTGCAACGCCCTCGTCGCCCTCGGCGCCGACGCCGAGTGGCTTCGCGAGGAGAACACGGCCATCCGGATACGAGACGGCGAGGTCGACCTCGACCCGCCGGTCGACGTGGTGGTGAACCGACTGTTGCTCTCGAAGGCGGACGCACCACTCGAGGAGCTGTGCCTGGCGAACCGGCTCGCGCACCTGCGGCCGACGCTCAACCACCCGGAGGACGTCATGACGGCGCTCGACAAGTACGCGACCGCCATCGTCCTCGCCCAACACGGCATCCCGGTGCCGGACGCGCTGCTGGCGCTCGATTACGACGAGTTCAACGAGTCGCTCCAGGCCTTCGGCGAGAAGGCCGTCTACAAGACCGCCATCGGGACGAACGGGGCCGGCACCTGGCTCGTCGAGACCGACGAGCAGAAGACCCCGACGGTCGGCATGAAGCAGGCGTTCCTCCAGGAGTACGTCGAGACCACGGGCGAGCGCCACCGCGACATGCGGGTGTACGTCGTCGGCGACGAGGTCGTCGGGGCGATGTTCCGGTACGCGCCGCCGGGCGACTGGCGGACCAACGTCGCTCTCGGCGGCGAGGTCGAGGACGCCGGCGACGCCCTCACCGACGAGGTCGCCCGCATCGCGCTCGACGCGACCCGGGTGCTCGACCTCGACTACGCCGGCGTCGACCTGGTCGAGGGGCCGGACGGCTGGTGCATCCTCGAGGTCAACCCGACCGCCGGGTTCAGGGGGCTCTACGAGGCGACGGGGCGCTCGCCGGCGCCCTACATCGCGAAACTGGCCATCGAGGCGGCCGGCGGGACGGTCGACGACGAGCGCGTCGCCGAACTCGCCGCGACGCTCGACGATTCCATCCCCGCCTGCGCGCCGCTGGCGGTCACGGATGGGGCGGAACCCGCCACCGTCGGCTACATCGAGGAGGTGACCGTCATCGGGACGAGCGGGGCCGAGACCATCTACGCGAAGTCCGACACCGGTGCGGGCCGGACCAGCATCGACACCCGACTCGCGGCCGCCATCGGGGCCGGGCCGGTCCGGAACAGCATCCGAATCAAGTCCGGGAGCCTGAAGGCCGGTCGCGTCCGCCCCATGGTCGACGTGGTGGTCGACCTCGGCGGCGAGCGCCACACGGTCCAGGCCAGCGTCGAGGACCGCAGCCACATGGAACACCCCGTCCTGCTGGGGCGAGACGTGCTCCAGTACTATCACGTGGACATCAACTCCCGCGCCGACGGGAGCGCCTGAGGAAGCTAACCGCCAGCAGGCGGCCGGGTGACTCCCCTACAGGGCGGACATTTCGTTACCCGGTGGTGACAGGGTGACTAGGTGTTGTTTTCGTCACCCGGGACCGCGCAAGCTATACCGTGTCACACCCTATCTATGTGCATGGATACCGGCGGGAGGGACGACATGGATCCCTTCTTCGAGGAGTTCGAGAGGTTGTTCAGCGACGCTCTGGGGGGTCGCTTCGATAGCAGCGGCTGGCTCTCCGACAGGATTCTCTGGAGCGTATACCAGGAAGAGAACGTGATCTTCGTCGTGGCGGACGTGCCCGGCGGGGTCGACCGGGAGGACATCGCCATCCGATGTACGGGTCGGACCGCGTCGCTACGGGTGAGTCACCCGTACGCCGGCGAGTGGTCGGTCTCGTTGCCGACCACCGTCGAGACGAGTCCGGTCAGCACCCGCTACAGCAACGGCGTGCTGGAACTCGTCTTCGAGAAGGCACCGACCGTCACGGTCGAGTAGCGCCACGTCTCTTCTCTCGTCACGACCCGGTGAGCCGACGGCTCGCGTGGGTGGCAGGACTCCCGACGGTGCTACCGCACCGGGTGGCGGTGCTACCGCACCGGGTCGGCCGCCGCCACGAGCGCCGCGACTCGCTCCTCGGCGACCGGGTTCGTGGTCTCGCCGCCGTCCTTGAGCGCGGTCCCGACGATGACGCCGTCGGCCAGGTCGAGGGTCTGGGCGACGCTCGACTGGGTGACGCCGCTGCCGACGAACAGGGGGACCTCGGGGAACTCCTCGTCGAGCAACGTCCTCGCGTCCTCCAGCACGGTGTGGGAGGTCGGGTCGCCCGTCCCGCTCCCCGAGACGATGATGCCGTCGGCGAGGCCGCGCTCGCAGGCGTCGGCCAGTTCCTCCTTGAGGGGTCGGTCGCCCAGCGAGGTGGCGTGCTTGACGCCCACGTCGACGAGGACGGCCACGTCGGCGTCGAGCCGGTCGCGCAGCCGCAGGGTCTCGTGGGCCTGCCCCTGCAGGAGCCCCTGGTCGGTGACGGTCGCACCGACGTGGACGTTGACACGGACGAAGTCGGCGTCGACCGCGGCCGCGATGGAGAGGGCGGCGTCGGCGTCGTTCCGCAAGACGTTCACGCCGACCGGCACGTCGACCGCGTCGACCAGTTCCTGGCAGAGGGCGGCCATCTGGGCGACCACGTGCTTTGGCACGTCGTCGGGGTAGAACGGGGCGTCGCCGAAGTTCTCGACCATGATGGCGTCGACGCCGCCGGCTTCGAGGGCGCGGGCGTCGGCGAGCATGGTTTCGCGGATGGCCTCGCGGTCGCCGTCGAACCGGGGCGCGCCCGGCAGGGGCGGCAGGTGGACCATACCGACGACCGGCTTCGCGGTACCGAAGAGGGACTCGCAGTGCATGTCCCGCGGTTGCGCGGCCACCGCGATAAACGACGCCTTTCTGCGTCTGCTGGCCGGGCGGGTCGTCCCACTACCGGCAAAGGCGGCTGTCTCCGGCACGGGTTTTTGAGGGGCCGGCCAACCCCGGGCAATGAGCGACCTCTTCAGTTCCCTCTCGATACGCCAGACGACGGTCCCGAACCGCGTGATGGTCTCCCCGATGTGCCAGTACTCCTGCGAGTTCGACGGGCTGGCGACGGACTGGCACGAGCAACACCTGGGCAGCCGGGCCGTCGGCGGTGCCGGCATCGTGATGACCGAGGCGACCGCGGTCACCCCGGAAGGACGCATCTCGCCGCGCGACCTCGGCATCTGGAGCCAGGAGCACGCCGACGCCCTCGCGCCCATCACCCAGTTCATGCGCAGCCAGGGCTCGGTTCCGGCCATCCAGCTCGCCCACGCCGGCCACAAGGGGACGAAGACCCCGCCCTGGGAGGGCTCGGAGCCGGTCCAGCCCGGCGAGGGCGGCTGGGTCGCGCCCTCGCCCTCGGCCGAGGCGTACCCCTACGACGACGACAAGCAGGTCGAGACGATGTCGACCGGGGCGGTCGAGCAACTGGTCGACGACTTCGCGCGGGCCGCCGAACTCGCGCTCGACGCGGGCTTCGAGATCGCCGAGGTCCACGCCGCCCACGGTTACCTGCTCCACGAGTTCCTCTCACCGGTGACGAACCGGCGCGAGGACCGCTACGGCGGCGACTTCGAGGACCGGACCAGGGTCGTCCGCGAGGTCACCGAGGCGGTCAGGCAGGTGTGGCCCGACGAGAAGCCCGTCTTCGTGCGTGTCTCCGCCACGGACTGGCTCCCCGACCGCGAGTCTTGGGACGTCGACCAGACGGCCCGGCTCGCCGGCGACCTCACCGAGCTGGGCGCGGACCTCGTCGACGTGTCCGCGGGCGGGCTCCACCCCGACCAGCAGCTCCCCGACACCGGCCCGAACTACCAGGTCCCCTTCGCGGAGCGCGTCGGGGCAGAGACCGACGCCCTCGTCGGCGCGGTCGGTGGCATCACGAACGGCCAGCAGGCCGACGCCCTCATCCGGAACGGCCGGGCCGACCTCGCCATTGTCGGCCGCCAGCACCTTCGGGACCCCTACTTCACGCTGCACGCCGCCGAGGAACTGGGACGCGAGGACGCGGTCGAGTGGCCCGTGCAGTACCGGCGGGCGGTGTAGGACCGACCGACAGCCCCCGACACGATTCCCGGGGTCGTTTCAGACCCGTGATTATCCGGGTCAACTATCATTACACTCTCGGGAGAAGTGCGAACCGTCATGCCTGTCGATGGCCACAACCTCTCGGACTACGAGGCACGGCGCGAGAACTTCTCCTGGGACGATATCTACGCGGAGGCCGACTGGGACGCCCCGGAACGACTGAACATCGCCCACGAGGTCTGCGACCGCCACGCCGAGGACCGGTCGC
Source organism: Haloarchaeobius amylolyticus (assembly GCF_026616195.1). Taxonomy (NCBI): domain Archaea; kingdom Methanobacteriati; phylum Methanobacteriota; class Halobacteria; order Halobacteriales; family Halorubellaceae; genus Haloarchaeobius; species Haloarchaeobius amylolyticus. Next base: position 44,758 of record NZ_JANHDH010000006.1, read on the forward strand.
GGGTCGCGCTCTACTACGTGGGAACCGACGGGGAGTCGGAGACCCTGTCGTTCTGGGAGCTCCGGGACCGCTCGAACCAGTTCGCGAACGTCCTCGACGACCTCGTGGACCAGGGCGACCGCGTCTTCTCGTACATGCCGCGGGTGCCAGAGCACTACATCGCGCTCGTCGGGACACTCAAGACCGGCGCGGTGTGGGGGTCGGTGAACGAGCGCTTCGGGCCCGACGGCATCTCCTACCGGCTCGACGACTGCGACGCGAAGGTGGTCGTCACGACCGCCGAGAACCGCGACACCATCGACCGGGCCCTCGAAGACGCGCCCTCGGTCGAGCACGTCATCGTCCTCTCCGAGGACGGCCGGGGCATCCGGCAGGGCGACATCAGTTTCCGCGCCGCCGTCGAGGAGGCGAGCCGGGAGTACGAGCCCGCAGAGACCGGGGGCGAGGACGACGCCCTGCTCTACTACACCAGCGGGACGACCGGGCTCGCGAAGGGCGTCCAGCACAGGCACCGGTGGGTCGCCGGCGTCGCCGCCACCCAGCGGTTCGCGGTCGACCTCCAGCCCGACGACCTCTACTGGTCGACCGGTGACCTGGGCTGGCTCACCGGGCCCATCAACACCCTCGGCGCGTGGTTCTGGGGTGCGAGCCTGTTCACCTACGAGGGCGAGTTCGACCCCGAGACGTGGGCCGAGTTGCTCGACGAGTACCCCATCTCGGTGCTGTTCTCGGTCCCGACCGCCTACCGGATGCTCCGGGCCAACGAGGAGGTGCTGGACGGGACCTCGCTGGACCTGCGCCACGCGCTCTCCATCGGGGAACCGCTTTCGGGTGGGGTCGTGGAGTGGGCCGAGGACCGCCTCGGCGTGACCGTCCACGACACCTACGGCCAGACCGAGACGGGCAACATGATCATCAACAACTACCCGACGATGGAGGTCAAGCCCGGCAGCATGGGCCGGCCCCTGCCCGGCATCGAGGCCGCGGTCGTGGACCCCGAGACGGGGGAGGAACTGGAACCGGGCGAGACCGGCGAGATCGCCCAGCGCGGGGACTACCCCTGCTTCTTCGCGGGCTACTGGCAGAAGCCCGAACAGACCGAGGACTGCTTCGTCAACGACTGGTACCTGTCGGGGGACCTCGCGCACGTCGACGAGGACGGCTACTTCTGGTTCGAGGGCCGCGCCGACGACGTCATCCTCTCCTCCGGCTACCGCATCGGCCCCTTCGAGGTCGAGTCCTCGCTGGGTGAACACCCCGCCGTCGCGGAGGCCGCGGTCGTCCCCAAGCCCCACGAGGAGCGCGGCAACATCGTGAAGGCCTACGTCGTCCTGACCGACGAGTACGATGGGTCCGAGGCGCTGGCCTCGGAACTGCAGGACCACGTCAAGGAGGAGCTCTCGGCCCACGAGTACCCGCGTGAGATCGAGTTCGTCGACGAACTGCCGAAGACGGTGACCGGGAAGATCCGCCGGACCGAGCTGCGGGACCGGACCGAGGACCCGACGGCCTGAGGACCCGACGGCCTGAGGACCCGACGGCCTGAGGACCCGACGGCCCGCCGGCTCTCTGGCGAGTCGCCTCTGCAAAAAACCGCTATCTCTCCTATTCGTCCGTGCGTTCTATCGCGTCGACCTGCTTCTGCTGGACCGTCATCGCGCCCACCGTCCCGCCGAGGACGAACAGCAACAGGGCTGCCAGCAGGGCGAACGGCGGGAACAGCACCATCACGAGCAGGACACCTCCGAACCCGGCGAGGACCGTCGCCTGGACCAGTTTCGACGTCCTCGCCCGTGCCAGATACACCGGGAACAGCAGGATGCCCATGACGACCGATACGAACTCGGCGAGTCCCCCCAGAACTCGTCGTACTCCAGTGGTGCGCGACCCCCCAAATTGTCGCATGGTATAAATCTAAGCGACACCGGTTTATCTCGTTTTCCCGGGGATGTGCAGGTGTTTCGCGGGTAAGACGGTGAGCCGCGGGAACTTACCTCCCAGTAAGCGAGAGTGTTCGAGCGCGGCCTACTCGTCCGTCCACTTGATGGAGCAACCCTGCGACGGCTGCCACTCAAGGTCGACCGCCTCGCCGGCCAGCATGGCGTCGATGGCCTCCCGGATGTGGAAGCGCGTCGGCTCGGCGTCGGGGTTCATCGCGTCGTCGAGGCGACCCTGGTAGACCAGTCTGAACTCGCCGTCCTCGCGCTCGAAGAGGAACGGGTCGGGCGTGCAGACCGCGCCGTAGGCCCGGGCGACCTCCTGGCTCTCGTCGCGGAGGTAGGCGTCGTACTGGATGCGGCCCTCCTCGGTCCACTCCTGCATGGCCTCGAAGGAGTCGTCGGGGTATTCCTCGGCATCGTTCGGGTTGATGCCGACGACGGCCACCTCGTCGTACTCCGCGGCCAGGTCGTTCAGCAGGTCGAACTTGGCCTGGGCGTACGGACAGTGGTTGCACGTGAACACGACCAGCAGGCCCTCGTAGTCGCTGAAGTCGTCGAGGGAGTACGTCTCGCCGTCGACGCCGGGGAGCTCGAACGCGGGTGCGGCGTCGCCCTTCTGCATCTCGGTGTCGGATTCGAGCAGAACCATGCGAGAGGGTAGTCGGGCGCGGTGTTAGTGGTTTTCGCTCGGCGAGCCCCGCCCGCGTTTCCGTATCAGGAGAAAGATACTTCGTCCCGTGGTCCGCGTGCTAGTGCATGGCAGAGCGCGCGTCGCGGTTCGCACCGAAGCGGTTCGCCGTCGCCCTGGTCACGGTCGTACTCGGGGCGGTGCTCGGGATGGAGTACATCCCGCTGGTCGGGACGTACGTCGGCACGCTGCTCGGGGCGTTCGTCGCCGGGCTCGCGGTCGACGAGAAGCCGACGCTGGAGGCCGGCGTCGCCGCGGTCGTCGCCGTCTTCGGCGTCAGCCTGGCGGCGACGATCATCGGCGAGGGCATCGTGGCGGCCATCATCGCCCTCATCACGGTGAACCCGCAGACGCTCGGCATCGCCGCCGCCCTGAGCTTCGGTGCCGGCAGCCTCGGCGCCCACTTCGGGAACGACCTCCGCGACGGCCTCACCCGGCCGGTCGACGAGTCCGGGCGGCTCCCCGACGACAGATAGCGACCACGCAGGTACGATACCCATGTTCTGGAACCCACGCGAACGCACCACGGGAGGTCGACGATGACCGGGATGGACACCGGCGGCTGGTCCCGCCGCGACCTGCTGAAGAGCGCCGCGACCGGCGGCGTCCTCGCCGGCCTCGGGGCCGTCGTGCTCGACCAGATGAAGCGGTACATCGTCGGGGCGCGCGAGCCGGACGCCGCGACCGCCGCGGCCTCCGTCTCCGACGTGCGCCACGAACGCATCGAACTCGGCGGCGACTCCCCACTGACGCTCGTCGTGGGCGCCTACTCCGACGCGAGCAGCCAGTCCCTGCGCGCTCGCGAGGACGTGGCCTTCGTCCAGCGCGACCGGAAACTGACGCTGTACTCCGCCCCTGACGGGGGCGCCAGCGACCGCACCGCAGGTAATCAGGTCCTCCCGTGGGGCATCGACCGCGTCGACGCCGACGTGGCCCACGCCGAGGGCGCGACGGGCGAGGACGTCGACGTCGGCATCATCGACGGCGGCATCGACCCGACCCACCCCGACCTCGAGGCGAACATCGCGGACCCGTCGGTCGAGGGGAACCACCGGGCGTGGGTCGACTGCCGGGGCGACGGCTGTGACCACCCCTGGGCGGACGACGGCGACCACGGCACCCACGTCGCGGGGACCGTCGCCGCCGGGGACGGCGACAGTGGCGTCGTCGGGGTCGCCCCCGACGCGACCCTGCACGCGCTGAAGGTCTGCGGGGGCGGTGGCGGCTGTCGCACCTCGGACATCGTCGGGGCCATCCGCCACGCCGCCGACGAGGGCTGGGACGTGGTGAACCTGAGCCTCGGCTCCCCGCGGGAGTCGCCGGCGCTCCAGGCCGCCGGCGAGTACGCCCGCGAGAAGGGCGTCGTGCTGGTCGCGGCGGCCGGCAACCGCGGGCAGCCCGACTCGGTGGGCTACCCCGCGGCCTACGAGGAGTTCGTCGCCGTCTCCGCGACGACCATCGACGACGACATCGCCTCGTTCTCCTCGACCGGCCCGGAGGTCGACATCGCGGCCCCCGGCAAGAGCATCTGTTCGCCCGTCAGGGACGGCCACCGGACCCTCGACGGGACCTCGATGGCGGCCCCGCACGTGACCGGCGCGGTCGCCCAGCTGGTGGCCGCCGGATACTCCCCCGAGGAGGTCCGGGACCGGCTGACGGGGACCGCCGAGGACCTCGGCAGGTCCGGCGACGAGCAGGGCGCCGGGCTGCTCGACGTGGCGGCCTCGCTGGACTACGACTCCGGCGACGACGGCACCGGCGACGGGACGAGCTGTCCCGCCGGCGAGTGAACGCTTGCTGTCTCCGGGGGTCCACTCTTATTACCCACCATCCCGAGGGTTCGCGTATGCCCGAACTCACCATCTCCCCCGAACAGCGCGAGTTCCTCGAATCGTTGCGAACCGAGATACAGGACGAGGTCCGCTACGGCCACGTCAGACCGCAGGACGCGCTCCAGTACCTCATCGACCACTACGACGGGGACGACATCGACCTCGAGATGGAGGCCACCGGGGACTCCCCGGCCCAGACCGAGGAGGCCGACTGGTCCGACGACGGCGAGACGGAGCAGGAGGCGGCCGAGGCGGTGGAGGCGGCCGAATCGGAGGACGAGGCCGAGGCGGAGAGCGAGGACGCCGGCAGCGACGACGCGGCGGAGACGGCCGAGGCCGACGGCGGCGCGACCACGTCCTCGACCCCCGATAGCGGCGAGGACCGCCTCAACGCGATGATGAACCTGATGGACACCCACGACGACAAGTGGCGCGAGGCGTCGAAGGAGGACGCCCGGTACGAGGTCGACATGCCGGACGGGACGACCGAGTACGTCCAGACCAAGGACGACGTGCGGGCCCACCTGTTCAAGAACTACTGAGCCGCGGTGCGGCCAGCCCGCGAGCCCCCTCGAGAAGCGGGTGCCAGCACCTGTCAGGCGGGTTTATCTCCTCGGCGAGCGATGTGTTACCCATGGGATTCTTCCAGCGTCTGAGCCTTGGCTGGCGCCTCGCCATGGACAGCCTCGGCGTCCTCCGCCGTGACCCCGAACTCGCGGTGTTCCCCCTCGTCGGGGGCCTCGCGGGTGCGGTGTACCTCGCGCTGCTCCTCGGCGGGGCGGCGCTCGTCGTCGGCACCGACCCCGGCATCCTCGCCTGGGTCGTGCTGTTCGTCCTCTACCTCGGGTCGACGTTCATCGCCTCGTTCTTCACCGCCGGGCTGATGCACGAGGCCCGGGCGTCGATGGAGGGTCGCGAACCCTCGCTCGCGGGCGGCCTCCGGGCCGCCTGGCGCAACGCCGGCACCATCTTCGCGTGGGCGTCCATCGCCGCGACCGTGGGCGTCCTCCTGCAGGTCATCCGCAGCGACGAGGGCGTCCTCGGCGACATCCTCGCGGGCATCCTCAGCGTCGGCTGGAGCATCCTGACGTACTTCGTCGTCCCCGTCATCGTCTTCGAGGACGTGTCTGTCACCGAGGCCATCCGGCGCAGCGGTGACACCTTCAAGCGCACCTGGGGCGAGACCGCGGGGGCGCACTTCGGCGTCGGCCTCGTGAGCATCCTGTTCACGCTGGTCGGCCTCGGGCTGGCCGCCGGCGTGTTCGTCCTCGTCGGCGGGTCGCCGGTCGGCTTCCTCGGCGCGGTCGCGTTCGCCGTACTGGTCGTCCTCGTGACGGTCCTGTTCGGCCAGACCCTCACCGGCATCGCCAAGACCGCCCTCTACGTGTTCGCGACCGAGGGCCGCGAGCCCGAGGGCTTCGAGAACGTCGACTTCGCCCACGCCCGGGCCCGGTAGGCCCGCGGCGTCCCGGCGCCGGCCACCGACCCCGGCGAACCACGACGGGGAAGAAACGCTTTTGACACACCCACGTGCTGTGTGGTAGTATGAGCGCACGGGACGACCTGCTCGACCTGCTGCTGGAGAACGCCCGTCACACGACGGCGGACCTCGCCCGGATGACCGACATGACCGAGGAAGAGGTAGCAGCGGCGATCGCAGACCTCGAGGACGAGGGCGTCGTCCGTGGCTACCAGGCCATCGTCGACTGGGACGAGACGGACCGCGAGGTCGTCCGCGCGACGGTCGAGCTCAACGTCACCCTCGACCGCGAGACGAGCTACCAGGACATCGCAGAGCGCATCGCGCGCTTCCCGCAGGTGAAGACCCTGCGCCTGGTCAGCGGCGACTACGACTTCCTGATGGAGGTCGAGGACGAGTCGATGCACGACGTCTCCATCTTCATCTCGGAGAAGGTCGCACCCGTGCCCGAGGTCACCCAGACGGTCACCCACTACGTCATGACGACGTACAAGGACCGTGGGGTCACGTTCGGTGACGGCGACGACGACGACCGCCTCTCCGTCTCACCGTGACGATGAAGGTCTCAGACAGGGTGTCCTCGGTCCCACCGTCGGGTATCCGCAAGTTCTTCGAACTCGCCGAGGAGCGCGACGACGTCATCTCGCTGGGTGTCGGTGAGCCCGACTTCTCCGCGCCGTGGGCGGCCCGCGACGCGGCCATCGACGCCCTCGAACGCGGGAAGACCAGCTACACCGCCAACCGGGGCAAGCGCGAGCTGCGCGAGGAGATAGCCCGCCACGTCGCCGACCGGTACGACCAGCACTACGACCCCGACGAGGAGATACTCGTCACGACCGGGGTCAGCGAGGGCGTCGACGTGGCCCTCCGCGCGCTGGTCGACCCCGGTGACACCGTGGCCGTCGTCGAACCGGCGTACATCTCCTACGTCCCCGGCGTCATCTTCGCCGGCGGGGAACCCCTTCGCATCCAGACGAAGGAGGAAGACGAGTTCAAGTTGACCCGCGAGGCACTGGCATCGGCCGGCGCCGCCGACGCGGACCTGCTGATGCTCTGTTACCCGAACAACCCGACCGGGGCCGTGATGACGAAGGCCGACCTCGAACCCATCGCCGAGTTCGCCCGCGAGCACGACCTGACGGTCATCTCCGACGAGATCTACGCCGACCTCCAGTACGAGAACGACCACACCTCCATCGCCACCCTCGACGGGATGCGCGAGCGCACCGTCGTCTTCAACGGCTTCTCGAAGGCCTACGCGATGACTGGCCTGCGCCTCGGCTACGCGATGGCCCCGCCGGAGGCCATCGCCGCGATGAACCGCATCCACCAGTACGTCATGCTGTCCGCACCGACGACCGCCCAGCACGCCGCACTGGAGGCGCTGCGGAGCTGTGACGACGAGGTCGAGTACATGCTGAGCCAGTACGACCGCCGCCGGCGGTTCGTCCTCTCCCGGTTCGAGGAGATGGGCATCGACTGCTTCCGGGCGCGTGGCGCCTTCTACGTCTTCCCGGAGGTGCCCGACGGCTACACCTCCGAGGGCTTCGCCGAGGCACTGCTGAAGGAACAGGGCGTCGCGGCGGTCCCGGGTAGCGCCTTCGGGGAGAGCGGCGAGGGGCACCTGCGCGTCTCCTACGCGACCGGCCTCGACGACCTGCGCGAGGCGATGGACCGCATCGAGGCGTTCATCCAGTAGTCGCGCCGGTCCGGTACCGGCCCCTCGATTCCTCTCACGGACCCAACCGTTATCCGCTCGACCAGCGATTGCGCGAACGATGTCGAAGTCTCCGGGACGATACGGGACGCGGGTGCCAGAGAAGACCGTAGCGATACTCTCGACCTTCGAAGGGCGGTCCGGGGTGGCCCACCTGTCGGCGGGGCTGCTCGCCTGTCTGGTCTGGGCGGGTGGCTCCGTACTCCTCGGCGAGGTGGGGTCACTCGTCGCATTCGCGACCGCCGGTGTCGGCTGTGGTCTCGTCCTCGGCGTCGCGTTCACGCGGGCGCTCGGTGGGCCGGTGTTGAACCTGCTCGCGAGCCTGTTCTGTCCGGGACTCCTCGCCGGAACCGGGACAGTTGCGGGGGTGTTCCCCGTCGCGATGCTCTACCGGCTCGACGTGGAACTCGCCCTCGTCCTCCCGTCGTTCCTCGTCACGCTGGGATGCATGCTCGCGTGGTTCTCGGTGCTCGGCCCGGACAGGATAGAGGGGTGGTCACGTCGGCACCTGCCCGCAGCCTTCCTGACTACGGCGACGGACACCTCTCCCTCCGAGTAGCCATCCGCATGGCAGCCCACCAGCTATCCTCGGGCGTGCTTTCAATAGTTGCCGCCCCATTGACCGAGGCATGACAACCCTACTCGTCGGCACCGACCAGGAGGCGACGAGTCACCGGCTCTGTGACTACCTCGAGGACCGCATCGAGACGGTCGAGACGCTGCACGTCGTCAACTCACTCAAGGGTGGCAACGACGACGCGAAGGTCGCGGCGGGGCAGGCCGCCCTCGACGTGTTCACCGACCGCTTCGGTGACCGGATCGCGGTCGAGACCCACCAGTACACCCGGGGCAACGACGCCACGGCCGACCTGCTGACGGCGGCCCGCGAGTTCGACGTGGCCGAGGTGGTCCTCGGCATCGACCAGAAGCGCACGCAGGTGAACAAGCTCATCTTCGGGAGCGTCGCCCAGGCCGTCCTGTTGCAGACGGACCGGCCGGTCGTCGGCGTCCCGCTCCCGCCGGAGGACTGACCATGGCGGCCACCAACAACGGGTCGGAGACGGTGCCGGCGCCGGTCGCGGCCATCGCGGGCGGGCTGGCCGGCGTCACCGTGATGTCGGTCCTGTTCGTCGTCTTCGAGGTCCAGACACGGACGCAGATGGAGCTGTTCCAGGTCGTCGCCCGGTTCGCGGGCGTCCCCGGCCGGGTGTACGTCGGGTTCGCGCTGTTCGTGGTCGCGGGGACGGTCGCGTGGCCGCTCCTGTTCGTCGCGCTGGAGACCTACGTCCCGCTGGAGCTCGACCCCGCGGCGGCCGGGATGGGCTTTGCCACCGTCCTCTGGCTCGCCTTCGTCGTCACCGGCCGCGGGTCGCTCACGGGCGCCATCCTGCTCGTGTACGCGGTGTCGACGCTCATCGCCCACCTCGCCTACGGCTTCACCCTCGGAGCCGTCTACGCCCACCTCACGGGAATCAGACACACCCACTCGTCGACGCCGACCTGAAGGGGTTCCCGACCTGCCTTGGCGCCGCCTATTTCCGGCTGTTCCGTGAAGGTCCTGCCAATGGCCTCCCCGCTCGCGTCCGGGCTCGTCCTCGGAATCCTGGCGGTTCTCGTGCTCGTGCTCGTCGCCGTGGTCGTCGGTCGTCGCTTCGAGGACACGCGATTCGGCGGGACACGGCTCCTCGCGGACGGGGGCTACCTCACCGGGACGAGTCGGCTCACGAACAAGCCGACTGGTCTCATCCGCTGGCTGACGACGGTCGACCACAAGGACATCGGCATCCTCTACCTCGTGTTCGGGACCGTCGCGGCGCTGTGGGGCGGGATGGACGCGATGATGATGCGGACCGAACTCGTCACCGCCCAGGTCGACGTGTGGAACACGGAGACGTACAACCAGCTCTTCACGACCCACGGGCTGACGATGCTGTTCTTCTTCGCGACGCCCGTGTTCACCGGCATCGGGAACTACGTCCTCCCCCTGCTCATCGGCGCGGACGACATGGCGTTCCCGCGCATCAACGCCATCGCGTTCTGGCTGCTGCCGCCGGCGCTGTTGCTGGTCCGGGCGGGCCTCGTCACGGACGTCGTCGGGAAGGCGCTGGTGGCGGTCGGGCTGCCGGCAGCGGCCCTGCTGGAACTCGTCCCGCCGGCCGTCGGCTGGACCATGTACGTCCCGATGTCCCAGTCCTCGGCCATCCCGGGGCACGTGAACCCGCAGGTGTCGACGATGCTCCTCGGGTTGCACCTGAGCGGCGTGGCGACCACCATGGCCGCCATCAACTTCGTCGTCACCATCTTCACCGAACGCCCCGACGAGGTCGGCTGGGACCGCCTCGACATCTTCTCGTGGGCGCTCCTGACGACGAGTGCCATCATCATCTTCGCGTTCCCGCTGCTGGGGAGTACGCTCGTGATGTTGCTGCTGGACCGGACCGTCGAGACGACGTTCTTCACGGTGAACGGGGGCGGCCCGATGCTGTTCCAGCACCTGTTCTGGTTCTTCGGCCACCCCGAGGTGTACATCCTCGTGCTGCCCGCGTTCGGGCTGGTCAGTTTCATCCTCCCGAAGTTCTGCGGCCGCAAACTGTTCGGGTTCAGGTTCATCGTCTACTCGACGCTCGCCATCGGCGTGTTGAGCTTCGGCGTCTGGGCGCACCACATGTTCGCGACCGGGGCCGACCCGCGGGTCAAGGCGTCGTTCATGGTCGTCTCGGTCGCCATCGCGGTCCCCTCCGCGGTGAAGACCTTCAACTGGATCACGACGATGTGGAACGGGCGGGTCCGGCTCACCGCCCCGATGCTGTTCTGCATCGGCAGCATCGCCCTGTTCATCGTCGGCGGCGTCACCGGCGTCTTCCTCGCCTCGATTCCGGTCGACCTGCTGCTCCACGGGACCTACTACGTCGTCGGCCACTTCCACCTCATCATCGTCGGCATCATCCCGTTCTCGATGTTCGCGGCCAGCTACTACTGGTACCCCCTCATCACCGGGCGGCTCTACAACGAGCGCCTCGCCAGGGTCCACGCCTGGCTCAGCATCGTCGGCGTCGCCCTCACCTTCGTCCCCCTGCTCGTCATCGGGTACGCCGGCCTCCCGCGTCGCTACGCCTCCTACCCGGTGGGGTACGAACCCCTCCAGCAGGTCGCCACGGTCGGCGCCTACCTCATCGGGGTCGGCGTCATCCTCTGGCTCTACAACATGCTGAACTCGCTGCGGACCGGCCCCCGCGTGAGACAGGCCGACGTCTGGAACCTCGAGGAGACCGACCAGTTCACCCGGGAGTGGCAGTGGTTCGAGGAGCAACTGGAGAAGCGGCGGGAGGACTGACGGGGGTCGCCGCATCCCCACCGATACCCCTGTGTCACGAGATGACAGGGGAGAGGAAGCTACTTCTCCGCTGGCGGCCATCCTGTATCCATGCCCGACTACCGCCCGCTCTCCGAGGAGGATCGGGAGACCTTCCACGCGTACACGAGCTACGCGTTCCGGCCCCACGAGGAGCCGGACGAGTTCGACCCCGAGGAGGACCACTGGGACCTCGGGGCGAACCGCGCCATCTACGACGGCGACGAGCCGCTCGCGGTCTGCCGACACTACTGGTTCGAGACGACGTGGCGCGGCGTCGACATCGAGTTGCCCGGCCTCTCCGCGGTCGCCTCACCGCCCGAGCACCGCCACGGCGGCAACGTCCGCCAGTTGCTCCTCGACTCACTGCAGGAGTACCGCGAACGCGGTGACCCGCTCTCCGCGCTCTGGCCGTTCAAGTACGCGTTCTACCACAAGTACGGCTGGGACACCACGAACCACCGGGGCGAACTCGAGTTCGACCCCGCGGTCCTCGAACCCATCGTGGCCGACCTCGACGACGAGGGGAGCTTCCGCCGGCTCGACGGCGGCGACTGGGAGGCGGTCGATGCGGTCCACCGCGAACTGACCGCCGGCGAGGACTTCGCCATCAGGCGCTCCGAGGGCTGGTGGCGCCACCGCTGGTTCGAGGGCTGGGACCAGGACCCCTACGTCTACGGCTGGGAGCGCGACGGCGAGATCGCGGGCTACGTCAACTACAAGGTCGAAGACGGCGACGACGGTCGCACGTTCGCGGCCTGGGAGCTCGGCGCCGTCGACCACGAGGCGTACCTGCACTGCCTGCGGTTCATCTACTCGCACGACTCGCAGGTCTCGACGGTCACCCTGCACACCGGGACCGACGCCCTGCTGCTCGACCTCGTCGACGACCCCCAGAACGTCACCGTGACGGAGAAGACCGGGCCCATGGTCCGGGTCGTGGACGTGGTCGACGCGCTGGAGACCATGCCCTACCCGTCGGAATTAGAGACGGGTCTCGTCCTCGCGGTCGAGGACTCGCTCGCCGACTGGAACGACGACCGGTTCGAACTCACCGTCGAAGATGGCGAGGGGACCTGCACGCCGACCGACGCGAGCCCCGACGTGACCCTCGACATCGCGGCGCTCTCCCAGCTCGTCATCGGCTACGCGCCGCTTTCACGGCTGCTGAAGACCGCCGACATCGAGGCCGACGAGCACGTCCGGGAGGACCTCGCGGCGCTGTTCCCGCCGCGGAACGTCTTCCTCCGGGACTTCTTCTGAGGGCTTCGTGGTCGACGCCATCGACCACGCTAGGCCACGTTCTGCTCGTCGTGCAACTCGCCGGCCTCGAAGCGGTCACTCGATAGCGCGCCGATGTCGACCAGCGACGCCTCGCCGTCGAGGACGAGTTCGGCGACGAGCTGCCCGACCGCGGGCGCGTGCTGGAACCCGTGCCCGGAGAACCCGATGGCGTTGACGAACCCGGGTATCGTCTCCTCGACGATGGGGTGGTGGTCGGGCGTGACGGCGTACAGGCCGGCCCACCCGCGCTTGATGCGCGTCTCGGGGCCGAAGTAGCCCGCGTAGTCGGCGGCGTGTTCGACCGCCTCGATCATCCAGTCGAGGTCGGCGTTCCCGTCGAACCCGTCGGGGTCCACGTCGGGGTCCTCGTCGGCGAAGTGGCCGCCGACGATGGCGCTACCCTCGCGCTCGGGGCGGAAGTACGAGCCCGTGTCGAGGTCGATGGTGAGTGGGACCTCGTCCGGGACCGGCGTCTCCGGGTCGACCACGGCGACCTGCCGGCGGCGAGGAGCGACCGGCAGGTCGAGCCCGGCCAGCTCCGCGATGCGGCCCGCCCAGGGGCCGGCCGCGTTCACCACGAAGTCGGCGTCGAGGCGCCCGTCGTCGGTCTCGACGCCGACGACCGCGCCGTCTCGCGTCTCGATGGCCGTGACAGCGGTCTTGGTGCGGACCTCGGCGCCGGCCTCGGTCGCGGCCTGCGAGAACCCCTGGAGGGCTAGGTGCGGGTCCGCGAAGCCGTCGTCCGGGCAGAACGTCGCGGCCTGGAACGGCTCGACGTCGAGTTCCGGGCAGACCTCGGCGGCCTCCGCCGGGGTGAGGAACCGACTGTCGACCCCCTCCTCCTGTTGCATGGCGACGTTCGCCTCGAACGCCGCGGCCGTCTCTTCCTCGCGTGCGAGCAGGAGGTACCCCGACCGCCGGTAGGCGATGTCGACGCCGAACTCGTCCGCGAACGACTCCCAGACCCGGACGCTCTCGCGCGATAGCTGGACGTTGACCCGGGTCGAGAACTGGTGTCTGATGCCGCCCGCCGACCGTTCGGTGCTGCCCGCACCGATGCTGCCCTTCTCGCAGACGACCACGTCGGCCCCGCGGTCGGCCAGCGAGTACGCGGAGGCGAGCCCCACGATTCCGCCACCGATGACGACTACGTTCATGGCCGAACCACGTGGTGCCGGTTGTTAACCGTTGCCGACCCGGCGGTCCGGACCGACCACCCAGAACTAACCCCGCCGGGGTCGTGTCTCGACCCATGGTTCGCATCCTCTCCGACGCAGACGTCGACGCGCTGCTCGACCTCGGCGACCTCCTCGACGTGGTCGAGACGGCCTTCCGCAAGCAGGCGGCGGGCGCGGTCGAACGCCCGCCCAGACCGCACTTCCCAGTCGGGACCGGCCTCGACGCCGACGCGCCCGAGGACCCCCTCGGGACGGGACTGACGATGCCGGCGTACCTCCACGGCGACGACACCTACGCGACCAAGCTCGCCAGCGTCCACGAGGGCAACGCCGACCGCGGGCTCCCGACCGTGAACGCCCAGATCGCCGTGACCGACGCGGCGACCGGCCAGCCCGTCGCCTACATGGCCGGGACGCGGGTGACCAACGCCCGGACCGGCTGCATCGGCGGGAACGCGGTCCGCCACCTGACCGAGGGACCCGTCTCGCTCGCGGTGTTCGGCGCCGGGACACAGGCGCGCTGGCAGACCCGGGCCATCGCGGCCGCGACCGACATCGACTCGGTCGCGGTCTACTCCCCCAGCGACTCCCGGGAGGCGTGTGCCGCGGACCTCGGGGACGAACTCGACGCGTCCGTCCGGGCCGCCGACTCCCCGGCCGACGCGCTCTCGGGTGCCAGCGTGGTCGTCACGGCCACGACCAGTACCGAACCCGTGCTCGACGCCGCCGACCTCGCCGACGGGACCCTCGTCGTGGCGGTCGGGGCGTACACGTCCGAGATGTGCGAACTCGACGCCGAGACGGTCGCCCGGGCGGGGCGCATCTACGCCGACGTACCCGAGGAAGCCGTGGAGACGGGCGACCTGCAGAATCGCGTCTCCGCCGACGACTGCCGTCCCCTCGCGGCCGCCTTCGACGACCAGCCGGTCGGGGCCGACGAGGTGGTCGTCGTCGAGAGCGTCGGGTCGGCCGTCCTCGACGCCGCGACCGCCGGCTGGCTGGTCGAGCGCGCCGCCGAGAACGGGGTCGGGGAGGCGGTCTCGCTCTGACCTGCGGGGGCACGAATCGGCCACGAAACGTATATAGGGTTATTGCGTAGTACGGCACAGTCGCCGAGCCATGCATGCGTCACCCTCGACAGGTCGTGCACGATTCTCGACACACCGGGTGGTCGACGCATGAACGACGGCACACGCACGACGGGACGGTCGCTTCCCATCCTCGACCGTGTCGGTGACGCCTTCTTCGCGCTCGACACCGGCTGGCGCTTCACGTACATCAACGACCGCGCCGAGTCGCTGCTCAAGCGCTCGCGGAAGGACCTCATCGGCCGGGTCATGTGGGACGAGTTCCCCGAGACGGTCGAGACGCAGTTCCCCGAGGGCTTCCACCAGGCGATGGAGACCCAGGAACCCGTCTCCTTCGAGGTGTACCACCACCCCCTCGACACCTGGTTCGAGGCGCGAGCCTACCCCTCCCCCTCCGGGCTCTCGGTCTACCTCCGGGACATCACCGACCGGAAGGACCGCGAGAACGAACTCGCCCAGCACGCCCGCGTGGTCGAGGCGGTCCACGACGGCGTCATCACGGTCGACGACCAGAACCGCATCGCCAGCGTGAACGAGGCCATCGAGACCTCGCTCGGGGCGACGCGGGACGAACTCGTCGGCGAACCCATCCGCCGGCTCCCCGAACTCGCCTCCATCAACGCCGAGGGCGCGATGGCGATGGGCGAGGCCATCGGGAAGATACAGTCCGGCAACGCCCGTCACTCCCGGTTCGAACTCGAGTTCACCAACGCCGAGGGCGAGCAACGCGTCGGCGAGATGCGCATGGTCGCCCTCGGCGAGGGCCAGGCCAGCGTCGCCGGCGTCATCCGGGACGTGACCGAGCAACGCGAGTACGAGCGCATGGTCGGCTCGCTGCACGAGGTCACGCGCTGGCTGTTCCAGGCCGAGGACGCCGCCGAGATCTGCTCCGTGGCGGTCCACGCCGCCGGCGAGATGCTCGACCTGCCGATCAGCGGCGTCTGGCTCATCAACGACGAGGAGGGCGTCCTCGACCCGATGGCCGCCACGATGGACGCCCACACCGAACTCGGCGGGCTCCCGCAGTTCTACGAGGGCGAGGGGCTGATCTGGGACGTCTACCGCGAGGGCGAGGCGCGCGTGTTCGACGACCTCTCCGAGGTGGAGGGCGTCTACAACCCGAACACGCCCCTCGAGAGCGAGATTATCGTCCCAATCGGCCCCCACGGCGTCATGATGACCGGGTCGCTCCAGCCCGACGGCTTCGACGAGACCGACCTCGAACTCATGTCGCTGCTGGCGTCGAACACCGAGGCCGCCCTCGACCGCGCCGACCGCGAGAAACTGCTCCAGGAGCGCAAGCAGAGCCTCGCCCGCCAGTCCGAGCGCCTGCGGGCCGTGGCGAACATCCTCTCGGACGACCTCCAGCGCCACCTCGACACGGTAGCGAGCGAGTTCGCGGGCGAGGAGGAAGCGGGCGCCGCGGAGACGCTCGGGCGCGCCGAAGAGCTGGTCGACGACATCCTCGAGTTCGCCCGCGACCAGACCTCCATCGGCTCGCGCTCCTCGGTCGACTTCGAGAGCGCACTGGCCGACGCGCTCGACGCCTCCATCGCCGAGGACATGACGGTCTACCTCGAGTTCGAGGGCCGCCTCCGGGCCGAGCGCGACCGCTTCGTCCACATGCTCGAGACGGTCTTCAACGACATCACCGCCCGCGCCGGGGACGACGAGGCGACGGTCCGCATCGGCCCCATCGAGGACGACGCGACGGGCCGACCGACCGGCTTCTACATCCTCGACGACGCCGAGAAGATCCCCGAGACCGAGTTCGACCGGGTGTTCGAGCCCGCGACGACCGACGAGTCCGACGCGGTCGGCCTCGGCCTCGCCGTGGCCCGGGAGATCGCCGAGGCCCACGGCTGGGAGGTCGACGTCTCGACCGGGCAGGCCGGGGGCACGCAGTTCTCGCTGACCGGGCTGGTGACCTTCGAGGTCACGCGCCAGTGACCGACGATGCCCGCCGCTGACGACCAGTCGACTGCGGAGGCCACCCCTCGCCCCTGGGAGTACGTGCTGGGGTTCCTCACCATCCCGGCGCTGACCGCGGCGGTGCTCGTCGGTGCGGTCGTCCTCACCCCCGGAGCCCCGTTCTCGTGTGGCTTCGTTCCCACCCGTGCCCCCTGGCTCTGTGACTGGCTGACCGCGTTCCGGGGGAACGTCCTCCTGCTCGCACTCCTCGTCTTCGGGGGGACCACCTGCCTCGCGATGGTCGTCGGGTACTCGCGGGTCCTGCTCGCCGAACTTCTGGACCGGTAAGGCGAGTCTGGCCAGTACCTATGCGATAGTGGTCGTACACCGCCCGTGACGGGAGAACGGGGTCTAGTCGGTCCGCGCCAGATCCTGGCACACGCGCCGGTAGGCGTCGTGGTCCGAGAGTTCGGTGATGGTCTCGTCGATCTGTGCCCGCATCACGTGCAGGCGGTCCTCCAGCCGGGCGTACTTCTCCGACGCCCGGAGTTCGGCCTCGGTCTTCTGGGAGTCCAGCAGCGCCTTCTTCGAGGCGAGCGCGAAGAACTCCTGTATCTGCTCGTCGTAGGTCGAGCGCAACAGGAGCTGGTCGATGGTGTCCAGCAGGTCCGCCTTCGAGACGGGCTTGACGAGGTAGTCGTCGAAGCCCATCTGGATGATGTCGAAGTCGGGTTCGACCGCCGTGACCATCGCGATGCGCGTGTCGAGTTCGCGGTCGCGGATGGTCGAGAGGACCTCGTCGCCGGAGAGGCCGGGCATCCGGCGGTCGAGCAGGACGATGTCGACCTCCTCGGAGATGGCCTCCAGGGCCTGCTGGCCGTTGTACGCGGTCTTGACAGTACAGGCGTCCCTGAGCCACGCCGCGTAGAGGTTCGCGAGGTCGGGTTCGTCCTCGACGATGAGTGCGGTCGGTTCGGCCATCTCACCGCCACCCCGGTGGTCGTCGCATCAGTGAACGTTTGCTACTTCCGATATAAGTAGGTACCGGGCGGGTCCCCGGCGCCGTCACCGGTATCGCCGTCGTCGGTATCGTCGCCTCGCCGTCGCCGCAGTCGTCACCTCGGCGTTACGTCATCTCGCGGTCGATGACACGCCGCAGGTCGGCGACGTCGTCGGCGTCGTACCGCAGGTCGGTCCACGAGACCGCGAGGTCGAGCGCACCGTCGCGGGTACCCGAGCCGATGTGTTCGACCGGGGCGACGCCCTCGAAGGCCTCGCGGACCGCGTCGGGGTCGGTCGTCTGGACCAGGGCACGGCCGGGCTGCTCGTGGAACAGCAGCCCGGTCTGCTCGGCCCGAGGTTTGATACCGCCGTTCTCGGGGAGCTCGACCGACAGGCCGGCGTCCGCGTGGACCATCTCGGCCAGCGCGACGGCGAGGCCGCCGTGGCTCACGTCGTGGACCGCGGCGACGTGGTCGGCGTCGGCCACGTCCGCGAGCGTACCGACGAATTCGGCCGGGTTCGTGGGGAGTTCGGGGAAGGCGTCGCTCCCGCCGATCCGGGCGAGGTACTCCGAGCCGCCGAGGCGGAACTCGTCGCCCGCCGAGAGCGTCCGGTCGCCGACGAGCAGCAGGTCGCCCTCGGGGGCGGCGTGCATCGGCGGCGCCTCGTAGCCCTCCTTCGTGCCGACCATCATGAGCGTCGGCGTCGGCGGGATGGGCCCCGAGGGCGAGTCGTTGTACAGCGATACGTTCCCGCCGACGACCGGCACGGAGAGGTCGGCGCACATCTCGGCGAGGCCGTCGACGATACCCTTGAAGCCGCCGTACACGTCGGGTTTCTCCGGGTTGCCGCCGTTGAGGCAGTCGACCGCCGCGAGTGGGGTCGCACCCTTCGCGGCGATGTTGGTCGCGTTCTCCAGTGCGACCGCGCGGGCACCGTCGAAGGGGGCGCACTCGGTCCAGAGCGGGTCCGAACCGGCCGAGAGCGCGAGGCCCTGGCCGGCCTCGCGGACGGCGACCAGTGCCGCGTCGTCACCGGGGCGGACGCTCGTCCGGTTGCCGACCTCGTGGTCGTACTGGCGGTAGACCCAGCGCTTGGAGGCGGTGGTCGGGCTGCCGACCACGGCCTCGAACGCCTCGGGCAGGTCGGCCTCGGGCAGGTCGGTCTCCGGGACCGTCGGCTCCTCGTGGGGCAGGTCGTTCATCGGCGCACCCTCGCCGAGGTACTCCGCGTCGACCGCGACGACCTCCTCGCCGTCGAACGTACAGACGTAGTCGCCGTCGGTCACCTCGCCGATGACCGAGCAGCCGAGGTCGAAGCGCTCTGCGACCTCGCGCACGCGGTCGACGTTCTCCTCGCGCACCTCGTAGCACATGCGCTCCTGGGACTCCGCGAGGAGGATCTCCAGCGCGTTCATGTTCGGCTCGCGCTGGTGGACGCGTTCGAGCTCGATGTGCGCACCCAGGCCACCCTTGGCGACCAGTTCGCTGGAGGCACCGCCGAGCCCGGCCGCACCGAGGTCGCGTGCGGACTCGACGAGCCCCTCCTCGACGAGGACCTCGTTGGCCTCGATGAGCAGTTTCTCGGTGTAGGGGTCGCCCACCTGGACCGCGGGGCGGTCCTCGGTCTCGGCGTCCTCGCTCAGGTCCTCGCTGGCGAAGGAGGCGCCGCCGAGGCCGTCCCGGCCGGTTCCGTTCCCCACGAGGACGAGCTTGTTGCCCGGCTCCTGGGCCTCGGCCGTGACGAGGCGGTCGGCGTCCAGCAGACCGACACAGGCCACGTTGACCAGTGGGTTCCCCTCGTAGTCGGGGTGGAAGTCGACGCTCCCGCCGACCGTCGGGACGCCGATGCAGTTCCCGTAGTGGCTGATGCCCTCGACGACGCCCTCGAACAGGTACCGGGAGTGCTCGCGGTCGAAGTCGCCGAAGTACAGCGAGTCCGTCAGCGCGATGGGGTACGCGCCCATCGACAGCGTGTCGCGGACGATGCCGCCGACGCCCGTCGCCGCGCCGTCGAACGGGTCGACGTAGGAGGGGTGGTTGTGGGACTCGATACCCATCGTGATGTAGGTGGAATCGTCCAGTGCGACGACTGCCGCGTCGTCACCCGGCCCGACGACGACCTGGTCGCCCTCGCTCTCGAAGGCGGACAGCAGTGGTCGAGAGGACCGGTACGCACAGTGCTCACTCCAGAGGTTCTCGAAGAGCGTGGCCTCGGCCTGTGTGAGGGCACGCCCGAGTTCGTCCTCGATGAGTTCGCGGTCGGAATCGGCGAGGCTCATTCACCCTCATGTCGATACCCACCCGACTAATGCGTTTCCATGTGCACGTTCGTGGATACCTGTGGCGGCTCTCTGGACCGCCTCGTCGGTGGCCAGTCCGACCGGCGGGTCGTTCTCAGATACGAAGAATGACACAGTGTAGCGTGCTTCTCTCACTCACAGCAAATCGGAACCTATGTCGCCGCAGTCTACCGGTTTCTGTGGAGATAACCACACCAGTTCTCAGTTCTGTAGAACCGAGAATTACGTTCTCTTTATATGTTGTGGTGGGGCGTCTGTTCAGGTGTAAGAGGACGATCACAATGGCAACCAACGAACTCAAGTCCGGAAGCAACACGTTCGAAAGCAGACTCGGTGGTATCCACGTCACGGGGAAGGCCCACAGCCTGAGTGCGTGGTTCGTGCTGTCGCTGCGGCTCATGATGGGGTATGCGTTCTTGCACGCTGGCTGGGACAAGATCGTCAAGCCGTTCGATTCGAGCGGCTACCTGGTGCACGCGGCTGGTGCGAACGGGAACCCGCTGGAGTCGATGTTCCTGTGGATGGGCCAGACGACCTGGTTCGTCGAGTTCGCGAACATCGCCGTGCCGTGGGGCGAACTCCTCATCGGTCTCGGGCTGCTGGTCGGCGCGCTGGTCCGTCTCGCAGCGTTCTTCGGAGCGCTCATGATGGCGATGTTCTACTTCGGGAACTGGAGCATCGAACACGGCATCAT